>NZ_JBAVYV010000288.1:0-1500 GCF_049588435.1 Ilumatobacter sp.
GCGTTGCGATGACGCACAGACGCCGGACCGAGTCGGGGTATGACGCGGCGTGGAGCAGTGCAAGGTCGCCGCCGAAGCAGTAGCCCACGACGTCGACCTGTTCTTCGCCGATCAACTCGCTGATCGCCTCGACGGCGCCGACGATGTAGTGGTCGACGTAGGTCGCCAGGTCGTTGGCGGCGTCGCGCTCGTCGGCCAGGCCCCAGTCGAGGAGGTAGACGTCGAAGCCCGCTTGAAGGAGGTAGGCGACGAAGCTGTTGTGGGGGCGCAGGTCGAACAGCTTCGAGGTTGACACCAGGCTCATCACCAACAGCAGCGGTGTCTCGTGTCGGCGCTGGGTGCTGTCGTAGCGGCGTAGCTGCGCTCGGTCGCGCTCCCACACGACGGTGTGAGGGCTGGTGGCGAGCGGTGGGGCATCGAAGCCGGTGAGGACCTTGAGGCCGTTGCGGGTCCGGTGCAGTCCGCGGTCGAGTTGCTTGCCGAGCCATCCCGCGATCTGGTCGGGTGTTCGCGGGACCACAGGGAGCCGGCGGGTCGCCGACGACGACGAACGCACCGCTCGGGCCATGTTGTCCGCGAAGGCCTCTGAGTGGGTTACCTGCTCGGACAGATTCGCAACAGGTCGCTCGACCGCGTCGAAGGCCTGCTTCCACAACGGCGGCTTCTTGCGTGGCGGCTTCTTCGACGGTGGCGTCTCGGGCGCCTGCTTCTCGGCTGTTGCCTTCTTCGCCGCCGGCTTCTTGGTCGCTGACTTCTTCGTTGCTGGCTTCCGGGTGGCGGTCTTCTTTGCTGTTGTCTTCTTGCTTGCTGTCCTTTTGGATGTTGTCGCCATGTCAGTTCCTCACGTCTCGGTGTTCGTGTCGGCGTTGAAGCGGTCGCGCAGTTCGAACTTGAGGACCTTGCCGGCGGGGTTGCGGGGCAGCACATCGACAAGGTGGAGCCGGGTCGGCAGCTTGTAGCGAGCGAGCGATTCGGTGGCGTAGTCGCGCAGTTCCTCGAGCGTCAGTTCGCCGTCGGTACTCGACGAGACAGCGACGGCGGTGACCGCTTCACCCCATCGTTCGTCGGGCAGGCCGATCACGGCGACCTCGGTGATCTTCGGGTGGGCGAACAGGACGCTCTCCACCTCGGCGGGGTACACGTTCTCTCCGCCGGTGATGACCATGTCCTTGATCCGGTCAGCGATGAACAAGAAGCCGTCGGAGTCGAGGTAGCCGACGTCGCCGGTGTGGAACCAGCCGTCGGTATCGATCGCCTCGGCGGTTGCTTCGGGGCGGTTCCAGTAGCCGACCATGACGTTCGGGCCTCGGGTGCAGATCTCGCCCGCGACGCCCGGTTCGTCGATCACTGAGTTGGTCGGGTCGACGATGCGGACCTCGGTGAACAGCGGCGGTGTGCCGGCCGAGCCGAGCTTGGAGAGGCCGTACTCGGGGTCGAGGATGGTTGTCATCGGGGCGGTCTCGGTGAGGCCGTAGCCCTGCTGGATCGGCACACCACGGT
>NZ_JBAVYV010000289.1:0-36387 GCF_049588435.1 Ilumatobacter sp.
TCTCGATCACCCTGAGATCGTCCAATGCCTGCACCACAGCTCCTCGTCAGCTTCTGAAGTCGAATGATCGACGGTCACATGAGAGGATGCCACCCATGAACGAAGATTCGATCGGAGCGCCATCGACAGGGCGGGTCGACATCGTCGAGGTGTCGGCACGCGACGGTCTGCAGTCCGAGTCGGTCATCGTCTCGACCGACGACAAGGTCGAGCTCATCCGCCGCGCGGCAGCGGCCGGTCTTCGTCGGATCGAAGCGGTGAGCTTCGTCAACCCGAAGAGGGTTCCGCAGATGGCCGACTCGGCGGAGGTGATGGCCGCGCTCGCACGTCCGGGCACGCTCCCCGACCGTGACGCGTTGTCCATCGTCGGCCTCGTACTCAACTCCCGCGGCCTTCAACAGGCGATCGACACCGGTGTCGACGAGATCAACGTCGTGGTGGTCGCCTCCGACACCTTCGCCGAGCGCAACCAGGGCAAGCCGACGGCGGGGCTGGTCGACGTCTGGCACGAGATCGGCGCGGCAGCGCGCGCGGCCGGGCTGCGGTCCACGGTCACGATCGCCGCCTCGTTCGGATGCCCGTTCGAGGGCGAGGTCCCACCCGAGCGGCTCGCCGAGGTGGTCGACTCACTGATGCCGACGCCACCCGACGAGATCGCACTCGCCGACTCGATCGGCGTCGCCGTCCCGACCGACGTCCGTGAACGTCTTGCAATCGTCCGAGATGTCCTCGGCGGACCGATCGAACCTCGCCTCCGGTGCCACTTCCACAACACGCGCAATACCGGACTCGCCAATGCGGCCGCCGCAGTCGAGGCCGGTGTCAGCGTGCTCGATTCGTCCCTCGGAGGGATCGGCGGCTGTCCGTTCGCACCGAACGCCACGGGCAACATTCCGACCGAGGACCTCGTGTACCTGCTCGAGCGCATGGGCTACGCCACCGGGGTCGACATCGACCAGATGTGCACGATCGTCCCGTGGCTCGAGACGGTCGTCGAACACCCCGCTCCGGGGCTGCTGTCGAAGGCCGGCATGTTCCCGGCCGCATCGTGAAGCCCGGCTGCGTTCAGGACTCGAACGCCACAGCCCGGAACTGACGGGCACCGGTGTCGAGCACCCAGTCGTGACCGAACGCGGCGACGGGCCGTGCACATCGGGCGACCACGCGTAACGGACGGCTCGCCGGACTCAGTTCCGAGATCAACCGGAGCTCGCAGCCGACGTCACGATCGACCATCGTGAGCTCTGCCCACCCGGTGATGTCACCGTCGATCTGCACGCGAACGACGTCGTGATCGACGACGTCGACGAGGGCGACGGTGAATCGAAGCGAGTACGGGAGTGGTGGCTTGACGACGCACCGCCACAGATCTCCCTCGACGAATCCGGTCCCCTCGAACTCACGCAACCACGGCCACCACTCCGGATACCGATCGACGCGGATGAGGGCCCCCCACAACGTTGCCCGATCGACGTCGAAACGGAATCGACGATCTGAGCGGATGTCCACACCACACGATCTCACGACGCATGCCTCGACGCGATGCAGTGGGTCAGACCGACGCCGTCACGCGCAGATGCCTCCGCCGAGCACGCGGCGATCGGTCTCGTCGTAGAACACGACGCTCTGACCGGGCGCGACCCGGCGCTGGGGAGCGTTCCACGCGACGTGCGCCGTGCGCCCGTCGATCACGACGCGTCCGTGCTGCGTGGCCCCGTGGGCGCTGCACTGGACGCGCACGTCTCCGGCAACCGGCTCAGCCACCCAGCTCAGGTCGGTCACGTCGAGGCCCGGTCTGAGCAGATCGGCATCGTCGCCGACCGTCACCACCTGGTTCGCGACATCGACATCGACGACGTACCGCTTCGGCCCGCCGCCCGGCAGACCGAGCCCCTTGCGTTGACCGACGGTGACCATCTCGACCGACTCGACATTGCCGACCGTGGCGCCCGCCATGTCGACGACCGTCGCCTCACGGAACGGGATGCGGTCGCCGAGAAAGGTCTCGCGCCCGTCGGACTTGGTGATGAAACACACGTCCTGGCTGTCGGGCTTGTCGGCCGTGCGCAGGTCGATCTCGGCGGCCCGTGCCCGGACTTCGGACTTGTCCATCCCACCGACGGGGAACATCGTGCGGGCGAGTTGACCCTGGTCGAGCATGTGCACGACGTAGCTCTGATCCTTCTTGGTGTCGTGGCCGCGCTCGAGGGTGAGTGTCCCGTCCGCGAGGTGCCCGATCGCTGCGTGGTGGCCGGTGGCGACCGCGTCGAAACCGAGCAGGTCGGCGCGTTCGGCGAGGCGGGCGAACTTGACGGACCGGTTGCATTCGATACAGGGGTTGGGGGTGATGCCGTCGACGTGCGCCTGCACGTATGGCTCGACGACGTGCTCGTCGAAGTCGTCGCCGAAGTTGAACACGAGGTGGTCGATGTCGAGTTGCTGGGCGACACGCCGGGCATCGTCGACATCGGACACCGAACAGCAGCCGGTGTCGGAGTCTCCGCCCCACAACTTCATGGTGACGCCGACGACCTCGTGGCCCGCCTCCTTGAGCAGGAGCGCGGCAACCGAGGAGTCGACCCCTCCACTCATCGCGCACATCACTTTCACGCCGTCCAGGCTACGGGCATCTCCGCCCGTCATCGGGTGTCAGGCACCAGATGTCCACGCACCTACGAGGCTGCGCCGACTCCGCTGTGGGAGCGCAGACGAGTGACGGCGTTCACGATCGCCTCGCTGCCGCTGTCGACGTCGGCTTCGGTCGTCGAGTGGCCGAGGGTGAGGCGGAGCGCTCCGAGGGCGACTGCGCGATCGACGCCCATCGCCGCGAGGACGTGCGACGGCTCCATCGCCCCACTCGCGCATGCGGAGGCGGCCGACGCGCAGACACCCGCCTCGTCGAGGAGGAACAGCAACGACTCCGACTCGACGCCGCCGACGCACACGTGCGCCGAACCAGCCGCCTTTGCCTGCTCGTCACGCGGAATCGTTTCGACCACGTCGTCGAGGCGCCCGACGAGCCCGTCGACGAGACGGTCGCGCAGGATCGTCAGTCGTTCGTTCTCGGCAGTGCGCTCGGTGTCGGTCAGCCGGAGCGCGGTCGCTGCGGCGACGATGCCGCCGACGTTGTGGGTTCCACTTCGTCGTTCCCGTTCCTGGCCGCCGCCGATGATCAGTGGATCGACGCGGGGCCCGCCCCGTTCGACGAGGATGCCGACCCCCTTCGGCCCACCGAACTTGTGGGCGCTCAACGACACCAGATCGACGTGCGGCGAGATCGTCCGGAGATCGACCCAGCTCGGGGCCTGGACGGCGTCGGTGTGCAGGAGAGCGTCCGGCGCGTGGCGGCGTACGACAGCGCTGACCGCGGCGATGTCGGTGATCGTGCCGACCTCGTTGTTGACCGCCATCACGCTGACGATCCCGACGGTGCGGCCTTCGTCGCGATGTGCATCGAGCACATCGGCCAGGGCATCGAGATCGATCCGGGCGAACCGATCGACCGGGACGACCGTCCCATCGTGCGATTCGACGACGTGCAGCACCGCGTGATGCTCGGCGGCCGAGCACACGGACACTCCCCCGGTTCGCTTGACAGCCCCGGTGATCGCCGTGTTGTCACTCTCGGTGCCACACCCCGTGAACACGACCTCGTTCGGGTGCACACCGATCACCTCGGCGACCTCGTCACGCGCCTCGTCGATCGCACGGCGCGCGCGTCGGGCGAAACGATGCGATCCCGATGGATTCGCGTACACCTCGGCGAGATACGGCATCATCGCCTCGACCGCCTCGGGGCGCATCGGCGTCGACGCAGCGTTGTCGAGATAGATGATCCGGTCGTCCATCCCGACAGGCTACGCACCGGTCCAATGCCGGAGTGCGGGGGGATCCCGGCACCGGGCCACCGCGGCGACGGCGAATCAAGGTCGCACTGTTCGGAACATCACCGTTTCGTCGTCGGAACCGGTCGACCCTCCGCCGCCCGCCCGATCCCGGCTCGATCGAGCGGACCGGACGCATCGCTAGCCTTGCGCCGATGCGCGGCTACGACTCGGCGAGCTACGGCGACGGGTTCGCCGATGTCTACGACGAGTGGTACGCCGAGGTGACCGACGTCGAGGGGACCGTCCGCACGATGGTCGAGCTCGCCGGATCCGGTGGGCGCATCCTCGAACTCGGAGTCGGGACCGGACGACTCGCCGCGCCGATGGCTGCGGCCGGACTGCAGGTCGTCGGAGTCGACTCGAGCGCAGCGATGCTCACCCACATCGCCTCGAAGCCGGGCGGTGAACGAGTCACGACGATCCTCGGCGACATGGTCGAGGACCTGCCCGACGGGCCCTTCGACGCGTGCCTCGTTGCATACAACACGTTGTTCAACCTGCTCGACGCCGACGCGCAGCGACGCTGCTTCCACGCGGTCGCCGCACGCCTTCGACCCGGCGGCCGGTTCGTGGTCGAAGCGATCGTGCCCGACCCGTCGGCACCGGCCGGAGGCGACGTCAGCGTCCGCTCGCTCGCCGCGGATCGGGTCGTGCTGTCCGTGTCCGACCACCGCCCGGACGATCAGCGGACCTCCGGCCAATTCGTCGAACTCACCGAGTCAGGTGGGGTACGGCTCCGACCGTGGGCGATCCGCTGGGCCCCTCCCGAGGAACTCGACGCGATGGCCCTCGACGCCGGACTCGAACTGGTCGGACGCTGCGCTGACATGGCCGGAACGGCCTACGACAGCGACGCCGATCGGCACGTGTCGATCTACCGGATCTGACCCCGTTCCACCAACGCTGGAGCCATGCCGACGGGCTGCGCGAATCGGCCGGTTCGGTGCTCGGATAGCGTGGCCTTCTCATGTACGTCGAGAACATCCGAGAACCAGCCGATCTGAGGGATCTCGACTACGAGCAGCTGCGTGACCTGGCGGGCGAGATCCGTGACTTCATCGTCTCGGCCGTTTCCGAGGTCGGCGGGCATCTCGGCTCCAACCTCGGCGCCGTCGAACTGACCCTCGCGCTCCACCGCGTGTTCGAATCACCGACGGACGCGATCCTGTGGGACACGGGCCACCAGGCGTACGTCCACAAGATCGTCACCGGTCGCCAGGCCGGTTTCGAGACGCTCCGCCAGGCCGGTGGACTCTCGGGCTATCCGAGCCGTGAAGAGTCGCCCCACGACCTGATCGAGAACAGCCACGCGTCGACGGTGCTCTCGTACGCGGACGGGCTTGCGTCGGCACGCGACCTCGGCACGAACCCGCAACGCCACATCGTGGCCGTCGTCGGAGACGGCGCGATGACGGGCGGGATGTCCTACGAAGCGTTGAACAACATGGGCCACCACAACCGTGGTGTGATCGTCGTCCTCAACGACAACGGTCGTTCGTACGCGCCGACGATCTCGAACCTGTCCGCCAACTCGCAGGGCGTCGACGTCCAGGCGAACCATCCGTCGATCCCCGATCGGGTCACGGGTCGTCTGTCCGAGGCCCTCACCGACATCCGCCAGAACCCCGTCTACGTGAAGCGGCAGCGGCGGCTCGAGGAGTTCCTGCAGGGTCTGCCGCTGGTCGGCAACCAGGCGGGTTCGGCGATGGACGCGTTCAAGGCAGGCGTCCGCGAGTTCCTCCAGCCGCCATCGTTCTTCGAGGCATTGGGCTCGCGCTACATCGGCCCGTTCGACGGGCACGACATCGAGCAGATGGAGCACGCATTCCACAATGCGATCGAGTTGTCCGCCGAGGGGCCGATCGTCGTGCACGTGCTCACTCAGAAGGGCCGGGGCTATTCGCCCGCGGAGGACGACGACGAGAAGAACCTGCACGACGCACCGGTCTTCGACCCCTTGGTCGGCCCTCCGAAAGCGGTGACGACCGGCTACACGCAGGCCTTCGCCGATGCCGTCATCAAGGAAGCCGAGAGCGATTCACGCCTCGTCGCGATCACCGCGGCGATGCCCGGGCCGACCGGGCTGATCCCGTTCCAATCGCGCTTCCCCGACCGCTTCTTCGACGTCGGAATCGCCGAACAACACGCCGTGACCAGTGCGGCCGGAATGGCGATGGGAGGTCTGCGACCGGTCGTCGCCATCTACTCCACGTTCCTCAACCGAGCGTGGGACCAGGTCGTCTACGACGTCGCGATGCACCGCCTCCCGGTGATCTTCTGCCTCGATCGGGCCGGCGTGACCGGACCCGATGGTTCCAGCCACCACGGCGTCTACGACATGGCGCTGTTGTCGAAAGTCCCCGGAATGCGGGTGCTCGTCCCGTCGAGCGCACAGGAACTCGCGCAGATGTTGCACGACGCCACGGCGCTCGCCGACTCGGGTCCCGTGGTCATCCGCTACCCACGCGGAGCCGCGCGACAGGTCAGCGAGCACGAGGTCGGCGTCGGACTGCACGCCCGCAAGGTGCGCTCCTCCTCGGATCCCGCTTCAGCGGTGTGCGTCGTCGGCATCGGCAAGATGGTCGAGATCGCCGAGAAGGCCGCCGCCGCGCTGGCCGATCAGGGAACCGACGTGACGGTCTGGGACGCCCGTTCGTGTGCCCCGCTCGATCCGGACATGGTCGCCGACGCTGCGTCCCATCGACATGTCGTCACGATCGAGGACGGCATCCGTGACGGCGGAATCGGCATGGCGCTCGCCACCGAGGTCTGCGAGATCGACGGCTCGGTTCCGGTCACGCCGCTCGGTTTGCCGACGAAGTTCCTCCCCCACGACCCGAAGTCGAGCAACATCCACGCCCGATACGGCCTCGACGTCGACGGCCTCGTCGCCACGATCCGCAACACCTGACCGCGCCACCTCGGTACCCGCACATTGGTGCCTGGCACCGATGTGCGTCGTCACGTGACGTGCGTGACAATCCGCGGAACCCTACGTCCCTGGGCGTAGCGTGCATCCGCTGCCCGACTTGACGGCAGAGGCGCCCCTGTGACTGGCGCTGCGATGCGTGGCCCACCCGGGTCCGGAACGTCCGAGACCCAGAATGGTGGAAGCCCCATGTCAGTGACCGAAACCGTGGTACCCGAGCGCGCCGACGACCGATTAAGCGACGCGAAGGTCACCAACTTCCGCTCGGCGTGGATGTCGAACCCGAAGGCGGACCTGCTGTCCGGTCTCGTGGTAGCGCTGGCGCTGATCCCCGAGGCGATCTCCTTCTCGATCATCGCCGGCGTCGACCCGAAGGTCGGGCTATACGCCTCGTTCTCGATCGCCATCATCATCTCGATGACCGGCGGCCGGATGGGCATGATCTCTGCCGCGACCGGAGCGATGGCCCTCGTCGTCGTCCCGCTCGTCGCCGACTACGGGATCGGCTACCTGTTCGCCGCGACGATCCTCGCCGGTGCGCTCCAGATCGCGCTCGGAGCACTCGGCGTCGGGGCACTGATGCGGTTCATCCCGCGCACCGTCATGCTCGGCTTCGTCAACGCCTTGGCGATCTTGATCTTCATGGCGCAGATCCCGCACATCTTCCTGACCGATGAGTCGAGCTTCGTGCGTGAGAACGAACTCACTCTGAACATCGCATTCATCCTGATCGGCCTCGCCATCATCTACGGCCTGCCCCGGATCCCGGGCAAGCTCTCCAAGGCGATCCCCTCGCCCCTGGTCGCGATCGTCGTGCTCGCCGGCGCTGCGATCTCGATGGGCTGGACGCTGCCGACCGTCGGCGACATGGGCGAACTGCCCGACTCGCTCCCCTTCTTCGCCCTCCCCGACATCCCCTTCACGTTCGAGACGCTGAAGATCATCCTCCCCTTCTCGATCACCCTCGCCTTCGTCGGCCTGCTCGAATCGCTCCTGACCGCACAGCTGCTCGACGACATGACCGACTCCGATTCCGACAAGAACCTCGAGTCACGGGGTCAGGGCATCGCCAACATCGCCACCGGCTTCCTCGGCGGAATGGCCGGCTGCGCCATGATCGGCCAGTCGATGATCAACTATCGCTCCGGCGGTCGCACCCGCCTCTCGACACTGTCGTCCGGCGTCTTCCTGCTGGTCCTGATCCTGGTGCTCGGTGGGATCGTTGCCCAGATCCCGATGGCGGCGCTCGTCGCCGTGATGATCATGGTCGCGATCGGCACCTTCAACTGGAAGAGCGTCGCCCCGGAGACACTCAAGTCGATGCCGCGGACCGAGACCGCGGTGATGGTCACCACCGTGCTGATCGTGGTGTTCACGCACAACCTCGCCTATGGCGTGGCCGCGGGCGTGCTGCTCTCCGCGATCTTCTTCGTGCGTCACGTGTCCCACCTCGTCAACGTCAGCAGCGTCCTGGACCCCGACAACCACGAGCGGATCTACGCCGTCACCGGCCAGCTGTTCTTCGCGTCGACGAATGACCTCGTCCACTCGTTCGACTACGACGCCGTCAAGGTCAAGCGTGTCGAGATCGACCTCACCGACGCTCGCGTCTGGGACACCAGCGCGATCGTCGCCCTCGACGCAGTCGTCGCCAAGTTCGCCGAGCGCGACATCGAGGCCGTGATCATCGGGCTCAACCGCCACGCCGCCGACCTCCACGACCGCACGTCCGGCAAGGTCAGCTCCCACTGACCACATGCGCGTCGGTGCCTGGCTCCACGCGCATTTTCGTTACAGCTCGACCTGGGCGCCGATTTCGACGACCTGGTCGGCAGGCAGGTGGTAGAAGCGGGCTGCGCTTGCGGCGCCGCGGTGCAAGAGGACGAAGAGTTGCTCCCGGATCGGGTTCATCCCCGGTCGGTTCCCCGCCTTCACCGACTCCCGACCGAGGAAGTAGGTCACCTCGTCGACGTCGAAGTCGAAGTGCGGGATCTCGAGCGACCGCAGGACGTGCGGCACGTCCGGCTCGTCGAGATATCCGAACGTGATCCGAACCTTGACCACCCCATCGGCGAGATTGATGTGATGGGCGCGCTTGCGGTGACCAACGCGCGGTGCGTCGGCGACCTCGACCGACACGAGCATGACGCGTTTGTGGAGCACGCGATGGTGGCGGACGTTCGCGGCGAGCGCAGGGGGAGCGTTGCCATGGTCGCGGTAAAGGTAGACGGCAGTCCCCTCCACGCGTTGGAGCGTGTTCGAATCGACGTCCGCCAACACGGCGTCGAGCGACCGGAACGAGGCCCGGAGACGATCGTTGACCAGGCTCCGTCCACGTCGCCACGTGGTCATCTGGACGACCAGCACGAACCCGACCAGGAGCGGCAGCCAACCGCCGGCGGGAATCTTGGGGATGTTCGCCGAGAGGAACGCGAGGTCGACGATCAGGAACGGGATCAACACCATCAGCGCCCTCGCCGTCGACCAGCCCCACCGGTCGCGCACGACCCGGTAGAAGATCAGTGTCGTGATCAGCATCGTCGTCGTCACCGCGATGCCGTACGCCGCCGCCAGGTTGCTCGAGGTCTGGAAGAACAGGATCAACGCGATGCAGCCGATCATGAGCAGCCAGTTCACCAACGGCACGTAGACCTGGCCGACGTGTTGGGGCGACGTGTGGCGGATCGCGAGTCGGGGGAAGTAGTCGAGCTGCACGGCCTGCGCAGTCAACGAGAACGCTCCCGAGATCAACGCCTGTGACGCGATCACGGTGGCACACGTCGCCAGCACGGCGAGCGGTGCCACCCCCCACGACGGCGCCATGTCGTAGAACGGGTTGCCGACCGTGCCGTTTCCGTTCCCGAGGAGTGCGGCCTGGCCGAAGTAGATCGCGAGCAGACACGGCAGGACCAGCCCGTACCACGACCACGTGATGGGGACCCGACCGAAATGGCCCATGTCCGCATACAGCGCCTCGGCGCCGGTCACCACGAGGAAGATCGATCCGAGAGCGAGGAATGCGCTCAGCGGATGGTCGACGAACAGTTCGAACGCGTACGACGGCGCGGCCGCACGGAGTACATCCGGATGCTGGATGATCTGGTGCGCTCCGAGCACACCGAGGACACCGAACCACGCCACCATCACCGGGCTGAAGACCCGCGCGATCCCCGCAGTCCCCCGATGTTGGACGGCGAAGAGCACCACGAGAATCGCGATCGAGACCGGGATCACGAAGTCCGAGAATGCCGTCGTCGCCACCTCGAACCCCTCCACCGCCGACAGCACCGAGATCGCCGGCGTGATCAATCCGTCGCCGTAGAGCAGAGCCGTGCCGAAGACACCCAACGTGACGATTGCGGCCGTCATCTTCGACGGCGGGGCCCCTTTGGCCGGCATCACGAGCGCGGTCAGCGCCAGAATTCCTCCCTCGCCGTGGTTGTCGGCGCGCATCACGAGCATCAGGTACTTCAGGGAGATCACGATCAGCAGCGCCCAGAAGACGACCGACGCGACGCCGTAGGACGTCTGCCGCGTCACGTCGAGACCCGACACCTCGAACGACTCGCGGAAAGCGTAGATCGGGCTCGTTCCGATGTCGCCGAACACGATGCCCAGTGTTCCGAAGGCCAACGCGAGGCGGGCCCTCGACGACTGCTCTGTCTGCACGCACGCAAACTACGGCGTCGGGATGCGTCGGCACTTCATAGGGACGACGCCGCTCTGCTGCGCGGCGGGGCGGGGCGAATGCCGGGCGATCGCTGCCGGCCGTTCGCACCGACCGGTCGGGCCACCGAAGTACCGTGGCTACCAGATCCATCGGTCGCGGGGCGAGCCGAGTGCTGCTCCTTCGAGACGACGGGGCGGTTCCATGTTTGCGCCACCTCCTCGGCTGACGACCGCGACGACAACGACACACCAACACCGAACGAGGCCATGACCGATTCGGACAAGACGCCCGTTGAGGAGTCCGACGATGTCGCAGGCGGGCGCGTGCGCCTCATCCGGATCACCATGGTCGCGGCTGCGTGCGGAGTGTTGATCGGAGGTGTCGGGGGGCTCTTTCGGCTGCTGCTGCGGGAGGCCGATGGCGCTCGCAGTTCGGCGGTCGAATCGGCCAAGGAGTGGCCGATCGCCGGCTGGGTCGTCCCGGTCGTCCTCGTTGCCACCGGTGCAGCGATTGCTCGGTACATCGTGCGTCTCGTGCCGACGGCAGCGGGAAGCGGAGTTCAGGCCGTCGAGGAACGGTGGCGTGCCGACACGCTCTCGCCGCACTGGACGCTGCTTCCGGCCAAGTTCGTCGGGGGTCTACTCGCCATCGGATCGGGCCTCGCGCTGGGTCGCGAAGGGCCGACGGTGCACATGGGCGCGGTGATCGCCAGCGTGGGCGCACGGCGGTTGAAGCTCGATCGGGAGGATGAGCGAACGCTCCAGGCGGCGCTCGGTGGAGCCGGCCTCGGCGTGGCGTTCAACGCCCCGCTGGGAGGCGCGTTCTTCGTGTTCGAGGAGGTCGCCCGGACGTTTCGGATCCGTCTGACCGTGGTCACCCTGGTCGGGTGCACGGTCGCGGTCACGGTCTCGCGCACCATCGTCGGGGATCATCCCGACTTTCTCGTCGACGCCGTTCTGACCCCGCCCGGGTGGCTGATCTTCTTCTTCGCAGTCTTCGGACTCGCGACGGGCGCGCTCGGTGTCGTGTACAACCGGCTGGTCATCGGAGGTCTCGGAGTCGTCGACCGCTTCTCCCGGGTTCCCCCGGAGGCGTGTGCCGCAGTCATCGGCGGGATCGTGGGGCTCGCGTTGTGGTTCGACCCGTTGCTCGCCGGTGGAGGCGACCTCCTCGCCCAGCAGGTTCTCGGTGGGGGCATCGCTTTCGCGAGTCTCACCGGATACCTCGTCGTCCGGTTTCTGATCGGCCCACTGTCGTACGCGGCAGGCACACCGGGTGGGCTGTTCGCTCCGCTGCTCGTCGTGGGAGCCGTGTGGGGTGCACTCGTGCACGGCGTGTTCGATCCGGTCATCGGCGACCTCGGGGGCGATCCGACCGCGCTCGCCATCGTGGGCATGGCGACGTTCTTCGCCGCGGTGGTGCGGGCTCCGTTGACCGGAGTCGTGTTGATCACCGAGATGACCGCCACGACGAACCTGCTGGTGCCGATGTTGGTGTCGTGTGTCGCCGCAGAGTTCATGGCGACCTGGTTGCGCGGGGCGCCGATCTACGACACGCTCCGCGCCCGGCTCGAACGGAGCGCAGACGCCACCGATCCACCCTCGTGACCCGCGCCGTGGTGATGGCGCCGACGTCGGAGCGCGGTCGAGTCAGGGTTGCACCAGCCGCAGCTGTGAGGCCGAGCCGAGGTGCGCTCCATCGGGAGCCCACGCATCGAGTCGTTCGTCGACCCATCCGTCGTCGGAGACCTGTGAGTGGGCATGGAGGAGCATCCACGGCGACCGCGCCGTCGCGAGAGCGGGCTGCGGGCGGACGGTGAGCTCGACGGTCGGGATCGCGACGAAGTCGGTCATCGTCGCCGTGGCGGACGGCGCGAGCGCGTCGAGTAGGACGATCAGGCGGCCGAGGTCGATCGGCGTGTCGTCGTCGCGCATCCTGATCCAGGCCTCCAACGTGGGCGCTGATCCGCCGGCGAACGGACGAGCGGCGATGGTCGGCCGGATCTCGATGAACCGTCCGAACGGGACGAACTCGGGTGGAAGCGCGAACTCGTCGCATCCGTGGGGCGGGGCGACGGTCGGCACGGTCGGCCCGAATGCCTGCGACGGGTGGACCGACGGTGCGAGCGTGGCGTCCACGGTGATCGCCGATCGGCCCCGACTCAGGACCGACGTCGTCGCCGACTGCACGGTTCTCCCCCGTCGCCACTCGGGAATCGCCACGGTGACATCGGAACGGATCGATCGGCGGAATGCTGCGTGGACGCTCCTGACCTGCGACGGAGGTGTCGACTTGCCGGATGCGGCATCGGATGCGGAGATCGCCGAGACGGTCATCGCAAGCGCGATTCCACCGTGCAGTCCTCCGAACCCGTGGAGCTGTTCGGGCACTGCGACCACCGCACCGAGCGGTGACGACATCGCATCCTGCGGCGAGTGGATCTCGTTCGTCGTGGCCGGGTCGACCGCGCAGGAGCCGGATCGACCGGCCCGCTCGATCGTCCCGATCGAACCATCCGGTTCACCGACGATCGTCTCGAACTCTGACATCTGTGTTCCTCCAGCTCGGGTCGGGCCGGACGCTCCTCTGGGAACGTCACGATCACTTTCGTCATGCAAGTTACTTACCGTGACGCCGGATCCCAAGCTCGACCGGTGAGATCCGCGCCCCGCGGCCTGAAACCCGACAGGCTGCGGCACTCCAGCGCCGACCCGACTACGTTTGCGCGAACGGGCCGAACGGCTCGTCTCGCGACACACAAGGGGTACACGTGGCTGGTGGCAGCATTCTGGGCACTCGGGTCCAGCGCAAGGAAGATCCGAAGTTCCTGACGACCGGCGGGGTCTACGCGGACGACGTCGACGATCCGCGTCTAGCCGGAGCCGCCCAGGTGGCCTACGTACGCTCGACGGTCGCCCACGGAACCATCGAGTCGATCGACATCGACACCGCGGTCGGGATGCCCGGCGTCCTCGCCGTCCACACCGCCGAATCCCTCGGGCTCGAACCGGTCGCTTCACCGTTCAACCCGGCATCTGCCCGCACGCTGCTGGCCAGCGACAAGGTTCGCCACGTCGGTGAACCGGTCGCCGTCGTCGTCGCCGAAACCCTCCAGCAGGCAACCGACGCCGCCGAGATGGTGTTCGTCGACTACGAGTTCCTGCCCGCGCTCATCGACGTCGAGGAGGCCCTCGCCTCCGAGACGCTGATCTACGAGGCCGCCGGGAGCAACGCCGTGTTCGACACGACCGCGCTCGGTCTTCCCGAGAACTCGTCGGCCGAGGAGTTCTTCGCCGACTGCGAGGTCACGGTCACCGGTCGGTTCCTGAACCAGCGCGTCGCCCCGTGCCCACTCGAAGTGCGCGCCTCGGCCGCTGCGTGGGTCGATGGTCGACTCGTGCAGTGGATCTCGACGCAGGCTGCGCAGGGCGCCAAGGACGCGTTCACCGCAGCCAACGGCGGCGACGGTGACGCGATCCACCTGATCACCCCCGACGTCGGTGGCGGATTCGGCGCGAAGATCGACTCCTACGCCGAGGAGTTGCTGCTCGGATCGCTGGCCAAGGATCTCGGACGCCCGGTCCGCTGGCGTGAGACCCGCAGTGAGTCGATGATGAACCTCGGCCACGGTCGAGCACAGCTCCAGTACGTCACGATGGGCGGCACCCGCGACGGCAAGGTCACCCACTACCAGCTGCATGCCATCCAGGACGCCGGCGCGTTCGTCGGCATGGGCACGATCCTCGCCCCGTTCATGACCCGTCCGATGGCATCGGGTGTGTACGACATCCCGAACATGGAGGTCCGCACGACCTCGGTGGTCACGAACACGACACCGACGACCGCCTACCGCGGTGCCGGCCGGCCCGAGGCCACCGCTGCGATCGAGCGGGCCATGGACCTGTTCGCACTCGAGATCGGCAAGGACGCCGCCGAGGTCCGCCGCCAGAACCTGATCCCCAAGTTCCTCGAACCGCACACCACGGCCGTCGGCCAGGTGTACGACGTCGGCGACTTCGAGACCGCACTCGACAAGGCGCTCGACACGGCGGGCTACGCCGAACTGCGCGCTGAGCAGAAGGCGCGTCGCGAATCCGGCGCCGACAAGCAACTCGGAATCGGCGTCAGCGTGTACGTCGAGATCACCGGTGGCGTCGATCCGAAACAGGAAGCCGCGAAGATCGAGGTCAACGACGACGGCACCGCGACCGTCTACACGGGTACCTCCCCGCACGGGCAGGGTCACGAGACGGCGTGGGCGATGCTCGCGCACGACGAAACCGGCATCCCGATGGACAAGATCTCGCTGATCTGGGGCGACACCGACCTCGTCCCGAGCGGCGGTGGGACGATGGGCTCGCGTTCGCTCCAGCAGGGTGGCGCAGCAGTGCACCAGGGTGCGATCGAACTGGTCGAGAAGGCCAAGAAGCTCGCCGCCCAGCTCCTCGAAGCCGACGAGGCCGACATCGTCCTCGACAAGGACAACGGCGCCTTCCACGTGGCCGGCACACCCGCCGTCGCCAAGGCGTGGGCCGAGCTCGCGGTCGCATCACGCGCCCAGGGCGAGGAACTCACGATCGACACGCTGTTCACGACCGACATGGCGACGTTCCCGTTCGGGTCGCACGTCTCGGTCGTCGAGGTCGACACCGTCACCGGGCAGGTCAAGCATCTCCGCCAGGTCGCCTGTGACGACGCCGGTCGGGTGATCAACCCGCTGCTGCTCGACGGGCAGATCCACGGCGGCATCGCCCAGGGAACGGCCCAGGCGTTGATCGAAGAGGTCCGATTCGACGACGACGGCAACCCGATCACGTCGAACCTCGCCGACTACGGAATGATCTCGGCCACCGAGCTTCCGAGCTTCGAGGTCGTCCACATGGAGACCCCGACGTTCGTCAACCCGCTCGGGGCGAAGGGCATCGGCGAATCCGGCACCATCGGCTCCACCCCGGCGGTCCAGTCGGCCGTGTGCGACGCGTTGAGCCACCTCGGCGTGACCCACATCGACATGCCCGCCACCAGCGAACGCGTCTGGCAAGCAATTCAAGCGGCCCAGCAGTGAGTGACGTATCAACTGGGGTCTGACCCCAGTTGATACGGTTGCACGATGACCGACACTGTGCACCGAGCCACGTTCACGACCTTCGAGGAGTCGACGGCCGAGGACTGGGCGACGATCATCCCGCAGCTCGAGGTCACCCAGTCGTTCGTCGCGGACCGCGTGCTCGGCCTGCTGCGGGACCTCGAGGCCGATCATGGCGGCTTCCCCGTCGATCGCCTGGAGCACAGCCTCCAGACCGCGACCCGCGCCGAGAAAGCGGGCAAGGACGACGAGTACGTGTTCTGCGCGTTGATCCACGACATCGGCGACACGCTCAGCCCGTACAACCATCCCGACATCGCCGCCGGGATCATCAAACCGTTCGTCTCCGAGGCGAACCACTTCATGGTCAAGCACCACGGCGAGTTCCAGGGCTACTACTTCTGGGACTACATCGGACTCGACGGACAGGCTCGCGAGCAGTACCGCGACAGCCCGCACTTCGACCGCACCGCCGAGTTCACCGGCGAGTTCGACCAGACCGCGTTCGACGCGAACTACACGAGCAACCCACTCGAGCACTACGAGCCGCTGGTCCGCCAGATCCTCCGCGGAGCCTGAAACCCCTCGGGATTCAGCTGGTGCCGTCGGCGAGGCGGCGGGCGTATTCCTCGACGTCGATCTCACCACCGTCGGCTGCGGCGCGTCCCTGCTCCGACTCGGGCAGGAACGGCTGGATCAGATCGATCCGCTTCCACGCCGGGATCGGCTGTGACCCATCGGCGTCCGGAACGTAGTCCGACGCGCGGACCCGGGTGTGGGGGTGGATGTACCGGGCGCAGTTGACGAACGTGTTGTCGACGCGGGCGCGCACGATCAGCTCGGCACCGGGGAACCGCTCCATCGCGGCGTCGTCGCGATGTACCGTCGCTGTCGCGTGGAGTCGGAGGCGGTTCGGCGTCTCGAAGTCGATGAACAGCAGCCCGATCTTGGCCCCTGCGCCGTCGTGCGTCTCGATGTTGCCCATCGACAGGTACATCCCGTTGCCGTCGTAGCTCGGGAACACGATCGTGTGCTCGTCCTCGACCTGGACGACGCCGGTCGGCCCGCCCTTGTACGACACGGTCGGCCAGCCGTCGGCCCCGACGCTCGACAGGAAGAAGAAGTCGCGCGACTCGATGAACTCCTTGCGATCATCGTCGATGCCGTCGGCGATGATCGTCATCTGGTGGGCATCGGCGAGGCGCCGCGTGTCGAACTCGTCCTGGAGCCCGCGCTGGGCGGGGCCGTAGATCTCGTGCATCGGGTCATCCTCGCATGCCGACGAACAGCGGATTCGGAATCCGCTGTGGGATGTGCCGTCGCGGTTTGGCACGATGTGGCGATGTCTTCGAACTCGCTGCCGATCGAAGCGATCGGCCTCCAGCGCTATTTCGGTTCGGGTGACGACCAGGTGAAAGCGGTCGACGGCGTCGATCTGCAGATCCAGCAGGGTGAGATCTTCGGATTCCTCGGGCCGAACGGGGCAGGAAAGTCGACGACGGTGCGCATTTTGACGACGCTCCTGCGTCCGACGGGAGGCGTCGGCCGCGTCGCTGGATACGACGTCGTCGACCAGGCCAACGAAGTACGCAAGAACATCGGCGTCGCACTCCAGGACGCGGCGATCGATCCGTTGATGACCGGCAGCGAACTGCTCCACCTCCAGGCCGTGCTGTACGGGCTGCCGAAGTCGACCCACGCGACCAAGGCCGGCGAGCTCCTCGAACGCGTCGGGCTCACCGCCGCGGGCAACCGTCGGGTCGGCACCTACTCAGGCGGGATGCGTCGACGACTCGACCTCGCCCTGTCGCTGATCCACGAGCCGACGGTGCTGTTCCTCGACGAACCGACGACCGGACTCGACCCGATGAGTCGCATCTCGCTGTGGGAGGAGATCCGGCGGCTCAACGACGAGGGCACGACCGTGCTGCTCACGACGCAGTACCTCGAAGAGGCCGACCAACTGACCGAACGCATCGCGATCATCGACCACGGGGTCATCGTGCGCAAGGGCCGCCCGACCGAACTCAAGGCCGAGGTCGGTTGTCCGACGCTGTTCGTCACGGTCGACTCCGAGGCCTCCGCCACCGCATCCGACCTGCTCACCGCATTCGGCGAGTTGCGTCCCAGCCCCGAGGGCACTCTCGGGGTCGGGCTCACCGCAGGTCCGAGCGAGGTCTCGAACGTGGTGCGCGCACTCGACGAAGCCGGGATCACGCTCCGCAATCTCGAGTTGCGCGAGCCGAGCCTCGACGACGTGTTCGCCGAGGCGACCGGGCACCGCCTCGAAGGCGCCGACACATGACAGCCGCCATGCCCGCGGAGGTCACGGACGCACCGCGCGCCCGGCCCGAACTCCGTCGCTCGAACATCGCCCAGACGTGGGCGATGTCGAAACGCTCGGTCCTCGCGCTCTGGCGTCAGCCCGCGCTGGTCGTTCCGTCGCTGATCTTTCCGCTGTTCTTCGCCGCGCTGGGCACGGCGTCGTTCTCGAAGGCGACGTCGATCCCCGGATTCCCCGAAGTCGACTCCTACCTCGACTTCGCCCTCGCCGGAGCGGTGATTCAGGGGATCCTGTTCGGCTCGACGGTCGGCGCCACCGCACTCGCGACCGACATCGAGAACGGGTTCTTCGACCGACTGCTCAGCTCACCGTCGACCCGCTCCGGAATCATCGTCGGCCGCATGGCGGGAGGAATGGCATACGGGTTCTTCCAAACCGTGTTCTTCATCGTGGTCCTGCTCCCGTTCGGCCTGTCGATCAAGGGCGGGGTCCCCGGCATCGTGACCATGGCCATCGGAGGAACCATCCTGGCTCTGGCGGTCGGCGCCCTGATGTCGGCGATGGCGATCCGGACCGGCTCGTCCGAGGCGGTGCAGGGTGCGTTCCCACTGCTGTTCATCGCGCTGTTCTTCTCGTCGGCGTTCTTTCCACGCGAGACGATGAGCGGGATCTACGCACAGCTCGCCGACATCAACCCGATCTCGTACCTCGTCGAGGGATTTCGCGCTCTCACGATCGAGGGCTTCTCCGCGTGGGCAGTGTTCCGCTCCGTGGTGATCCCGTCGATCCTCGCCGTGCTCGCGGTGACGCTCGCGCTCCGAACCCTCCAGCGGCGACTGGGGGCTCGATGACCACGATCGATCAGATCCCGGGCTCCGGTCGGACCGCTCCGGCCCGATCGGTGGCCAACGCGCGCATGTTCGCAGCCTCGGTCGGGTTGATGAAGCGCAGCCTCGTCAACATCGTCCGCCTGCCGTCGGCGTTCGTGCCGTCGGTGATGATGCCGGTCTTCCAGTCGATCGCGTTCGCCGGGACGTTCTTCGCGATCACGCAGATCCCCGGGTTCCCGACCGACCGGTCGATCAACTGGTTCCTTCCGCTCGGCGTCCTGATGGGATCGGGATTCGCCGGCGTCGGCATCGGTTTCGCCACGATCCGCGACCTCGAGGGCGGGTTCTACGATCGACTCCGGCTCACCCCCGCGCCGCGGATGTCGTTGATCACCGGCCCGCTGCTCGCCGCGATCGTCCGCTCGCTGATCGTCACGACCATCGTGTTCATCGTCGGATCGCTGTTCGGTGCTCGGCTCACCCACGGCCCGGCCGGCATCGTCCCGCTCTACGTCGCCGGTCTGGGCATTGCGACGATCGGCACCGGTTGGGGTCTCGGCCTCGCCTATCGGTTCCGCGACATGCGTGCCGCAGCGATCATGCAGCTGACGTTCTTCCTCGTGATCTTCCTCACCGAAGCGCAGACACCGCTCAACGTGATGGAGGGATGGTTGGAGACCGTCGCTCGGATCAACCCGTTCAACAACATCGTCCGACTCGCCCGGGTCGGCTTCGTCGATCCGTCGATCACCTGGAACAACACGTGGGGAGGGCTTGCCGCCCTCCTCGGAATCGTCGCGCTGACGATGCTCTTCGCCCGTCGAGGCCTCGATCACCTGAGCGACAACTGACGCTCGGTCCACGGATCAGGTTGGGTCGGATCGGGTCCCTGCCTCGCCTGTGATCTGATCAGGTCGACAGTTTCTTCGCCAGCCGGCCCATGCCCTGTCGGAAGAAGAACGCCCCGATCCAGGCACCGAGCGGTGCGACGAACTGCGGCACGTGACGGACCGATACGTCCTCGAACCAGTCGAGCGCGCATCCGCTCCCGTCGGGTTCGACGGTGAAGCCGGCACGCCCGTGGAGGACCGGGCCGACCTTGTCGACCACGCAGTCGCCCGCCGACCGAGCCGCGTCCCAATCGCATCTCGCGACCCGCATCCGATCGACGAGTGCGAGGGGACCGAACCCGGTGCGTGCGGTCAGCTCCCGGCCGACCTCGGTCGGATCGCCGTCCTCGATGTCGATGGTGGTGAACGGAATCCAGTCGGCGTGTCGGCGCCAGTCGACCAGTTCGGCCCACACCACGTCGGCGGGGTGGTCGAAGCGGTGTCGGACATCGAAGCGGATCGTCACCATGCGACCACTCTCGCAGCACCTCGCCACACTCGCGCAGTAGCGTGCGCAACGATGAGATCCAGCGCAGATCGCCTTCGCATGGCGATCGGCATGGTCGCCGCCGTCACGATCTTCGGAACCATCGGCTACGTGCTGTTCGGTTTCACCGTCCTCGATGCGCTCTACCAGACGGTCACGACCATCACGACGGTCGGATTTCGAGAACTCGCGGAGTTCGGGACCGCCGAGAAGATCTTCACGATCGTGCTCATCGTCGTCGGCGTCTCGACGGTGTTGTACACGTTCACCCTCGTCGTCCAGTCGGTTGTCGAGGGCCATCTGAGCGAATTCGTCGGGAGGCGACGCATGGACCGCAAGATCAACCTGATGAGAGGCCACACGATCGTGTGCGGTTGGGGGCGAGTCGGAGCCGCAGTGGCGCATGACCTGCATCTGGAGGGCCACGAGGTGGTCGTCGTCGACCAGGACGCCGACCGCGTCCGCGATCTCGAGTTCCCGACCGTGGTCGGTGATGCCACGCGCGATGAAACCCTGCGCGCGGCCGGAATCGATCGGGCGCGTTCGCTCGTCGCTGCGCTCGACGGAGACGCGGACAACCTCTTCGTGACGCTGTCCGGCCGCGATCTGCGGTCCGACCTCTTCATCGTGGCGCGGGCTCGCGCCGACGAGAGCATCGGCAAGCTCGAGCACGCGGGAGCCGACCGGGTGGTCAACCCCCAAGAGCTCGGTGCCGCACGCATGGCATCGTTCGTCACGAGCCCGAATGTCGCGGAGTTCCTCGACGTGGTGATGCACGACCGCTCGATCGAGTTCCGCATGCGCGAGTTCGACATCCCTGCGGACTCCCCGATCGCCGGGAAGACCCTGCGTGACGCGAACATGCGCGAAACGAGCGGCGCGCTGGTGCTCGCGCTGCGTTCCCCCGACGGGTCCTTCACGACCAATCCCACCGGTGACACCGTGATCCGGTGCCACGATGTGATCATTGCGGTCGGCACGACGGCTGACTTCGAACGCCTCGCCGCCTACGCCAGCATCCACCCCACGACCGACCCCCGTTCCCGACCCTGAACACCGCGTCGCCCCACTCGACACAGTCGACCGAAACTCCGACCAGATCTCCCGACCCCACTCCCCGGAGAGCCATGCCCCCGATGAACACCCCCCGCACGCACGTCCTGCTCGATCTCGACGGAACGATCTCCGACTCGTCGCCGGGGATCGGACGATCCCTCGTTCACGCCTTCACCACGTGCGGGTACGACGCCCCCGACGACGAACGGATCCGGTCGATGATCGGCCCGCCGTTCGAGATCACCTTCCCGAAGCTCGGCATCCACATCGACGACATCGAGAAGGTGATCGGGGTCTACCGGGAGCGCTACGACGACATCGGACTGTTCGAGAACGAGATGTACGACGGTGTCACCGACATGCTCGAGTCGCTGCGGTCCGATGGACACACCATCTCGTTGGCGACGGCGAAGCCGCAGGGGACGGCGATCCGGATCATCGAACACTTCGGATTGAGCGAGTTCTTCGCCCGCAAGGTCGGCGCCACCGACGAGATCGGCCCCGGGCGCCGCACGAAGGGCGAGGTGATCACCCATGCGCTCAGCCTGCTCGGGGTCAGTCCCCACGATCGGATCGCCCTCGACCACGTGATCATGGTCGGTGACCGTGATCACGATGTCGAAGGCGCACACCTCAACGCGATCGACTGCATCGGCGTCTCGTGGGGATTCGGCTCGTTCGACGAGCTGAATTCGGCCGGTGCCCTGACGGTTGCACATCACCCTCGAGAAGTTGCCGGAGCGGTTGCGACCGCGTACCGTTCTGATCCGACATGAGCACCACGGCCCGCAACGACACGTCCGGCGAACTCGTCGAGATCTCCGAGGCCGAAGCAACCGTCGACCCCGTCGCCGGTCAGGCGCTCCGGCCGCAGTCGAAGTCCGGCGCCGATCGGTTCATGCGCCGTCTGCTCCGACTCCCGGAGGGGACCACGTCGACGGCGGCCGAAGCCCGTTCGGCGTTCCAGAAGTCGCTGGCGTTCACCACGTGTCGGTGTCTGCTGATGTACATCGTGCTGCCGTTCGTCCTCCCCGCGGTGGGGATCGCACGCGGTGTCGGCCCGGTCGTCGGCATCGTCATCGGAATTCTCGCGATGGTGTCGATCGTGTACTCGATCCGCCGCTTCTGGCGTGCCGACCACTCGAAGCGCTGGCACTACACCGTCTTCGGAACGACGATCATCGCGTTCCTGATCTGGGCGACGATCGCCGACAGCATCGATCTCTTCTCCTGAACCTGCGCCGACTCGAACGGCGTCCGGTCAGAAGAACTGGTCGATGAGGATGCTGTTGCCGTCGGGGTCGACCAACGTGATCGATGCAGCTCCCGACTCCGAATCGGACGGCACCCGCTCGACGAGATCGACACCTCGGTCGTCGAGTGACCGTTGCACGGCACGGACGTCGGTGAACGATTCGATCCGCTCCATCCGATTCGTCAGACCCGGGTTGAACGTGAGGATGTTGCCCTCGAACATTCCGTGGAACAGGCCGATCGTCGTCTCGCCGTTCTTCAGGATCAGGTAGTCGGCGTCAGCGTCGCCGCCCGCAACGACGAAGCCGAGCCGTTCGTAGAACTCGCGCGACCGATGCAGATCGGCCACCGACAACGAGACCGAGAACGCGCCGAGTTCGAGTTCGCCCGGCAGGGATGCATCGGCGGAGGGAACGGTCGGGAGTTCGAAATCGTCGCTCATCCACGCAACCGTAGGCGCGCCAGACTGGACGGGTGGACGAACGAATCGACCGGCTGCGGCGGGAACTCGAGGCCGCCGCCGTACCCGCCGACGCCGCGCCGATGGCGGCGTACCTGAAGAATCGGTTCGTCTTCCTGGGCGTGAAGACCCCCGCACGTCGTGCCGCATCGACGTCGCTGATCGCCGACTCGACGACGATCGACATCGACGGAGTCATCGAGATCGCCCGGTACCTGCGTGCCCAACCGGAGCGCGAGTTCCACCACGTCACGAGTGATCTTCTCGCCGCCAACGCCCACCGGCTGCGCGCCGACCACCTCGACGACCTCCGCGACTTCATCACCACCGATTCGTGGTGGGACACCGTCGACGCGCTCGCGTCGCCGACCGTCGGCGTGATGGTGCTCGCCTTCCCGAGCGTCGCCGACGCGATGGACGAGTGGATCCAGTCGGATGACATCTGGCTCGCGAGAACCGCGATCATCCACCAACTGCGCTTCAAGGAACACACCGACGTCGACCGCCTGTTCGGCTACGCGGTGCGCCGCTCCGGTGACAGCGAGTTCTTCATCCGCAAGGCGATCGGTTGGTCCCTGCGCCAGTACGCCCGGACGGCGCCAGACGCTGTGCGCGCCTTCGTCGATGCACATCGCGAGGAGCTGTCCGCGCTCAGCACACGCGAGGCGACGAAGCACTTGTGACCCGCGACGGGCCGTCCACCGGGCCGGTATTCGTGTTGGGGGCACGAATGAGGCATGATGGAGACGCGCGTCACAGACGCGTCATCAGTTCGAACACAACATCGAAACAACCACACACCACACGACACCTGGGGGTCTCCGTGGACGTCACCATCACGATCAACGGCGAAACACACACGCACGACGTCGAAGCGCGCACGCTGCTCGTCCACTACGTCCGTGAACATGCCGGACTCACCGGCACCAACATCGGATGCGACACGTCGTCGTGCGGTGCCTGTTCGCTCCATCTCAACGGTGAAGCCGTGAAGAGCTGCACCGTGCTGGCCGCACAGGCCGACGGCATGGAGATCACGACGATCGAGGGGATGGCCGACGCCGACGGGACGTTGCATCCGATGCAGCAGGCGTTCATGGAGAACCACGGTCTGCAGTGCGGCTACTGCACCCCGGGCATGGTCATGGCCGCCACGAGCCTGCTCAACGAGAACGCCAACCCGACCGAGGCAGACGTCCGCATCGGTCTCGAGGGCAACCTCTGTCGTTGCACCGGCTACCACAACATCGTGAAGTCCGTCCTCGCCGCGGCGAGCGCCTGACCAGAGCACGGTCCTCGAGCAACCTCGACTGGATGGGGGTCCAGAAATGACGATCATCGACAACCTCACGACCGACAACGAATCCGCCAGCGACGAATCGATCGCTGCGGGCAATGGGGTACTCGGACAGCGCATTCTCCGCAAGGAGGATCCGGCGCTCTTGACGGGTGAAGCCATCTTCACCAACGACATGAAGGTTCCGGGCGCGCTGCACCTCGCCGTGCTGCGCAGCCCGTACGCACACGCCCGCATCGTGTCGGTCGACGTGTCTGGTGCGCTCGCGATCGACGGCGTGCTGCACGCCTACAGCGGCGCGGACCTGGCCGACCAGTGGGCGGCTCCGATGCCGTGCGCATGGCCGGTCACCGACGACATGAAGAACCCGGCCCACTTCCCGTTGGCCGCGACCAAGGCGGCGTACGTGGGCGACGGTGTCGCATGCGTCCTCGCGACGTCCGACGCGATCGCACGTGACGCGCTCGAAGCGATCGGCGTCGAGTACGAACCGCTGCCGGCGGTGATCGATCTCGAGCAGGCGCTGACCGACGACGTGGTGATCCACGACGACATCGGCACGAACGTGTCCTACACATGGCCGCTCGTGATCGAGGAGACCGAGGGTGACTGCCAGAAGGCGATGGACACCTCCGCCCACGTGGTCAAGGAGCGCTACATCCAGCAGCGCCTGATCCCGATGGCGATGGAACCCCGCGCCGTGGTTGCGATTCCGCAGCCGTACGGCGGCGACATGACGCTCTACTCGTCCACCCAGGTACCGCACATCCTGAAGGTGATGACCGCACTCACACTCGGCATCCCCGAGCAGCAGATGCGCGTCGTGTGCCCGGCGGTCGGTGGCGGCTTCGGTTCGAAGCTCAACGTGTACGCCGAGGAACTGCTCTGCGTCCAACTCGCACGGACCCTCAAGGTTCCGGTCCGCTGGAACGAGGAGCGTGGCGAGAACGCGCAGGCCACCATTCACGGGCGTGCCCAGATCCAGGACATCGAGCTGGCCGCCGACGAGAACGGCAAGATCACCGGTCTGCGAGTCCGTCTGCTCGGCGACATGGGCGCCTACCTGCAACTCGTCACGCCGGGCGTGCCGTTGCTCGGAGCGTTCCTGTACGGCGGTGTCTACGAGATCCCCAAGGCGTTCGACTTCTCGTGCACCTCGGTGTTCACGACGATGACCCCGACCGACGCCTACCGCGGTGCCGGACGACCCGAGGCGACCTACGCGATCGAACACGCGATGGATGCGTTGGCCCACAAGATGGGCATCGACCCACTCGAACTGCGCCGGCGCAACTTCATCCCGAAGGAATCGTTCCCGTACGAGGCCTACACCGGTCTGGTGTACGACTCGGGCGACCACGACAAGGCCGCCACCGTCGCAGAGAAGATGGTCGACTACGCGGCGCTGCGCGAACGTCAGAAGACCCAGAACGTCGCAGGCGCGACGAAACGCCTCGGCATCGGTGTGTCGACCTATTTCGAGATGTGCGGACTCGCACCGTCTCGCGTGCTGGCCTCGCTGAACTACTCCGCCGGTGGCTGGGAGTCGGCAACGGTCCGGGTGCTCCCGACCTCGAAGATCCAGGTCGTCACCGGAACCGCACCGCACGGTCAGGGCCACGAAACGGCGTGGTCGATGATCGCCGCCGACAAGTTCGGAGTCGATCCGGCCGACGTCGACGTCCTCCACTCCGACACCGCGATCGCCCCGCTCGGGCTCGACACGTACGGCTCGCGTTCGCTCCCGGTGGGCGGTGTCGCCATCTCGATGGCCTGCGACAAGGTGATCGACAAGGCGCGCAAGATCGCGGCGCACCAGATGGAAGCGAACGAGGACGATCTCGAATTCGCCGGCGGGATGTTCAGCGTGAAGGGTTCGCCCGACAAGGAGATGCCGCTCGCAGCGGTCGCCTTCGAGGCGTTCACGGCTCACGATCTGCCCGACGACGTCGAGCCGAACCTCGAGGTCCAGGTCACCTACGACCCGCCGAACTTCTCGTGGCCGTTCGGTACCCACATCTGCGTGGTCGAGATCGACACCGAGACCGGTGAGACCGAGGTCCTGCAGTACGTCGCCGTCGACGACTGCGGCAACAAGGTCAACCCCTTGATCGTCGATGGTCAGGTCCACGGTGGGGTCATCCAGGGTCTGGCGCAGGCGCTGTTCGAGGAAGCTGCGTACGACAGCGACGGCAACCTGCAGACATCGGGACTCGCCGAGTACCTCGTCCCCGCGGCGAGCGACGTCCCATCGATCACGACGGGTGAGAGCATCACCCCGTCGCCGACCAACTCACTCGGCGTCAAGGGCGTCGGCGAGGCCGGCACCATCGGTGCCGCCCCGTGCGTGATGAACGCTGTGGTCGATGCCCTCTCGGGCCTCGGCGTCCACGACATCGACATGCCCGCCAGTCCACTCAAGGTCTGGAACGCAATCCAAGAAGCTCAACAAGCCCAAGCAGCCCCGAACAACTCCCAGGAGAACCAGTGATCCCTGCAGCATTCGACTACGTCCGCGCCGACTCGGCCGAGGAGGCCATCAGCCTGATCGGGCAGCACGGTGACGAGTCCAAGTTCCTGGCGGGCGGGCACAGCCTCCTGCCGCTGATGAAGCTCCGCCTCGCGCAGCCCACGGTGCTGATCGACATCGGTCGCTTGAGCGATCTGTCGTACATCCGCGAGGACGGCGACGTCATCGCGATCGGTGCGATGACCCGCCACATGGACGTCGAGAACTCCGACGTGCTCGCGCAGCACGTGCCGCTGCTCGCTCACGCGGCGTCACACGTCGGTGACCCGCAGGTCCGCCATCGCGGCACGATCGGCGGCTCGATCTGCCACAGCGACTCCGCATCGGACCTCCCGGCCACGACGCTCGCGCTCGGCGCGACCTATGTCGCCCAGGGCCCGAACGGCAAGCGGGAGATCGCCGCCGGCGATTTCTACAAGGGCTTCCTCACGACGGACCTCGCCGACGACGAACTCCTCACCGAGATCCGCGTCCCGAAGATGAACGGTGCCGGGTGGAGCTTCCAGAAGTTCAACCGTCGAGCCCAGGACTGGGCGATCGTCGGCGTTGCCGCGTGGCGTCGCAACGGCGACTCGGGAATCGGACTCGTCAACATGGGTTCGGTCCCGATCCTCGCCAGCGGTGTCTCGTCGGCTCTCGCCGGCGGCGCATCGATCGAGGACGCCGCTGCCCAGGCACCGGAGGGGTGCGACCCCACGGCCGACCTGAACGCCAGCATCGAGTACCGCGAGCACCTCGCCCGCGTCCTCACCCGCCGCGCTCTCGAAGAAGCCAGCGCCAGCTGACCGATGCGCGTCGGTGCCAGGCACCAACGCGCATTTTCGTTGCTCGACATCGCGGTGAACCCTGCGTGACCGGCGAGTAGCGTCGTCCCGATGTTGTTGGCACTGGCGACCAGCGGACTGTGGCGGGTGCTGTGGTATTCGCTCGCTCTCGCGCTGTTCGTCACCGGGTTCACCGGTGTGCTCCGCGTCCTCGGCGTCGGGTGGGACAAGATCAGGTGGAGCCTGATCGGCGTCTACGGGGCGGTGTACGTCTGGTGGTTCTTTGCGAACGGGATCATCATCGACCGGATCTCGGTGCTGTGGTCGTTCTCGATCTTCCTGTGCATCGCGAGCGTCGGGAAACCGGCCCACGAGTGGTGGCGCACCGGGCGCGACCTTGCTCTGTTCGTCGCGATGTGGCTCGCGTACGACGAGAGCCGCGGGATCGCCGACGGTCTCGGGATGCCGGTCCAGGTCGAATCGGTTCGCAACATCGACCGCTTCCTGTTCTTCGGCACCGACGGGGTCGTCTGGCTCCAGAACAACTTCCTCGCACCGGTCGGGACGGTCCGCTGGTACGACGTCGTCGCGTCGTTCGTCTACTACTCCCACTTCGTTCTGCCGCCGCTCGTGATGGCGGTGCTCTGGCTGACGAACCGCGACCAGTGGGTTCGCTACATGCGTCGCTTCGCCACGGTGATCTTCCTGGCGTGCACGATGTTCATCCTCTTCCCGACCGCTCCCCCGTGGATGGCCGCCGGCGGAAGCAATCGGTCGGGCTACGAGTTCGATGCACTCCCGCCGCTGCGGCGACCGACAGGGAACGGGTGGCGCCACATCGGCCTCGACGGATTCGTCGAGGCGTGGGACGTCGGCCGGGACTGGGCGAACGAAGTGGCGGCGATGCCGTCCCTCCACTCCGCTTACGCATTGTTCGTCGTCGTCTTCTTCTGGCCCCGGATCCGTCCGGTCTGGCTGCGCTACGTGACGCTGCTGTACCCGCTCTCGATGGCCGTCGCGCTGATGTACTTCGGCGAGCACTACTTCACCGATGCGCTGGCCGGATGGGGCATCGTCGGGATCAGCTTCCTCGTGTGGAACCGGATCGAGCGTCGCCTCGCGGCCAAGACCGCGGATGACCCATTCCAGGGCGCCGACGTGCCGGACCACGACACGAAGGATCTCGACCTCGACGGGTCCGATGCATCCCTCGGTCAAACGGTGTCCGGCACCCGATGACGGTTACTGGAGGCCGCCGAAGCTGCCGCCGTCGACGTGCAACTGGAGGCCGGTGACGTAGGCGGCCTGAGTGCCACACAGGAACGTCACGATCGAGCCGAAGTCGTCGGGATCACCCATCCGCATCTGCCCACGCTGCTCGTCGGTGTAGAGCGCATCGAGACGCGGCGTGTCGTGGAGTCCCGGCTGGACCGAGTTGACGGTGACGCCGTCGTCGGCCACTTCCAGCGCGAGTGTCTTGAGGAAGGCGGTGGCCCCTGCCCGCGCGGTGTTCGAGAGGATGATGTTCGCGATCGGCTGTCGGACCGATACCGATGTGATCGCGACCACCCGACCCCACCCACGCTCCTGCATGCCGGGGACCGCCGCCTTGCACATCGAGACGATCGACATCAGGTTGAGATCGATGGCGTCCGGATATGCGTCGACCGGCGTCGATGCGAACGTGCCGGGCGGCGGTCCACCGGCGTTCGGGACGAGGATGTCCAGCGGCCCACCGAGCGCATCGGTGGCCACGGCCACGAACTCGGCCCCACCCGCGGCGCTGCCGACATCGCACACGATGCCCTGGGCACCATGACCGATGTCGGCAACTGCCGCGTCGAGGCGATCACGGTCTCGACCGCAGATCGCGACGTGTGCTCCCTCTGCAGCGAGGGCTTTCGCCGCACCGAGCCCGAGCCCGGATGATCCTGCGGCGACGGCCGCTCGACGTCCTGCGAGTCCAAGGTCCATGGTTGGACCTTACGTTTCGTGCAGAACGTCGCACCGACCCGAGCCCGATTCCTCCGGAACCAGGATCGAACCGTGTCCGGAACGTCGGGTCAGACCCGCTTGGCGAAGTAGATGATTGCCAAGATGACCAGGATGAGGACGAGAATTCCTCCGATGCCGTAACCCATGTGATGTTCCCTTTCGTCGTGCCGCTCCTGTTGAGCGGCTCCTGCTGAAGGTCTCCAGCTTCGGGACGTTCCAAACATCGCCGCGTAGTGTTCGGTGGGTGACCAACGATCGCTATGCCGCGTATGACCGACTTCGGTTCGATTGGCCCGACGGTGCCGACGGAGGGGTGGTCCTGATCACCCTCGATGATCCCGAGAAGATGAACGCGACCGACGCCGCGATGCACCTGCAGCTGTCGCGGGTGTTCCGCGACCTCGACGACGACGAGGCGGTCCGTGCGGTGGTCGTGACCGGTGCCGGTCGAGCGTTCTCCGCCGGCGGAGACCTCGACTGGATCGCCGAGCAGGTCGGTGACTACACCCAGACGATTCGGGTCATGCGCGAAGCGGGCGACATCGTGCGGACGATGATCGACTGCGACACGCCGATCGTGTCGGCGATCAACGGCGTCGCCGTCGGAGCCGGTTTGGCGGTGGCGTTGATGGCCGACGTGAGCGTGATCGACGAGGAGGCGAAGTTGACCGACGGTCACATCCGCCTCGGCGTCGCCGGGGGTGACCACGCGGTCGCGATCTGGCCGCTGCTGTGCGGGATGGCAAAGGCGAAGTACTACCTGCTCACAGCGGACTTCCTGGACGGCCGCGAGGCCGAACGAATCGGGCTCGTGTCGAAGGCGGTTCCGGCGGACGAGGTGATGCCCACGGCGTTGCAGGTCGCCCGCAAGCTCGCTGCCGGTCCGGTCGATGCCACGCGAATGACCAAACGGGCACTCAACCACTGGCTCCGCCAGGCACTCCCGAACTTCGAGGCCTCGCTCGCCTACGAGATGCTCAACTTCCTCGGGCCAGATGCCGCCGAAGGTCTCGCGGCACTGCAGGAGAAGCGGCGACCACAGTTCGGGCGCGAGTCGTGACCGACCACCTGACCGGCTCGCTCGATCTCCGGCACGAACTCCAACTCGCGTTGCGCGTCGCCGACGCTGCCGATCTGTTCACGCTCCCACATTTCCTCGACCGAGACTTCACCGTCGACTGGAAACAGAACCAGACCGAGGTCACCGAGATCGATCGTCACGCCGAATCGATGATCGTCGACGGACTCGTGCGCGCCCGCCCGGATCACGCTGTGTTCGGTGAGGAGCACGGCCTCGTCGGCGATCCCGATGCCGAGTGGCGATGGGTGATCGATCCGATCGACGGCACGTCGGGCTACGTCCGCGGGATCCCCGTGTGGGCGACACTGATCGCTCTCACCCACATCGAGCGAGGCGCCGTGCTCGGCGCCGTGAGTGCCCCGGCACTGGGGATGCGCTGGTGGGGAGGCGTCGGTCTCGGCGCGCACGCTGCGGCGCATGGAGCCACACGTCAGATCGGCGTGTCGCAGGTCGCGGACCTCGCGGAGGCACAGGTGAGCATCACGCACAACTCCGGGTGGGACGAACTCGGTCGCACCGACCGACTCGTCGCTCTGCAGCAGCGCGCACGGCGGAGTCGCGGGATGGGCGATTTCTGGCAGCACATGCTCGTCGCCGAAGGTGCGGTGGATCTCGCCGTCGACGCTGTCGGGGTTGCGCCGTACGACTTGGCGGCGGTCAAGCCGATCGTCGAAGCAGCGGGTGGCCGCTTCACCGACCGTCTCGGCGAGCCGACGCACGAACACGACACGGCGATCAGCAGCAACGGCCTCCTCCACGACGGGGTCATCGCACTGCTCGCCTGATCACGGCAGCACTGCTCCCCGGGACGTCAGGTGCCGCAGAACGTGCGGAAACCGCTGGCGAAGTCGGGCGGAGCAGGCTCGGCGTATCGCTCGCGACCCGGCTGATCGACGAACGGGCGGCGGAGCACGTCCACCAACTCGGTGAACGGCCCGAGGTCTCCGGCCGTCGCTGCGGTGAGTGCGCCGTCCACCAGGTGGTTGCGCGGAACGTAGACCGGATTGACCGCATCCATCGCGTCGGCCGTCAGCGCTCCGGTCGCCCGCGCGGCATCCCACCGCACCAGCCAGGCGTCGAATCCTTCCGCTGCCCCCAGCGACGACCGCAGCGGCTCTTCGTCGCCGTCGACGAATCGGGACAGCGATCGGAACGTGGAGGTGAAGTCCGCGCCAGCGACCTGGAGCAGCGCGAGGAAGTCGTCGGCGAGATCGGCGACGTCGTCGGGGATCGCCGCGAGTCCGAGCTTGACCGCCATCCCGAGCGACCACGCCCTGCGGAATCGGTCGGGGAACTGTTGGAGCGCATCGGTCGCGATCTCGATCGCAGAATCGGCATCCGGGTCGATGAAGGGCAACAACGACTCGGCGAGGCGCGCGAGGTTCCACAGCGCCATCTGTGGCTGGTTGCCGAACGCGTAGCGCCCACCGTGATCGATCGAGCTGAACACGGTCGCGGGGTCGTACGCATCCATGAACGCGCACGGGCCGTAGTCGATCGTCTCGCCCGAGATCGTCATGTTGTCGGTGTTCATCACGCCGTGGATGAAGCCGACCAGCATCCAGCGAGCGATCAACTCGGCCTGCGCATCGATCACCGCGCCGAGGAATGCCAGCGCGGGGATCTCAGCGTCGACCGCTTCGGGAACGTGCCGTGCGATGGCGTGGTCGACCAGCCGCGACAGCACCGTCGGATCATCGAGCGACGCGGCGTACTGGAACGTGCCGACCCGCAGGTGGCTGGAGGCGACACGGACGAACACCGCGCCGGGAAGCATCGTCTCGCGGGCCACGTCGTCGCCGGTGGTGATGACGGCGAGACCGCGGGTCGTCGGGATACCGAGCGCATGCATCGCCTCGCACATCAGGTACTCGCGCAGCATCGGGCCGAACGCCGCCAGGCCGTCTCCCCCACGGGCGAACGGTGTCCGCCCGGACCCCTTGAGGTGGATGTCGCAGCGGCGATCTTCGGCGGTGATCACCTCGCCGAGCAGCAGCGCCCGTCCGTCACCGAGGCGCGGCGAGTACCCACCGAACTGATGACCCGCGTACGCCTGGGCCACCGGCTCGGCTCCATCGGGGACGACATTGCCCACCAGGAGATCGGCACCGTGCGGCGAGCGCAGGTCATCGGGATCCACGCCGAGTTCGCGGGCCAACTCGTCATTGAGCACCACCAGCTCCGGGTTCGCCGCCGTGGTCGCCGACCAACGCTCGTACAGCCCGTCGAGGTCGCGCACGAAGGAGTTGTCGAACTCGAGGCCGGCGATGTCGCTCACCCCATCGACCGTATCGCCGCCCACCGAGCCGCCCCGCGTATCAACTGGGGTCTGAACCCAGTTGATACGTTCAGCTGACGGATCGGCGGGCGCGTCGCACGGTCCGGCCCAGGAGTCCTTCGGGGCGTTCGCCGCGCGCGACGCGGGTGATCAACCGCTCGAGTTCGAGTTCCAAACGATCCGCGTGGCCACGGCCCGAGCGGGCGACCAGATAGCCACCCATCATCAGGGGCAGCGCGACGACCGGCGCGACGATGACCATGTTCCCGGCGAGCGTGGCTGCTCCCGCTCCGGCACCGGCGAGCCCGACGGTTCCGCCACCGGCGAGACGAACCGTCCGGGCGTCGTGGCGATCGGCACGGATACGCACCAAGGTGCGGGGTCGATCTGGACTCGATCCGACCACCTGGGGGACCGCCTCGATGTCGAGCGAGCTGACCCCGGCGAGTCGTCCGTCGCCACGCCAACCGGCGATCGTGCGCCCGACCCGGGCCGAGGTGTCGGTGCGCGGTCGAGCGTGGAGCCCCGCGTCGGTTCGACGATCGCAGACCAGGCGGTGAACCGCGGTCAGCCACGTCTCGAGCTCGGTGATGGCATCCGCCACGTGGAGCGGAACCTCGCGTTCGACGACGACCACGTTCGGCCCCGCCAGCCGGTCGAGGCGTCTCGCGTCGGGCGACTCCAGTGCGAGCCGATCGATCGCCAGCGAGTCACGAACGGCGTTCGGGTCGATTCCGACCTCGTCCGCCGCAGCGATCAGCGCCTCGGGCTCGACACCCGTCTCGTCGTCCAGACCCTCACCGGAGGCATGACGGGTCTCGATCTCGTGTGCACGCGCGAGAATCCGACTGACGTCGTCGCGGTCCAGCCGATCGGGCACGTCACCCAGGATACGGCGGGGAGAAGCCAGGCGGAGTTGATCGGACCGGTCGGATATGTTGCTCGCCATGTCTGACGAGCGCGCGGCGCCCGAACCCTCACCCGCCACCCGGGCGATCACGGCTGGGCGGGGTGCCAGTGGCCAATCCCTCGCCCCGGCGCTCTGGGCGTCGTCGACGTGGGAGTCCGACTCGCTGGATGACGCACACCGTCGAGCGACGTCGATTCGCCATGGCGACTTCTACAGCCGCTACTGCAATCCGACCGTGCGTTCGTTCGAGCAGGCGATGAGTGAGCTCGAAGGTGCCGAAGAGTCCCTGGCGTTCGCGTCGGGAATGGGCGCGATCGCATCGACCGTGCTCGCACTGTGCTCCTCGGGGAGCCACATCGTGGCGCAGCGCCAGCTCTACGCCGGCACGCTCGCGTTCCTCCAGGGACCGTGTGCCCGGCTCGGAATCGAGACGACCTTCGTCGACGTCACGGTGCCGGGAGCGTTCGCCGAGGCGATCGTTCCGGGCCGCACGATGCTGGTCATCGCGGAGACACCGTCGAACCCCCGCCTCGAACTCGCCGACCTCGACGAACTCGGCGCCATCAAGGGTCCGTTCACGCTCGTCGACTCGACGTTCGCCACCCCGCTCGGTCAACGGCCACTCGACCACGGCGTGGACATCGCACTGCACTCGGCCACGAAGGGCATCGCCGGCCACAATGACGCCACACTCGGTGTGATCTCCGGAGATGCAGACCTGCTCTCCGAGATCTGGGCCTACTCCGTGCTCCACGGCGCGACCCCGTCGCCGTTCGATGCGTTGAACGCGTTGCGCGGAATCCGCACGCTGGCCGTACGAACACGCCAGCAGAACGAGTCGGCCCGCTCCCTCGCCGTGATGCTGGCCGACCATCGCGCGGTGGTGACCACGCACTACCCCGGGTTGAGCGAGCACCCGCAGTTCGACATCGGGCGACGACAACTCCTGCAGTACGGCTCGGTGATCTCGTTCGACGTCGGCACCCGCGAGGCGGCCGATTCGTTCCTGTCCCGTGTCGGACTGTGTCGCGTGGCGACCTCGCTCGGCGGGCCCGAGACGCTGGTATGTCACCCGGCGACCACGACCCACGCCAGCCTGACCCCCGACGAGCAGCTCTCCACCGGCGTCACCCCCGGATTGATCCGGCTGTCGGTCGGACTCGAGGAGACCGTCGACATCCTGGCCGACGTCGAACAGGCGCTCGCAGCCCCACGATGACCGTCGACGCCATCGACGGGGCGACCCGAGAGGCGGCTGCACACACGCTCGCCGACGCGCTCGCTCCGCTCGCCTAGGGCGTGCGCGCGATCCGCTCGTCGCGCAATGCCGAACGTCGGACCTTGCCGGCATCGTCGCGCAGTGGCTCGCTGACGAACTCGAACGCTCGCGGCAGCTTGTAGGTCGCGAGCCGTTCTGCGAGGAACTCGAGCAACTGTTGCTCGGCGACCTCGTTCGGATCCGCCTCGACGATCGCGTAGACGTCGTTGCCGCGGTCGTCGTGCGGGATGCCGATCACGGCGCACGAGTGCACGGCTCCGTGTTCGGCCAGGGCTGCTTCGACCTCGGCCGGGTAGATGTTCGCTCCCCCACTGAGGATCATGTCGGCAACTCGGTCACCGAGATAGAGGTAACCGTCGGCGTCGAACCATCCGATGTCGCCGAGCGACTCCCAACCACCGTCGAGCGTCCGCGCCTCGGCGCCGCGATACTCGTACGTCGGCGTTCCACGGGTCGAGCGCATCCACACCTCGCCCTGCTCACCCACCGGGAACTCGTTGCCGTCCTCGTCGCAGATCTTCATCTCACCGCTGGTCACCCGACCCACCGACCCGCGATGCTCGAGCCACTCGGTGCCGGTGATGATCGTGACCGCCTGCGCCTCGGTCCCCGCGTACAACTCGTAGATCCGCTCCGCACCGAGCCAGTTGATGAACGCCTCCTTCAGCCACGCGGGGCACGGCTCCGCGAGGTGCCAGACGATCCGCAACGACGACAGATCGAACCCGAGTCGCACGTCGTCGTCGAGCCGCAGGATTCGCTTCATCATCGTCGGCACCAGGTAGACGACGTCACCGCGGTGTGCCTCGATCGCGGCGAGGGTCTGCTCGGCATCGAACCGTCCGAGGATCACCACGTGGTTGCCCGCCAGCAGCGCCTGGCACGCCCACACCGCAGGACCGTTGTGGTACAGCGGACCCGGCATCACGAGACAGCCGTTCTCACCCAACCCCAATGGCAGCGGCGCATCGGTGTCGTAGACGGCCGGGTCCCCCGACACGATCAGTTTCGGACGACCGGTGGAACCTCCCGACGTCGGTGCCTTCCACGCGGGTGACGTCGCATCGGGCAGCGGATCGTCCGAGAAGTCGCCCCCGAGGACATCGCCGATCGGGACGTGATGGATTCCGGATGGAAGGTGTTCCATCGCAGAATCGGGTGCACCGACGACGACCTTCGATTCCGCAACGGCGACGATCGCGGCGAGTTCACGTGCCGGAAGCTTGGCCGAGACCGGCTGCGGGACCGCACCGATGTTCCAACACGCCGCGTACGCGACGAACCACTCGACCGAATTCGGGAGTGCCACCGTCACGAAGTCGCCGAGCTCGACGCCGAGTGACTCCAACCGTCGGGCCATCCGGCGACCGGCCGAGCGGAGCTCCGCCCGCGTGAGCGACGACGGGCCGCAGGTCACGGC
>NZ_JBAVYV010000290.1:0-3577 GCF_049588435.1 Ilumatobacter sp.
GGTCGAGCGCGACGACTCGCCGATCCGGCGTGAGGCGATCGATCAGGGGATCCCACGTGACGGCACTCTCGGTGATTCCGTGCACGAGGATGACGGGCGTTCCGTCGCCTCCGTCGTGGTCGTCGAATGCGATCGTTGTCCCGTCGGCAGCGTGCGTGGTGTCCATTCACGAAGTGTTCCACGCGAGGATGGGACCCATGTCGACCGAACCCATTTCGTTGCTCGGGATTCCACTCGACGCCAACTCGTCGTTCATGTTCGGATGCGCCGGCGGGCCCGCAGCGATCCGGGCTGCGTTGCACTCGACCTCCGGCAACGACGCGACCGAGGCATCGGTGAACGTGACTCCGCAGCTGGATGACCTGGGTGACCTCGGGATCACGAACGAGCCCGGTTCCCGGGGGGACGCCGACGTGATCACGACCGCCGTACGCGCACAGGTCGCCGCCGGACGACAGATCATCTCGCTCGGTGGCGACCACTCGGTGACGTTTCCGATCCTGCGTGCGATCGGTGAGGTCCACGACGATCTCACCGTCGTCCACATCGATGCCCACCCCGACATCTACGACGACCTGGACGGGAACCCACTCAGTCACGCCTCACCGTTCGCGCGGGCTCTCGAAGCCGGCTGCATGACCACGCTCGTCCAACTCGGCATCCGCACCGCGACTCGACACCAGGTCGAACAGGGGGAGCGGTGGGACGTGACCATGGTGTCACCGCGTCAGCTCGCCAGCTTCGATCCGTCTGCACTGACCGGTCCGATCTATCTCAGCATCGATCTCGACGGACTCGACCCGTCGTGCGCGCCCGGGGTCAGCCATCACGAGCCCGGCGGGCTGACCGTGCGCGAGGTCCTCGACGTCATCGACTCGCTTCCCGGCCCGCTCGTCGGTGCCGATGTCGTCGAACTCAACCCGACCCGTGACGTCGTGGACATGACGGCGATGGTGGCCGCGAAACTGGTCAAGGAGATCGCCGGCGCGATGCTCGCCCGGCGATGAGGTGACCGGCATGCTGACGAACTGGGGTGGGAACCACACCTATCGGGCGTCCGCCGTCGCGCGTCCGTCGACGCTCTCCGAGTTGCAGCAGCTGATCGCCGAGTCGGCCGAGCTGTCGGTGGTCGGCACGCGCCATTCGTTCAACGCGATCGGCGACGGTGCGGCGTTGGTCGACCTCTCCGTCCTCGCGTCGCCTCCGATCGTCGACATCGAGCGCGGAGTGGTCAGCGTCGGCGGTTCGACGACGTATGCCGAGCTGTCCGAGACGCTCGCTCGACACGGTCGTGCGCTGCACAACCTGGCCTCGCTGCCGCACATCTCGGTCGCCGGAGCAATCGCCACCGGGACACACGGCTCGGGATCGCGACTCGGAAACCTGGCCACCGCGGTGGAGTCGATCGAGATGATCACGGCTGCGGGCGAAGTCGTGCACTTCCACCGGGGAGACGACGACTTCGACGGAGCCGTGGTGCACCTCGGTGCGCTCGGTCTGGTGATCCGCGTCGGACTGCGCGTCGAGGAGACCTACGACGTGGAACAGACGGTGTACGACGAACTGTCGTGGTCGACGTTGACGGCATCGTTCGACGAGGTGTTCGAGTCGGCGACGAGCGTGAGCGTGTTCACGCGGTGGGGATCGTCGGCGGGCGAGCTGTGGTGCAAACAGCGCGCCGACGCTCGACCGCGAACGGCCATCACCGACGAGTTGCGACCCGCCGAGACGCAACGGCATCCGATCCCCGACATGGAGACGTCCGCGTGCACGCCGCAACGCTCGGAGCCAGGGCCGTGGTGGAACCGACTCCCACATTTCCGAGCCGACGCCGAACCGAGCGCCGGTGCCGAGATCCAGAGCGAGTTCTTCGTCGACCGGACCGTCAGCTCCGCCGCGATCGAGGCGATCCGCACGATCGGACCGCTGCTCGATGACGTACTGCTCGTCAGCGAGATCCGGACGATCGCCGCCGATGATCTCTGGATGAGCCCGTGCCACGGGCGGGATTCGACCGCCTTCCACTTCACGTGGAGACGCGATCCGGGTGCGGTCGAGCAGGCGGTCGACCAGGTCGCGGCGGTGCTCGAACCGTTCGGTGCGCGACCGCACTGGGGCAAGGTGTTCCCGAGTTCGTGGCGGCCCGGCGAGCGGTACGAGCGGTGGGGAGATTTCCTCAACCTGCGGGATCGACTCGACCCGCAGCGTCGGATGACGACACCCTGGTTCGAGCGCCACCTCGGCTGAGCGGTCGGGTCAGCGGGTGACGAGTGCGCGGAGTTCGAGCGCACGATGCTCGGCGGCGTCAGCGGTCGGAGCCGTCACCGTGAGGTGACCCATCTTGCGGGCGGGCCGTGGTTCGGTCTTTCCGTAGAGGTGGAGCGTGGCGGCCGGATCGGCGAGCGCGACCGACCAGTCGGGTTCGACCGCTGTCACGGCGCCGTCCGGAAACCAGAGATCGCCGAGCAGATTGACCATCGCGACCGCCGGCGCGGTCATGTCGGTCGCGCCGAGACCGACGTTGCACACCGCTCGAATCTGCTGTTCGAACTGGCTGGTCACGCTCGCATCGAGCGTCCAGTGACCGCTGTTGTGGGGCCGCGGTGCGACCTCGTTCACGAGCAGCCGGTCGTCGTCGACCACGAACATCTCGACCGTCAGCACGCCGACGTAGTCGAGTCCCTCGACGATCGACGTCGCCAGGTCGACGGCACGGGCAGCGAGCGTCGGGTCGATCCGGGCCGGGACGATCGACACGTCGAGAATCCCGTCGACGTGGATGTTCTCCGCGACGTCCCAGTGCGTCGACGCGCCGTCAGCGGTGCGGGCGATGATCACGCTGACCTCGCAGCGCAGGTCGAGCAGCGACTCGACGATGCAGTCCGTGTCGGCGAACTCCGCGAGAACCGCATCGAGTTCTTCGACACCGGTCACGCGCCGCTGTCCCTTGCCGTCGTAGCCGAGTCGGGCTGTCTTGATCACCGCTCCGTCGTGAGCCAACGCGTGCGCGGCACGCCGTTGCTCATCACCGATGTTCGCCGGCGCCGGTGCGTGGGGGCCGACCGCGATTCCGTGCGCGACCATGAACGCCTTCTCGACCAGCCGATCCTGAGCGATCGCGACCGCGTGGGCCGAGGGCGCCACACGAGTGCGCATCGACAACGATTCGAGAGCGGAGGCCGGAGCATTCTCGAACTCGGTCGTCACGACAGAGCATTTCGACGCGAGCCGGTCGAGCGCGTCGGGGTCGTCGTAGCTGGTGACGACGTGCTCGTTCGTGACGACGGCTGCGGGGGCGTCCGGGTCGGGGTCGACCACGAGTGTTCGGTATCCCATCGCGTTGGCGGCAGACAAGGCGTACTTCCCGAGCTGCCCGCCACCCAGCATCCCGATCGTGGCCGGGGGAACGATCGGTTCGTCGGGCCGCGTCGGATCGGTCATGCCGAGGGTGGCAGCACCGACGCGGCTGCTGCGTCGCGACGGTCGGCGCGGAAGCGTTCGAGTCGTTCGTGCAGGTCCGGGTCGTCGAGGGCGAGCATCGCGACCGCGAACAACGCCGCGTTGGTGGCCCCGGCCT
>NZ_JBAVYV010000291.1:0-5133 GCF_049588435.1 Ilumatobacter sp.
GACCGCAGCCGGGATGAGCAGCGCGATCGCGACGATGCCGAACAGAGCCCACGCGCCGATCGCGGTCGTCCAGCGCACCGGATCACTCCGCCCGTCGACAGCCGACTCGACCGCGCCGCCGCCGACGACGGCGACGAGCAACCAGGCGAATCGCGCCACCCAGGGGAGCACGCGGGCGGTGATCGACGGCCCGGAATCGGACGCCTCGGTCGTGTCGGCCGAGCGGTGAGACGAAGAATCGGCCGTGGTCATCCCGTTAGATTTGTCGATCGGGTGCCCGGAGTACCAACGTGAAGGCATGGCGAGCGTCATCGGGCAGGCGAATCGGGCTCTGATCCGCTGCCGCGGGCGGGGAGCGGAGACCTGCCCGCAGACCTCGAACGAGGCTCGACGATGAGCACCGAGGCTTCTGCGGTCGAGCGTTTCTGCCACGGCCACTCTGTCGGAATCGGCAGCCTGCCGCACCGCGATGCCGCCGCCGCAGCAGCGTTCTCGATCGCCGAGTTCGACATCGCCACCGTGCCGACACTGCCGGCGCGATCACCCGCGGAGGGAATGATCGGCCAGGCGGTCGCACAGGTTCCGGCGATCTCGTTCGCTCCCGACGGAAGCATCGTCGTCGACCTGGCCCGAATCGAGGGCGCGACCGCGCTCGAGCCCGACCTGAGCGATGAGGCCTTCGGCGGGCTGAGGGCATTCCTGCATCTCGCCCGTCAGGTCGGTGTCGACGGGACACCGGTCAAGTGGCAGTTCGTCGGGCCCGTGACGCTCGGTGTCGAACTCCACCGCGCCGGGGTCCCGATTGCCGAGGCGTTCGAGATGTCGTCCGAGGCGGTGCGTCGTCACACCGGTGCGATCAGCGCAGCGATCTCGGGAGCGCTGCCGTCGAGTCCGCAACTGATGCTCCTCGACGAACCGTGGCTGGTCGAGTTGATGAACCAGGACTTTCCGATCTCGCCCGACCGCGCCGTCGACCTGATCTCCACCGGAATGGCCGCGGTCCCGAGCGAACTCGCCGTCGGGCTCCACTGCTGCGGTTCGGTCGACGTGGCGACGATGCTCGAGTCGGGTCCGCAGGTGATCTCCCTGCCACTGTCCGAGGAGCTGGTCGAGTACGCCGGCTACCTCGGGCGGTTCATCAAGAGCGGCGGAGTCATCGTGTGGGGGGTACTCCCCACGACCGGTCCGCTGCCGGCTCGACCCGACCGGTTCTGGCGACTGCTCAGCTCCGTCTGGTGCGGCCTGGTGGAACGCGGTGTCGACGCGAGCGAACTCCGGCTGCGATCGCTCGTCAGCCCCGAATGCGGGTTGGCAGGTCATCAGGTGTCGACGGCACGGCGCATCGCGCGGCTCACGGCCGAGATCGGCCGCAAGGTCAATGCGCAGGCGATCTCGACGAAGCTCGCGTTCGGTGCGTGAGCGGATCGTCCGCGGATACTGTTCGAGCCGATGACCGCCGATCCCGCAGTCCGGATCACCGAACTCCGCACCCAGGTCGCGCATCACAATGAGCGCTACCACACGCTCGATGATCCCGAGATCAGCGACGCCGACTACGACGCTCTGGTCCGCGAACTCCGCTCGCTCGAGGCGGAACATCCCGATCTGATCACGCCCGATTCGCCGACCCAACTGGTCGGTGGGGCAGTCGTCACGACGTTCGAGTCCGTCGAGCACGACGTCGCGATGATGAGCTTGGACAACGCGATGGACGCCGACGAACTCGCGGCGTGGGCCGAGCGAGTCGTCAAGGGTCTCGACGGCGTGGTTCCGACGTTCGTCTGCGAGTTGAAGTTCGACGGGTTGGCGATGAGCCTCCGGTACGAGAACGGCGAGTACGTCCGCGCTGCCACCCGCGGCGACGGGCGCACGGGCGAGAACGTCACCGCCAACGTCGCGACGATCACCGACGTCCCCGATCGGATCGACGATGCGGTGTCCCCGGTCCCGGCACTGTTGGAGGTGCGCGGCGAGGTGTACATGGCGACCTCCGCCTTCGAGCGGTTGAACGAGCGGGCACGGGCTGCCGGCGATCGACCGTTCGTGAACCCACGCAACTCTGCCGCTGGAAGCCTGCGCCAGAAGGATCCCGCCAAGACCGCCAGCCGGGAACTGTCGTTCTTCAGCTATCAGCTCGGACAGATCGGTTTCGACGCCGATGACACCCCGGTGCTCGCCACCCACCGCGCCGAACTGGACTACGTCGAGCGACTCGGATTCCCGGTCAACGAGCACGTCCGGTCGTTCGGATCGATCGACGAGGTCGCCGCTCACTGCGCGTACTGGCAGGAACACCGGCACGATCTCGACTACGAGATCGACGGCGTGGTGATCAAGGTCGACGACCTCGCGCAGCGCGATCTCCTCGGCGTGACGTCGCGTGCACCGCGATGGGCGATCGCCTACAAGTTTCCCCCGGAGGAACGGACGACGACGCTGCTCGACATCCAGGTCTCGGTGGGTCGAACGGGGCGTGCCACTCCGTTCGCCGTGCTCGATCCGGTCTTCGTCGGCGGGTCGACCGTCGGGATGGCCACGCTCCACAACCGCGAACAGGTCCAGGTCAAGGACGTCCGACCGGGCGACACGGTGGTCGTGCGCAAGGCGGGCGACGTGATCCCCGAAGTCGTCGGGCCCGTCCTGAGCATGCGTGCACCCGACAGCGAACCGTGGCCGTTCCCCGACGACTGTCCGGCCTGCGGGAATCCGCTCGTGCAGCCGGAGGGCGAGGCCGACACCCGCTGTTTCGCACCCGACTGCCCCGCACAGCGCAACCAGAAGCTGTCCTACTTCGCATCACGCGGTGCGATGGACATCGAAGGTCTCGGTGAGCAGATGGTCGAGAAGCTGGCCGACGCGGGGCTGGTGAAGGACGCGGCCGATCTGTACTCGCTCACGGTCGACGACCTCGTCGGGCTCGAACGCGTGGGAGAGACCAGCGCCCGGAACCTCGTCGACGAAATCCAACGCTCCACCGATCGCCCGCTGCCCAAATTCCTGACCGCGCTCGGAATCCGCCACCTCGGTCCAGCGGCATCGGCCTCGTTGACCGCGGCGTTCCACACGCTCGACGAGATCATGTCCAGGACGACCGATGAGCTGGCGGCGGTGGACGGCGTCGGTGGGGTGATCGCATCGACGGTCCACGAATGGTTTGCGCAGGACTCCAATCAGGCGTTCATCGAGAAGTTCCGGGCGGCGGGCGTCGACTTCGGTGATCCCGAGGCGGCCGCTCGCGCTGCCGAGGCCCGTGCCGCGGTCCCACAGACGCTCGAAGGCCGCACGGTGGTCGTGACCGGCACGCTCGCGGGGTTCAACCGTGAGCAGACCGCAGAGGCGATCGCGTCGCGTGGCGGGAAGAGCCCGGGCAGCGTGAGTGCGAAGACGTTTGCACTGGTCGTCGGCGAATCGGCCGGGGCGAGCAAGCTCACCAAGGCCGAGTCACTCGATGTGGCGGTGATCGACGAGGCAGAATTCGTGGTGTTGCTGGAGACCGGCGAACTTCCGGACCGCGTCGATCAGACGACTTCGAACGACCAGCGGTAGCTGCGCGCCGAGTCAGGGCCTTCGTCGGTCTTCCAGAAGATCACCTGTACCTGGTGGCGGCCCTCGTCGAATGATTCGATCGGAGCTCCGTCCGACGGCCGGAAGCTGATGATCGAGTTGCCGGGATCGAAGACCGCGGTCGGTGGGGTCGAGACCTGTTCACCGGCGTTGTCCGGGGTCAGATCGCCGCTGAATTCACCGATCCGCTCGGTCGGGATCTCGATCCCGTCGATCACCAGCGCGGCTTCGTAGCCGAACTCGAGGTCGACCACCACCTGCTCCTGTTGGAATGCCTGGAGGGCGTTCTCGACCGGAGAAATCGACTCGATCGCGTCGGGGCGGTCGATCCCGTCACTTCCCGTGATCGCCGAGGTCATCCCCCAACCGATCAGGACGATGCCGCACGCGATCACGAAACACGCCACGATCACGCCCAGCTCGGGGCGCCGCCGTTTGCGTGGTTCCCGCCCTGCGTCACTCACCCTTTCAGTCTGCCTGGCGGTGTCCGCGATCGGGCAGCCGGTAGCGTCTCGATCGGTGGAAAACGTCGAAGCACAACGCGGTGGATCCGGCGCAGGAGCGCTCGAAGGAACCGTTCTCGCGGGCCGATATCGATTGGCTCAGATCCTGTCGAGTGGCGCGAACACAGTCATCGTGGATGCGATCGACCTGCAGAACGACAGCCCGGTGACAGTCAAGGTGGTGCGGCCCGAGCACGCCCAGGATCCCGAGTTCCGACGCAAGTTCCGCCACCTCGCCGAGATCTCCAGCGCGGTCACGCATCCGAACATCGCTTCGGTCACCGACTGGGGCGAGATCGACCTCCGGGGTGAGTCGACGGTCTTCTGGACGGTCGATGCGCTGGGTGGTGGAAGCCTGCGCGATCTGCTCGACCGTGGACGCCTGCTCGAGCCGGGCCAGGCGCTGGTGCTCGGCCTCGAGGCGTGCCGCGCCCTCGATGCCGCACATCACAAGGGCCTGTTCCACACCGAGTTGACGCCGTCGAAGATGGTCTTCGGCGTCGATCGGCGACTCCGGGTCGTCGACTTCGGGATGGCCCGTCTGCTCGCCGAACCGGCGTGGGCCGATGCGGCTGCCGTGCCGACACACGTCGCCAGGTACGCATCTCCCGAGCAGGCGCTCGGTCTCCCGATCGATGCCAAGACCGACGTGTACGCCTTGGCGTTGGTGATGATCGAAGCGGTGACGGGCTCGGTGCCCTTCGCCGCCGATTCGACGGTGGCCACGCTGGCCGGCCGCGTCGACAAGTTGATGCCGGTGTCGGCCGACCTCGGTGGGCTCGCGTCCGTGCTCGAACGCGCCGGGCGGCCCGAATCCACGGATCGCTTCACCGCCGCGGAGTTCGGTCGTGCGCTGGTGCAAGCCGCTCCGCGCCTGTCGAAGCCCGAACCGATCCCGATCCTGGTGTCCGGCAACTTCGACACTCAGGCGATGCGCCGCCCGACCGATCCGACCGGCGGGGTGGAACGACCCGCGCCGGTCGCCGGGTTGGCGGGGGTCGACGAGCGTGGCGTGGTGCCCACGGCGCGATCCGAAGCGCCGATCGCGGACGATGCCCCCGCTGAC
>NZ_JBAVYV010000292.1:0-1588 GCF_049588435.1 Ilumatobacter sp.
GAAGGCAACCGGCGGCGACACTGGCGCCGGCATCGGCGGCGCCTCAAATGTTCAAGGGCACGTCGGCCACGGCGGAACTGTCCTTGTCCGAGGCGGCACGGTTGAAGCCATCGGAGGCGCCTATGGCGCTGGAATAGGTGGGGGACCGGATGGAGTTGGAGGAACGGTCAATATCGACGGTGGCATCGTTACCGCGACTGGAGGCACATCGGCCGCCGGGATCGGTGGCGGATCCGGCGCGAACGGTGGAAACGTAACAATCGGTGTAGATGCGGACGTGACTGCAGCGTCGGGATCGGGCGACGGATCTGCCATTGGGGCAGGGGATTACGGCTCAAGGTTCGGCTCGCTCACGGTTTCAGGTGACCTCTACGTCCCCCAGGGAGAACTCAAGGTCTACGACTCAAATGCCTCAGGCGCAGAGGTCATCGTGACCGCCACCGGAAACATCTTTGGTTCCGCAACGGACGTCACCCAGGGCGCGAGCATCTCTGGTGCCGGGCAGATCGACAACGGTGGAGTGATTGCCCTCGACGCCGCACTTGTCACCGCTACCGTCGACACCCACAACTACCTCGTCACCTTTGACACTCAGGGAGGCACTGACTTAGCCGACGTACGCGTCTTCGCCCCCAGCTTCGATGCCGGGTTCCGCGAGATCCCCGCCCCGCCGGCCGATGCCGTGTGGGCCACGGAGGCCGACGGCAGCGGCGAGTTTTTCACCGAGACGACCACCCTGAGTGGTGACACGGACCTCTACGCGGTGTCCGGTTTCGCCCTCCTTGCCACTAAGGCCTCGAACTGCACCGACGGAGATGCGCTGACCGTCCCCGGCGACCTTTCGGGCGGTCTCCTCGCCGTGAACTGTGATCTCATCCTCGATCTCAATGGTTACGCTCTCGAGACCCTTGGCGTCGACATCAGCGACGGGCACACCCTCACCATTGACGACACTCGTGGCGGCGGCACTTTGGCCGCTCTGCCGGCCGCAGCGAGCCGCATCGCAGGTATCCACGTGCCCACGACTGCCGCCCTGGTCCTGAACAACGGATCCGTAACGGCCAAGGCGAGCGAGTTCGCCGCAGGCGTCGGCCATGATGCCGACGACTCCGGGTCCGCGGGGGCCGTCACCGTCAATGGTGGAACGCTGGTGGCAACTGGCGCTCAATACAGCGCTGGCATCGGAGGCAGCGGCGGGCGCACTGGCGGCACCGTCACCATCAATGGCGGTGAGGTGATCGCGACGGGTGGTGGCCTAGCTGCCGGCATCGGCGGCGGCGAAGTGGGCCACGGTGGAGTGCTGACCGTCACTGGCGGCAACGTCACGGCCACGGGGAGCAGCGGATCCGCCGGACTCGGCGGCGGATACAGGGGCTCCGCGGGCGAGGTCACGATCACCGGTGGCGTGGTGAACGCCACAGGCGGCAACTCTGGTCCTGGAATTGGAAACGGCATGTACTACGCCTTCGGTGACAACGGAACGATCACCATCACTGGCGGCAACGTCACAGCCACCGCGGGCGCCGAATACGCGGGACAGGTGGGCGCTGGCATCGGAGGCGGCGCCCGCAGTTCCGGTGCTGCGGTC
>NZ_JBAVYV010000293.1:0-4494 GCF_049588435.1 Ilumatobacter sp.
CCGCACCGGTGATCATGTTCTTGATGTAGTCAGCATGACCAGGCATGTCGATGTGCGCATAGTGGCGCTTCTCGGTCTCGTACTCGATGTGCGAGATCGAGATCGTGATCCCACGCGCCTTCTCCTCGGGCGCCTTGTCGATCGTGTCGAAGGCCGCGAAATCGGCGAGGCCCTTGGTCGACAGCGAACGAGAGATCGCCGCGGTGAGGGTGGTCTTGCCATGGTCGATGTGACCCATGGTTCCGACATTGACGTGCGGCTTGTTCCGCTCGAACTTTGCTTTGCTCATTGCACTACTTCTCTCTTTGTCATGATGACTTGTCGATCCCCCGGTCGGGGAAGCGCTGGTGGGTTTTCAAAGAACTTCGGGCCGAGGCCCTCGATGCCGGATCAGCGGCTACTCGCCGCGAACCCGCTTCACGATCTCCTCGGCGATGGCGTTCGGTACCTCTTGGTACTTGTCGAACTGCATCGTGTACGTGGCACGCCCCTGGGTGCGTGAACGGAGGTCGGTACTGTAGCCGAACATCTCGGACAACGGGACCTCGGCGTTGACGACCTGGGTGTTGCCCCGGGCCTCCATGCCTCCGACACGACCACGACGGCTGGACAGGTCGCCCATGACGTCGCCCATGTACTCCTCGGGAGTCACGACCTCGACGGCCATGATCGGCTCCATCAGGACCGGCTTGGCCATTTCGGCGGCCTTGCGGAAAACCTGCTGGCCGGCGAGCTTGAAGGCCATCTCCGAGGAGTCCACGTCGTGGTACTGACCGTCGACCAGCTGCACCTTGACGTCGACGGTGGTGTATCCGGCGAGCACGCCGTTGTCCATCGCCGCTTCGAGGCCCTGGTTCGTCGGGTTGATGTATTCCTTGGGGATCTTGCCGCCGGTGATCTTGTCCTCGAACTCGTAGCCGCCGCCCGGGTTCGGGATCATGTTGATCTTGACGACAGCGAACTGACCCGAGCCACCGGACTGCTTGATGTGGCGGTACTCGACGCTCGTGACTTCCTTGGTGATCGTCTCGCGGTAGGCCACCTGCGGCTTGCCGACGGTCGCCTCGACGCTGAACTCGCGCTGCATGCGGTCGACGAGCACCTCGAGGTGCAGCTCACCCATGCCGGAGATCACGGTCTGGCCGGTCTCGTGGTCGGTGCGGATGCGGAACGTCGGGTCCTCGTCGGAGAGCGACTTGAGCGCCTTGCCCAACTTCTCCTGGTCGGACTTCGTTTTCGGCTCGATGGCCACGTGGATGACCGGCTCCGGGAACTCCATCCGCTCGAGGATGACCGGGTGGTTCTTGTCGCAGAGCGTGTCGCCGGTGGTGACGTTCTTGAAACCGAGCCCGGCGACGATGTCACCGGCCATGGCGACGTCGAGGTCCTCGCGCTGGTTGGCATGCATCAGCAGGATGCGGCCGAGACGCTCGCGGTCTTCCTTGACCGAGTTGTAGACCTCGTCGCCCTTGCCGATCTCGCCGGAGTAGACCCGGAAGTAGGTGAGCTTGCCGAACGGGTCGGCAACGATCTTGAATGCGAGCGCTGCGAACTCGTCGTCGGTCGGGCCGCGAGTGACGTCGTGGTCCTCGCCGCCCTTGTGGACGATGCCGTGCGCCGGCTCGATGTCGAGCGGGCTCGGCAGGTAGTCGACGACAGCGTCGAGCATCGGCTGAACACCCTTGTTCTTGAACGCCGAACCACACAGGATCGGGACGAACTCGTTCGCCAAGGTGCCCTTGCGGATCGCAGCCTTGATCATTTCGTGCGACAACTCCTCGCCGCCGAGGTAGGCGTCCATCAACGCCTCGTCCTGCGTGGCGATGGTCTCGAGCAGCTCTTCGCGATACTCGTTGGCCTGGTCGACCATGTCTTCGGGGATGTCCTCGACCTGGTACGTGGCTCCGAGGTCGGTTTCGTCGACGTCGCGCCACACGAGGGCCTTCATCTGCACCAGGTCGACAAGACCTTCGAAGGCCTTGACGGCTTCGACGCCACCGGCGCCGATCGGCAACTGGAGGACGAGGGCGTTCGCCTGGAGACGATCCTTGACCATCTCGACCGTGCGGTAGAAGTCGGCTCCGATGCGGTCCATCTTGTTGACGAAGCACATCCGCGGGACGTTGTACTTGTTGGCCTGACGCCAGACGGTTTCGGTCTGGGGCTCGACACCTGCGACCGAGTCGAACACGGTGACGGCACCGTCGAGCACGCGCAGCGAACGCTCGACCTCGATGGTGAAGTCGACGTGGCCCGGTGTGTCGATGATGTTGATGCGATGGTCGTGCCAGACGCAGGTGGTGGCAGCGGACGTGATCGTGATGCCACGCTCCTGCTCCTGGGCCATGTGGTCCATGGTCGCTCCGCCGTCGTGGACCTCACCGATCTTGTAGGTCTTGCCGGTGTAGTAGAGGATGCGCTCGGTGGTCGTGGTCTTACCGGCGTCGATGTGCGCCATGATCCCGATGTTCCGGGTGCGCTCCAGGGGAAACTCTCGCTTGGCCATACTGCTCACTACTTCCGCTACGTCTCGAACTCTCAAAGGGCTGCTGGTTCGGGCGATCCGAACCACGTCGAGCCTGTACATCTGCGCACAAGCACGGCGTTCGAGTGTATCGGCGGAATCTCGCCCGCAACCTGGCGTGACGGGTGTATCAGCTCACGAAAATGTTCATCGGTGCCAGGCACCGACGCGCATTCTCTAGATGGTGCAGTCGGTGCAGTGAACGTCATCGGGGACGCCACCGGTCACGAGGGTGGTGATCCAGTCGATCAGGCGCACGCCGTCGACCTCCATCGCGTACACCTCGTCGGACGCCATGATCGTGTGCTCGGCACCCGGGGCGACGTACACGGCGATCGGGACCCCGCTCGCCTCGACCTGGGCCTCGGTCTCGTCGATCAGCGACACGAGGTCGTCGGCGGCGACACCGGCGAGTGCGCCGAACGTGGCCTGGACCTCGTCGAACGCGTAGTCGAAACGACCGAATGTGATGCCGGGATCGTGCGCTCCGGCGGCGACGTACAGCCCGGGGAAGCTCCATTCGGACGGGGTGAGACCCTGGGTCTCGGGCCAGTCGGGGATGGCGTTGGTGGTCCCCCAGGTCGTGCCGATGACTTCGTTGATCGCGGGCACGTCGGGGTAGGCCCCCGAACTGTCGCCGAACGTCACGATGTTCGCGTCGGGCAGCACGTCGGATGCGAGCCCGGCCATCAGCGGTGTCGGCACCGAACCGGCGCTCGCCCCCGTGACGAACAGTTCCTCGACGTCGGGGTACGTGGCCGCGAGGTGATCGAGAGCGGCCAGCGCATTCGGACTCCCCCGGTGCTCGATCGTCAGATCGGGTGAATATTCGGTGGTGGCATCGCCGATGTGAACATCGCCCGTGCAATAGGGCACGTAGACGACCGAATAGTCGGCGAGCGGATTCTCGGGGTTGTCGACGTCGAACAGCCCACCGCGATCGGCGAGTGCCGTCGCGACGTTCGGGTCGATCGTCGGCGTGTAGGTTCCATCGACCGGGTCACACGTCTCGGCGTTGAAGCACGCGCCGCCGCCCTCGAAGTAGAACATCACCTTCGTCGGGTCGCCCTCGCGTTCGAAGAACGTGAACTCGCTGCCGTCGCTGCACGCGCAATCCTCCGACTCCGGATCGATCTCGATCCAGCTCGCCGACGCAACCTCCGGCTCCGCCGCGACCGGCTCGGTGTCGACCGGTTCGGTGTCGACCGGTTCGGTGTCGACGGGCTCGGTGTCGACCGGTTCGGTGTCGTCGATCGACTGCTCGGCGTCGGTCGAGTCCGAGTCGGCACCCTCGTCCGCTGACGAGTTCGAACCGCTCGAACATGACGCTGCCACCAGCGCGATCGCGATCAAACCCGTGAGCGTGCGCTTCCCCATCGGCGCAGTCTGCTCGGCACGGATCCCCGCGCCAAGTCCTGGATCAGCTGACGTTGCCCTGGATGTAGTCGTGGAGTTGGTCGTTCTCGCGTTCGAGTTCGCCCAATCGGAACTTGACGACGTCGCCGATCGAGATCATCCCCGCCAAATCGCCGTTCGCGAGGACGGGAAGGTGGCGGATCCGGCGCTCGGTCATCATCGACATCAGGGCGTCGATCGAATCACTCGGCGAGCAGGTGAACACTTCGCGTGACATGCAGCTGGCGACGTCGTGGTCCAGCGCGGACGCTCCGTCGGCGGCGAGCGCGCGCACGATGTCGCGCTCGGACACGATCCCGTCGAGTGACCGCCCGTCTGCCGACGTGACCAGCGCGCCGAAGCCGAGTTCTCGGAGGAGTTCGGTGGCGGCGGCCAGGGTCGCGGACGGCTCGATGGTGGCCACCTCCGTCCCCTTCGCGGACAAGATCGTCTGGACGTTCATCTTTGGCTCCCTTCGCGTGGAAACACCGAATCTAGTGCACTCGTGAATCCCGATGTCACCGATCGTCGACGTGTGTCACACGCCGGAGGCGTGCACGATCACCAGCGGTAGT
>NZ_JBAVYV010000294.1:0-6538 GCF_049588435.1 Ilumatobacter sp.
GCCGCGCGGAGTGCTCGACGGACGTCGTCGTCCGAGACGGATTCGGTGCCCTGGACCACCCCGCCGATCACGATCACGTACTCGCCGCGAGGCTCGCCGACGTCGACCGACCCGAGGGTTCCGCGGATGGTCTCCTCGTGGAGTTTCGTGAGCTCGCGTGAGATCGACACCGGACGGTCCGCACCGCATGCGTCGAGGAGGTCGACGAGAGTCCGCTGGATCCGATGGGGTGCCTCGTAGATCACCACGGTCCTCGACTCCGCTGCGATGGAGGAGATCCGTTCGATTCGTTCCCGACCCTTGCGCGGGAGAAAACCCTCGTAGACGTGGCGACCGCTGGGCAGACCGCTGATCGTGACCGCCATCGTCGCAGCGGTCGGACCGGGGACAGCGCTCACCGGATGCTCGGCCTCGACGGCGGCCGCGACGAGACGCTCACCGGGGTCGGAGATCCCGGGGCTGCCCGCATCGCTCACGACGGCGACGTCGCCACCGGACGCCAGCACGTCGAGCACCTGCCCGGTGAGGTCGAACTCGGTGTGTTCGTTGCACACCGCGAGTCGTTTCGCCCGGATCCCGGCGTGTTGGAGCAGCTTTCCGGTGCGTCGGGTGTCCTCGCAGCAGACGAGTTCGGCCGACGCGAGCACCTCGACCGCGCGCGGGGCGAGGTCGCCAAGATTGCCGATGGGTGTGGCGACGAGCCACAGGGTGCTCATCGTTCGGCGCGGACGTCGTTGTCGTGCAAGTCGGAATCGCGTACTTCGATGACGTCGCCGACATGCACTCCCCAGCGGGCGAACGCTCCGGCCTCGGCCTCGATGACCCGCCGGGCCCGCAGAACTGGCATCCCGATGCGCTGGCGCGGCATCTGGACGGTGCGGATCACCAGGTCGTCGGCGTCGAGGAACGCGACGTCGATCGGGAAGCGCATCCCGATCGTGTGCACCCAGCGACACTTGTCGAGCACGATCGCTCCGTCGAGCGAGTCGCGTCCGAGGAGTCCCTTGCGTCGAGCAGCTCCCGTGGTCGCACATTCGGCCGAGGCCAAGACGTGCGCCTCGCTCACCAGCCATGCCATGTCATGAGCATGGCACGCCCGGGTGCTCGAGTGGGCGTTGATCGAGCGTTGCTCAGACGTTGAAGCGGAACTCCATCACATCGCCGTCCTGTGCCACGTAGTCCTTGCCCTCGACGCGCATCTTGCCGACCTCCTTGGCCTTGTTCCACGACCCGAGTTCGAGCAGTTGGTCCCACTGGATCACCTCGGCCCTGATGAACCCGCGCTGGAAATCACCGTGGATCCGCCCGGCACACACGGGGGCGGTCGATCCTTCGTGGAACGTCCACGCACGCGATTCCTGTTCGCCGGTCGTGAGGTACGTCCGTAGTCCGAGCAGGTGGTAGGCGCTGCGCACCATGCGGAACAGGGCACCTTCTCCGAGCCCGAATCCCTCGAGGATCTCCGCTCGCTCCTCCGGGTCGGTGATTGCGGCCGCTTCGGCTTCGAGTTGCACGCACATCCCGATGATCTCGACGTTGTCGCCGGCATTGTTGAACTCGGCGGCCACGCGTGCCTCGTGTTCGGGGATCGCGTCGAGGTCGTCCTCGCCCACGTTGACGACGACGAGGACGCGCCGGTTGGTGAGCAGGAAATAGGGATGCAGCGCCTCACGAACGTCGTCGCTCAGTCCGGCGCGGTAGAGCGGGAGGCCATCGGCGAGCGCGTCGTATGCAGCTTGCAGCGCCTCGGTCTCGTCGACCATCGACTTGTCGAGTTTGGCGGCGCGCTTGGTCTGGTGGAGTCGCTTCTCGACGGTCTCGAGGTCGGCGAGCGCGAGCTCGATCTCGACGACGCGTAGGTGTTCGAGCGGGTCGGACGGGCCGACGATGTCGTCGTTCACGAACGCGCGGAGCACGAACACGATGGCATCGACCTCGCGGATGTTGGCGAGGAACTTGTTGCCCAGGCCCTCACCGGTGCTCGCTCCCTCGACGAGGCCCCCGATGTCGACGACTTCGACCTGCGCGTGGATCGTCTTCTTCGACTTCGACATCTCCGACAGCTGCTCGAGGCGCTCGTCCGGAACCATCGCCACGCCGATGTTCGGGTCCTTGGTGGCGAACGGATACGGAGCGGCGAGTGCGCCACCACCGGTCAGTGCGTTGTACAGCGAGCTCTTGCCCGCGTTGGGGAGACCGACCAGACCGAAGCGTTCCATGCAGCCCGGAGGCTACCGACGCCGATCCCGAGCCACCTTCGCGCCATTGCTCCGAACCGCTGGCCCGAACCGCTGGCCCGCGCTCGGTCCGCTCGTCGCTCGCCCGTGGGTCTCGTCGCGCATCCATGCGGTTTCCGGCTGGAATCGCGACGAGAACCTCTGGTCCGTCGGGTGGGGTGGGTCGGATGCGGGTCAGGCGGCGTCGGGGGCGGGGATGTTCGCCCACCGTTCGATCGCGCCACGGATCTGCGCGGCGACCCGACTCGGGCGAGTCGTGATCTTGCGGTAGGTGAAGCGCAGCACGATCCAGCCGTGCGCAGCGAACTCGGCATCGTTCTCCCGATCGCGCTCGAATTGATCCCGCGCGCGGCCGTGGTAGCGCCAGCCGTCGCACTCGATGACGATCGGTGTCCCGACGACCCGAAAGTCGACCTCGCGTCCGCCCACCGACGCGTGGAACTCGACCGGCGGAAGTCCGTACGCCGAGATCAGGCGCCGCATCGCAGGCTCGAGCACCGAGTCGGCCGGCTTCGCGTCGATCGCCCAGTCGTCGAGGGCCGTGCGCAGCGCGGTCACTCCCGCACGACCGCGTCGCGCATGTTGCTGGAGCACCGTCTCGATCGCGTCGATGGTCGCGAGGTCGTTCGTCAGCGCATGTCCGACCGCGCCGTGGACATCGTGTGGGGCGACCGCTCCGAGGTCGAGCAGTGTCCGCAGGATCGCGGTGCATGCGATGCCGTCCCTGCGATACGGCTTCAACCGGGCCATGTCGCTCGGTCGATGAACCTGGACCCCATCGAGACCTCTCGCGAACCGCGTGCGGGGGGAGCCGACGAGCGGGAGGATGAGGTCGACCGGTGGTGGGGTTCCGATCGGAATGCCGTGGAGCAGCGCCGCCGACCGGTGCGAGGCGAGCGCACCGTCGCCTGCGGCGAGCGTGGCGGCGATGATCCGTTGGCGGGCCGTGTCCGGGGTGCCGACGAGTCGAGCAACGTTGCGGTACAGCGGCATGAGCGTTCCGTTCGTGGTGGCGCGCTGCCAGGACGAGGTCGAGAGTCCGGTCTGGTCGCGAGTGACGACGCCGTGCTGCGTGCGAGCGATGCGGTCGAGGGTGTCGAGCTTCATGACCTCCACGGGGTCACGAGGAGCCGAAACGGGAAGAGCCCGCCAGATCCAGATGTAACGGTGCAGGTGGTGGTCGGTCGGGCGCGTGGCCCGGTGTTCGTCGCTTGCTGCTTCGGGTGTCTGCTCCGGCGTTCTCGTCGCGGATCGGTTCGGTGGGCGGGTGGATGCGCGACGAGAGCGAAGGGGGTGGTGAATCGGCGAGGGGGCGCCGCGCCGTCACACGGAGGTTCGACGGCGGCGGACGCGGATGCGCGAGGCGCCGACGAGCGACGAACCGAGGAGCGCGACGGCCATGCCGGCTCGAAGTAGTCGCATCGTCGAGTCGCCGCCGGTGCGGGGCAGGTTGTCGGTGTGCACCGGCGGGACGGACGGGGCCGGGGCGGGTGCGGTCGGTGTCGGTGGGGCGACGGTGGTCTCGACCGTTTCCGGTTCCCATCGAACCTGCTGCGACATCGCGGCTGGGTCGTGGTGCTCGGCGATCACGAGTCCCGTCGCGACGTCGGTGATGGTGGTGAACACGACGCCGGTGCCTCCCTCCCGGGCAAGGTCGGTGGACGAATAGAGGATCTCCACGATCGGCTGCGTGTCACGACCGTCGTCCTCCACATCGCCGGTCTCGGAGGTGGTGCCGTCGGAATCGGGCACCGCGTGGAGATCGGCGGGGGTGAAGATCGTCGCCCCGGTCGCTGCGGTCGCCTGCACCGTGCCGTCGGGGGTGATCGTCATGAGGGTCGAGTCGGCGCGGAGTTCGACGTCGGGACGGGATGGGTCGAGGTCGGAGATGGTGAGGGTCTCGATGATGGCGCCGCCGCCGATGTCGATCCGGTGGTCGCCGTCGGCCGCGTCCACGGCGACCGAACCCACCTTCGCGACGTAGATGCTCTGCTCGATCGAGGTCAGGTCGTCGTGTCGGGCGACGAGTTCGCCGTCGACGAACAACTGCTCGGTGACCACGAGGTGTCCGGGGCGGTCGAGCCACCCAGAACCATCGAACACACCGGAATCGTTGGCCGCGTCGGACTCCGCCGGCACGTCGAAGTGGAGTTCGACCGAGATGCAGCCTCGGTCGCTCGGCGCGGCCACGAAGTCCACCGTGGCCACGATGCCGGTGCGCTCGGCCGGTTCTCCGTCCGCAGGGACGAACGCCAACTCGCCCGCGACGGTGTAGGTCGTCCCCTCCACGGCTCCGCACACCTCGACGTGATCGACGATGGTGCCACCGTCGGCGGCGAGATACTTGTCGCCGTCCGCCTGGTCGGTGGCCGATGTCGACAGCGTCGGGTGCCGCAGCGCGTTGTCGAACCTGACCACGATCGGGGTGGTTGGATCGGTCGGCACCGTGACGTGGTTCGGGTCGGGAAACGGCTCATCGCCGGGCCAGCGCGCCGGTCGAGCGACCTCTGCGATCGAGTAGTCGCCGGCCGGCACTGCCACCGAGGACGTCCGCCCGGTTTGGTCCGTCGTCACCGCGCCGAAGTCAGCGCCGTCGACGTCTCGCGTCACGGCGAACGTGAATCCGGACAGGTCGGAGCCGAACCCCGCCGAGCCGTCGATCGCTTTCTGCACGATCAACTCGTGTGTGATCGGGCTGTTGCCGATCTCGACGACCGTGGGCGCCGTCGGGTCGGATGAGACTGGTCCGGCCGTCACGATCTCGACGTCGGTGCCGAGGGGCCTGAGCCCGGCCGGCGCGGTGATCTCACGCACGGCCAACGGGGTCGGGTGGTTGGCTGCGAGCGGACCGAAGTCGATGATTCCGTCGGACCCTGACGTGCCGCGGGCGACCTCGGTTCCGTCGGCATCGATCAGCGCGATCTCGGCACCTTCGACGCCGAAGGTCGGATCGCTCGACGTCTTGACGACTCGGACGAAGCGTTGCTCGACCTCGCCGTGCAGCGAGCCGGAGGCCCGCACGACACCGTCCAGAACGGTGATGTTGTTCTGCGCGTTGATGTCGTCGCCGAACAAGTGAACGACCGCCGGGGATGCCTCGGTTTCGAAGCCGACCCGCCACGGCCCGGCGGCGTCGATCTCGACATCGAAGACGGCGTCGCCCTGGTCGTCGGTGACGGTTGCGCCCCCGAGTGTGCGGGTCAGATCGATCGAGGGCCAGCCGCGCTGTGCGGCGTTGCGAAACGCGACCGACGACGAGGCCGGATCGTCGTTCGGGGAGGTGACAGTCGCGTTGGTCGACGCCGTTGGCCACACCGGATGATTCGGGAGGGGACGTCCGTCGCTGTCCGCCACGTGGACACGGAGCCGGTCCGGAACGCCCGGCGAGGTCGGGGGAGTTCCATCGGCAACGGTGACCGTGACGACGAGCGTGCCCGCAGGGGTCATGGCGTCAGCGGCTGTGACCAGCTTCTGCGCGAGTTTCATCGCGGAGTTGCCGGCCGCCGATGGGGAACGTGCTCCCGAATCGCTGAACGTGGTTGCGGAGTCGAGGTCGATGCGCGGCGTTCCGGTCGGGTCGGAGAGGATCGATCGCAGCGCGAACCACACAGCGATCTGGCGATGGCGCGTCGACGAGAAGTCACCGGCGTCGACTCCGATCAGTTCGCCGGAAGCGTCGACCGGGAGCGGCTGGTAGGGGAGGACGGTGTCCTCGCCGTAGAGCGTGATGAGGGTCGCGGCCCGACGCATGTCGTGGGTCGTCCACGCGGTCGGCAGCGGGAGTTCCTCGATCGGGGCGACCGGGTAGCCGGTGTGGGTGTCGTCGACACACCATCCGATGCCGGTCGAGTTGTTGGCATCTTGCGGGATTCCCCAGACCGGTCCGTAGTGCGCGCCGGCGGCGACCGAGGGGATCGTCCCGGCGTCGGAATCGATCCGGAGAATGGCGCCGCAGAACGCAGAGTTCCCGGCGCATGCCGAGAGCGTGGGTGGCAGCGCGACGACGGGTTCGTGCGGTCGGGCCGAGTCGACCGCGGCGAGTGCGACGAGCACGCCCATCGCGACTCCGCAGCGCGCGATCCGCGCGAGTCGAGTGGGTCGGCCGCCGCCGGTGAACCAGGTCATCGTGCCGCCTCCGACTCGGCCCAGGCGGCCTGGGAGAATGCGGGATCGTCGGGGTCGACGAAGCGGTCCGTCCATCCGTCGGGCAGGGATCCATCGTGGTGCGGGATGGTCCGGGCGCCGCGCGTTTCGCAGAGGGTGGCGGGGGTCGGGTCGCTGATCGATGCCCGGCGGTAGCT
>NZ_JBAVYV010000295.1:0-2207 GCF_049588435.1 Ilumatobacter sp.
GGTCACCCATTCGAGGTCGGCGGCGGTGAGGGCGGCATACTTTTTCGCGTGGTAGGCCGCCTCATCCTCGGGCAGGCAAGCAAGCTGGCCCATCAGACCGACGAGGCGTTCCTGCAATCCGTCGATCAGCGCGATCCATTCCGGGTCGTGGGCGGCGGAACGGGCAAGCCCGAGCGCGGCATTGAGTTCATCGACGTGGCCGAGGGCCTCGATTCTGAGGGAGGTCTTGGCAATGCGTTTGCCGAACAGGAGGTCGGTGTCTCCTGAATCTCCGCGGCCGGTGATGATGCTCATGGCGGGGATTTACCGGGAGGGTGAAGCTTTTGTCCACCCACATGGTGTTGGAGGGTGGCGGTAGCTATCTGCGGGCATCGCGTTCGGCCTTTTTCCTGGCGCCCCGACCGAGGATTTCCTCGAGTGTGCCGAAGTCCTTGCGGACGATTTGGCGCCGGACCTTGTAGCGGAGCGCCCAACGGAAGTGGTCGCACACCGGGAGGAAGTCGCGGTGGCCAATGCCATCGATGGCCACCAACTGGTAACCGCCGGCCGACAGCTGACGGGCACAAACGTTGCCCGGATTGAAGTCCCGGATGGCGATGTCGCTGTCGAAGATCGCCTGCAAATATTCCTGGTGAGCCTTGATCCATACCGGGTCGTCGGCCGCAACAGCTCCTTGGCTGATGTAGTGGCTGAAGGATTTGGAAACCTCACCGGTGGTTTCATCCCGGATCAGGTCGAAGACTCCGCCCTTACCCAGATCGGTTTCGACCATGCCATAGAACCTCGGAATGAAGTTGTAGTCGAGATGCGGCCGCAGTCGCGCGATTTTCTCGTAGTAGAGGGCTTCCTTTTCCGTAGGGCCGCCGGTTTCGCGCTTGTCGATCTTGACGCACTTGTCGGGATCGTCCGGGTGATGATAACAACTGCGGGTGGCGCCTTTGCCAATCAACCGGGCAGGATCTACCTGAATCATTTCTTTCATGTTGCGATGGGGCCTCGCCAGATGGTGGGGCGTGCGGAAGCGTGACGTCAGGGATTCTTCTCCCCGTCGGCTGCGTAGATGTTCTTGTAGTATTCGTCGGCCATCCGGTCCGCGTCGAAGAACGGGACCACGTCGTTCATCGAGTTGAGGACCATCTGGTACCAGTCGTCCGGGCGATCGTAGTAAAGTGGCAGGATTTTTTCCCGCATCAAGTGATGGAATCCGAGCAGGTCGTGGCGATCGCGGTCCTCATGTCCCAGACCGGGGTCAGCGGGCGGGATGATGAACGAGTTTTCGCCGTCCTTGGCAAATTCGCAGACCCAGCCGTCGTAGGTGGACAGATTGACCGAGCCGTTCATGGCGGCGGTCATGCCGGAGGTGCCGGAGGCTTCGCGGGTGACCACCGGGTTGTTCAGCCAGAGGTCGGAGCCGTTCTTGAGGGCGCGGGAAAGCTCAAGTTCGTAGCCTACCAGGACGGTGGCATTCGGGTAGCCGCGGGTCAGGCGAATCAACTGGTTGAAGGTGTCAATGGCGGAGAAATCGAAGGGAAACGGCTTGCCCGCCCAGATCAATTGCACCGGTTGGTCGTTGTTGTGGAGGAGTTCGCGGAACAGGCGGATGTCCCGGGCGATCAGGTCAGGACGCTTGTAGCCCGCGAAGCGGCGCGCCCAGACGATGGTGAGGACATCGGGGCGGAACAACTTGCCGGTCTGGTCAGCAACGATGCGGAACAAGCGCTCCTTGAGCTCGCGCTTGCGGTTCCGGAGTTCCTCGATGTCGCCGCGGAGACGGGCGTGTTCGAGGCCGTGGTCGGCCCAGTATTTCTTGTTTTGCGCGTTGGTGACGTGGGTGATGGGGCAAATGTCCGGGTAGCCTTCCCACATGTGACGGGAGACTTCGCCGTGGAGTTTTGAAACACCGTTGGCGATTCGGGCGAGCCGTAAGGCGGCCAACGAGTGGTTGAATTCGTCGCCTTCGATGCCGGTGATTTCGCGCACTTCGGATTCAGGGATTTCGCCGAAAAACGAGAAATCGCGCAGCAGATTGAAGTCGTGGCGTTCGTTGCCGGCTTCCTCCGGAGTGTGGGTGGTGAAAACGAGCCGCTTTTTCACCTCCTCCGTGCTGTGGTGTTTCTCGTAGAGGTGGAAGGCGGCGGAGAGCCCGTGGGCCTCGTTGAGGTGCCAGACTTCGGGGTCGACGCCCAGTTCATCAAGCAGCCTGGCGC
>NZ_JBAVYV010000296.1:0-9687 GCF_049588435.1 Ilumatobacter sp.
GGTGACCACCGCGGTGGTCGCGGTGTGCAGCGGCGACGGCTTGGTCGAGCTGTTTGCCCAACTCGGGGTCCAGGGGGTGGTGACGGGCGGTCAGACGATGAATCCCTCGACCGCGGAACTCCTCGACACCGTGCAGCGTGTGAACGCCGATCAGGTCGTGATCCTGCCGAACAACAAGAACATCATCCCGGTCGCCGAGCAGGTCAATGCGCTGACAACCAAAGACGTCGTCGTCGTCCCGACACGGTCGGTCGCCGAGGGCCTCGCAGCGCTGATCGTGTACGACCCCGAAGCCTCGAGCGCCACCAACGGCGTCGAGATGGTCGAGGCGGCCGCGTCCGTCACGACCGGTGAGGTCACCCAGGCCGTGCGCGACATCACCGCCGAAGTCGGTGAGATCCACCAGGACGACTGGATCGGGATCGTCAAGGGTGATGGCATCGTGTCGTGCACGAGCGACCTGTTCACCGCAGTGGTCGGGCTGCTCGACGAGATCATCGACGACGACGCCGAACTGATCACGGTGATCACGGGCGACGGGGCCGACAGCGACACGACCGAGTCGATCGAAGGATGGCTCGGTGATCACCACGGGGCGATGACCGTCGAAGTCCACGTCGGCGGGCAGCCCCTCTATCCCTACCTCTTCGGCGTTGAGTGAAGGCGCCGCACAGGAACGGCGATGGCTGCGTTCCGTGAGCTCATCACCGCCCAGGTAACCTCCTCGCCACGCGCCGTGCCCTCGCCGCCCCTGAGCGCCGCTCGGAGGAGAATCTGTCCTCTGCTGGCCACGCATGGTGACGGGTTCGGCGCGATCGGGCAGTATCGGGTCAGATGAGTGAGCCGATCACGCTGCGGGATCTGTCCGAAATCCCGGTGGAGCGCCTGCGCGGGGTCGGACCCAAGAAGCAGAAATCGCTCGAGACGGTCGGCATCGAGAACCTGTTCGATCTCGTCACGACCTACCCACGCCGCTGGGTCGACCGGACGAACGAGGCGCGGATCGCCGACCTCGTCCCCGGTGAAGAAGCGCTGGTCCTCGTGACGGTGCGCTCGGTCACGAAGCGGACGACCAGGAATCGACGCACGATGGTCAACGTGAACGTCGGCGATGGGTCCGGGCGGATGGACCTCGTGTTCTTCAACCAGCCGTGGCGGGAACGGCAACTGAAGGACGGCCTCCAGATCGCGCTGTACGGCAAGGCCGACACCTACCGCGGTGGCCTCCAGATGTCGAACCCGGTCGTCGATCTGATCGGGGATCGCACCGGGCGGATCGTGCCGATCTATCCCCAGAGCGAGAAGGCGCAGCTCAACACGTGGGAGATGGCGGGCTGGATCGACGAGACGCTGCGCCGGTGTGTCGACCGGGGGATCGCCGACCCGGTACCGAAGGCGGTGCTCGCCGAGCATCGGATGATCGCTCGCGGTGACGCACTCGCCGGGATTCACCTGCCCGAGGACATGAAGCAGAAAGAACGCGCTCGACGTCGGCTCGCGTTCGACGAACTGCTCCGGGTGCAGCTCGTCCTCGTGCTGCGCAAGCGAGCGCTCGAGCGAGGCCAACGTGGGTTCGAGCACACCCCGGACGGCGAGCTCGTCCAGCGGTTCTACGATTCGCTGCCATACCCGCTCACCCGCGCGCAGGGGAGAGCGATCGAGGAGATCTTCACCGACCTCGCCAACCCTCATCCGATGCACCGCCTGCTGCAGGGCGACGTCGGTTCCGGCAAGACGGTCGTGTCCGTGGCGGCCATGCTCACCGCCGTCCACAGCGGCCATCAGGCTGCGCTGATGGCACCGACCGAGGTGCTCGCGGAACAGCACGCGACGAGTGTGCGCTCGATGCTCGACGGGGTCTCGGTCCCCGATCCGGACAATCTGTTCGGCGATCGCCCATTGCGCGTCGAACTCCTGACGAACCGGGTCACCGGCGCAACGCGCAAGGACGTCCTCGCCGGCCTCGCCGACGGATCGGTCGACATCGCGATCGGAACCCACGCGCTGATCCAGGAGGCGGTCGGCTTCAACTCGTTGGGGATGGTGGTCGTCGACGAGCAGCATCGTTTCGGCGTCGAGCAACGTTCTGCGCTGCGCGACAAGACCGCCGACGGTCGCATGCCCGACACGCTCGTGATGACGGCCACGCCGATCCCGCGCACCGCGGCGATGACCGTGTACGGGGACCTCGACGTGAGCGTGCTCGACGAACTCCCCCCGGGTCGCACGCCGATCGTCACGATGTGGGCGAGCGACGAGTCGAGCGAGGCCGGTGTCTGGCGCGACGTCCGCGCCGAGGTGGAGGCCGGACGCCAGGCCTACGTCGTGTGCCCGCTCATCGGCGAGAGCGAGAAGCTGGAGGTGGCGTCGGCGGAGGAGACCTTCGAGCGTCTCGCCGGTGGCGAACTCCACGGTCTGTCGCTCGGATTGCTGCACGGCAAGCTCGGTGCCGACGAGAAGGAAGCGACCATGAACCGATTCCGCGACCACGAGATCGACGTGCTGATCGCAACGACCGTGATCGAGGTGGGCGTCGACGTCCCGAACGCGACCGTGATGGCGATCCTCGACGCGGACCGATTCGGGATCGCACAGTTGCACCAGTTGCGGGGACGAGTCGGTCGCGGGAAACACGCCTCGACGTGTTGGCTCGTCACCCAGCCGGGCGATCCCGAGTCCGACGGGACGAACCCACGCGTCGAGGCGCTGGTCGCGACGACCGACGGCTTCGAGCTCGCCGAGGTCGATCTCGCGTTGCGCGGCGAGGGCACGCTGATGTCGAGCGCGCAGAAGGGACGCAGCGATCTGAAGCTCGCCTCGCTGCGCCGCGACCGCAACCTCGTCGAGATCGCCCGCGAGGCTGCGTTCACGATCGTCGACGCGGATCCCGATCTCGCCGATCATCCGATGATCGCCGACGAACTCGACATGATCTTCAGTGATCGTGATGAGGAGTTCCTGTCCCGTTCGTGATGTCGCGTCGACGTCGCCCCGCGTGTCCGAGTCGAAGTATGAACCGCCTGAGAGGTGGACGGTATGGTCGCCGGATGCGCCGCCAGGACAAGGCCGACCGGATCGGTGAGATCCTCGACGAGCTCTACCCCGACCCACCCGTCCCACTCGATCACACCGACCCGTACACGCTGCTCGTCGCCGTCGCCCTGTCGGCCCAGACCACCGACAAGAAGGTCAACGAGGTCACCCCCGCACTGTTCGCCGCGGCGAACACCCCGGAGAAGATGGCAGCACTCGATCCCGAGGAGATCCTCGGGTACATCCGCACGGTCGGGCTCGCGCCGACCAAGGCGAAGAACCTCTGGCTGATGGCGAACCAGATCATCGACGCCGGAGGAGAGGTGTACGGCGACTGGGACTTCCTGGAGTCGCTGGCGGGAGTCGGCCACAAGACCGCATCGGTCGTGATGGGCGGTTGCTTCGGGGTGCCCGCCTTCGCGGTCGACACGCACATCCACCGCCTCGCCGCGCGCTGGGGCCTGTCGAACGGTTCGACGGTCGAACGGACCGAACGGGACCTCAAGGCGGTGTTCCCGGTGGAGACGTGGAGCGATCGTCACCTGCAGATCATCTACTTCGGCCGCGAGTACTGCCCGGCGAAGCGCCACGACCTCGTGACGTGTCCGATCTGCAGCTGGGCGGCCACCAAGAAGCGCATCGCCCTCGAATCGGGTCGCTGACCGTGGAAGCGGGCGAGATCGCCGCGCTCGGCATCATCGTCATCGCGTTCGCCGTCGTCTCGATGCGCATCGCCCGGTGGCCACTCACGATGCCGATGATCTTCGTCGCGGCCGGTGCCCTCGGCGAGGCGACCGAAATGGTCGACATCGCGCCCGACCACGAGGCGATCGCCGCCCTCGCCGAGGTCACCCTGGCGATCATCCTGTTCAGCGACGCTGTCCGCATCGACATCCGGCGCTTGCGGCGCTACCTCGCGATCCCGATTCGGCTCCTCGCGATCGGCCTGCCGTTGACCATCGTGGTCGGCACGTTGATCAACTCGTTGCTCTTTCCCGATCTGCCGCTCGTGCAGGTCGCGCTGATCGCGGCGATCCTGGCACCGACGGACGCGGCGCTCGGTTCGGCCGTCGTCGAGGACACCTCGGTGCCCGTCCGAGATCGTCTCGCCCTGAACGTCGAGTCGGGCGTCAACGATGGGCTCGTGGTGCCGGTGGTTGCGGTCCTGACAGCGGCCGTCATCGGCGAGAGTCGCAGCACGCCCGAGTGGATCGGGTTCATCGCTCAACAGATCGGCTGGGGAGTCGTTTTCGGAGCCATCGTGGGTGGAGGGGCGATCGTCGCGCTGCGCTGGTCGGATGACCGCGGATGGGCCGATGCGCGATTCCAGCAGCTCGCGACATTCGTCGTTCCGATCGTGGCTCTGTTCGGCGCGGAGGCACTCTCCGGCAACTCGTTCATCGCGGCGTTCGTCGCCGGATTGGTGTTCGGATCGTTCGGGGCACGCCCCGACGAAGAGACTCCGACCCTTCCGGTCCGGCTCGGTGCGTTCACCGAGGACGCGGCGCAACTCTTCGGTCTGGCGGCCTTCTTCGTGTTCGGCAACGTCCTGCTGGCCGATGCGATCACGGACGCGACGTGGGCGATCGTCGCCTGTGCCGTTCTCTCCTTGACCGTCGCTCGCATGGGTCCCGTCTGGGTCGCGCTGATCGGGACCGGGCTCCGTGCTCGGACGCGCCTGTTCCTCGGCTGGTTCGGGCCGCGCGGACTCGCGTCGATCGTCTTCGGACTCCTGCTGCTCGAAGACACCGTGGCGGTCGCGGATGTGGGGGAGCAGGTGTTCGGTGTGATCGCGCTCACCGTGGCGGCGTCGGTACTGCTGCACGGCGCCACCGCGTCATCGGGCGCTCGTCGCTACGGACGGTGGGCCGAAGAGGTGATCGAGTCGGGTGACCACGCCGAGCGTCGATCGATGACGATGGAGGACGAACTGCTCGCCGAGAAACATCATCTGCTCCCGAAGAGCCGTTGGTCCGTGCGGCGCTGAGCAGACGCGTCGGGAACTCCGGTCACCAGTCGGGACGACCGTCGCTCTCGACATCGGAATCCTCGAGCACGATGTCCCAGCGGTCGAGGCAGTCCTCACAGCGATACGCCACCGCGTCACCGACCTCCCAGGTTTCGTCCTCGCGCGGAAGGGTCAGGAGGAAACACCGTCCACCGCAGTCGATGCACGTGATCTGTGGGGGCGGAGCGAACATCGCGCCATTCTGGCGCGGCCGTGCCGTCCGGGACGTCGATACAGTGCGCGGATGCGCGTCGTGGCAGGAGAATTCGGTGGTCGCAAGCTGGTGTCGCCGGAAGGTACATCGACGCGTCCCACGACCGACCGCGTCCGTGAAGCGGTCTTCAACGCGCTCGGCTCGGCCGGCATCCTCGACGGAGCCGTCGTCGCCGACCTGTTCGCCGGGACGGGAGCGGTCGGGATCGAGGCACTCTCGCGAGGCGCGGCCAGGTGTACGTTCGTCGAGCGCGACCGCTCGGCGTTGCGCTCGCTCGAGGAGAACCTCGACACGCTCGGCCTCGACGCTCGATCACGTGTGATGCGGTCGGATGCCGCTCAGGCAGCGTCGACGCTCGATGTCGACATCGTGTTCGCCGACCCCCCCTACGATTTCGACGGATGGGATGCCCTGCTCGCGAGCGTCCGTGCCGGGTTCATCGTCGCGGAGTCCGGGAGGCCCCTCGAGGCTCCCGACGGGTGGGAGCTCGTTCGTTCCAAGCGATACGGGCGAGCGTGGGTGAGCTTTCTCGAACGTTCAGCGCAGTAGCGTTCGGCGAACATGAGTACCGATCCCACGCAGAACGGATCCGCGAGCCGGGTGCTGTATCCCGGCAGTTTCGATCCGCTCCACCTCGGACACCTCGACGTCATCGAGCAGGCGCACGAACTCTTCGACGAAGTGGTCGTGGTCGTGATGTACAACTTCGCCAAGCCGTCCGGAATGTTCGACGTGGACGAGCGGATGGCGCTGATCGCTGACGCGGTCGCCGGCTTCGATGCGGTGACCGTCGAGAAGCACGCCGGACTGGCCGTCCAGGCCGCCGATGAATTCCGAGCAGATTTCGTCGTCAAGGGATTGCGCACGCCCGGTGACTTCGAAATCGAACAGCAGATGGCACAGATGAACCATTCGGTGACCGGGATGCGGACGGTGTTCCTTCCGAGCCGTCCGGATCTCGGTTTCTTGAGTAGCCGTTTTGTCCGCGAGATTGCCAACTACGGTGGTGACGTGTCCCACCTGGTGCCACCGGTCGTCGCCGACGCTCTGGTTCGCCGGGTGGCGGAACGAGAGCAGAACTGAGCCGGGATGACCTACGACGACCAGTACGACGACACCTACGAACAGCGTGACCCACACGGGGCGTACGACGATGTCGTGGACGACGACGACTACTCCGCGGCTGGCGGTGCCGGCAACTACGTCGGCGACGCCGAGACGCTGCTCCGCCGAGCGATCGACATCGTTGCCACGGCCCCGACGATGCCCCTGTCGTCGTCGCCCCGCATCGACCGCGACGAAATCATCGAACTCCTCGAGGAGTCGTTGAACCGACTGCCCGACGAACTCCGTCAGGCCCGCTGGATGCTCAAGGAGCGCCAGGAGTTCGTGGGCAAGACCCGCCGCGAAGCCGATGAACTGCTCGAAGCGGCGCGGGTCCGCGCCGAGCGGATGGTGCAGCGGACCGAGGTCGTGCGTGCCGCCGAACAGCGCGCGCGGCAGGTCATGGAGACCGCCGAGGCCGACACGCGTCGTCTCAAGCACGAGACCGAGGACTTCCTCGACCAGCGGCTCGGCTCGTTCGAGATCCTGCTCGACAAGCTGGGCAAGACCGTCCACGCGGGCCGTCAGCGCTTGTCGATCGGTGGCGAGGTCCCCGAGGAACCAGTCGACAACGTCGACGACCACGGCTTCTTCGATCAAGAAGCCTGACCGCGAAGACCGAGGCGGCGCTGGCGTGGCTGCTCGACGTGCAACACTGCGACGATGACACCACGAACGATCCTGATCACCGGAGCGGGCTCCGGGTTCGGTCGGGGCGCCGCGGTCGAGTTGGCTGCGCGTGGCCACTCGGTGCTGGCGACGACCGAGTCCCAGGCCCAGGCAGATGAGCTGGCGACCGCCCACCCCGAACTGACCACCCTCAAGCTCGACGTCACGTCGAGCGATGACGTCGACACGGCGGCTGATCTCGGGGTCGAGGTGTTGATCAACAATGCCGGGATGGGCGTGATGGCGCCGATGACCACGGTGCCGATGGAGAAGGTCCGTGCGATCTTCGAGGTGAACGTCTTCGGGATGGTCGCCATGACCCAGGCGGTCGTCCCCGGGATGATCGAGCGCGGTTGGGGTCGGATCATCAACGTCTCATCGGTGGCAGGCAAGCTGGCATCCCCGCTCACCTCGCCCTACTGCATGACCAAGCACGCCGTCGAGGCGTACACGATCAGCTTGCGCGGTGAGCTTGCGCTGCACGGAATCGACGTGTGCAAGGTGAATCCGGGCCCGTACAACACGGGATTCAACGACCGGATGGTCGATGGCATCACCGAGCACATCGCCGCCGGTGACGAAGCGACCCATGCGGCGAACCGGACGATTCGCGAACTGGTGTTGACCGATCAGCTCGATCCGGCCGATGTGGTCAACGCGCTCGCCGATCTCGCCGAGGCCGACGAAACCCCGCTCGAGACCCTCCTGCCCGAGGGGATCGGCGAACTGCTCCAAGCCGCGATCGACGCCGGCAACTGACCGGCGCACCCGGGGCGGCGGCGCCTCTAGGGTGAACGGATGGAAGTTGCGTCGAAACGGGCGTTGCGTGTCAACGCCGTCGAACTGCTCCGCCAACCCGGGGCGACCAAGCCCGTGCAGGTCACGGTCAGCGGCGATGGCCTCGATGTAGAGCACGATGCGTTGTCGGGCGAGATCACGGTCGATCTCGACCTCGAGGCACTCAACGACGGCATCGTCGTGCGCGGCGAGGTGTCCGCACCCTGGGAGGTCCCGTGTCGCCGATGTCTGAAGGACCTGTCGGGGGTCGCCACTGCGAAGATCGACGAGCTGTATCAGGTCGAGATCCTCGACGAGGATGCGTACCCGATCGTCGACGGCCAGCTCGATCTGGCACCGATGGCACGCCAGGCGGCGCTGCTCGAACTCGACGACGAGCGGCTGTGCCGCGACGACTGCGCCGGGCTCTGCCCGCAGTGCGGAGTCGATCGCAACCGCGAGAGCTGCGGCTGTGACAACGAGGTCAAGGACCACCGCTGGGCGGCGCTCGACGGACTCGTCCTCGACGACGACTGAACCGGTGACCGACGCCGGGCGTTGGAGCGACACTTGCTCCCGATAACGTGATCCGGCCCTGACGACCGGCCCTGTCCCGACTACGCGTCGCCCGGAAGAGAACGAGAGCAAAAGATGGCTGTCCCGAAGAAGAAAACCTCCAAGATGAAGACCCGCAGCCGCCGCGCCAGCGCGTGGCAGCTGAAGGCGCCGGCGCGCAGCGTCTGCCCCAAGTGCAGCGCGGCCAAGACGCCGCACGCTGTCTGCGGCTCGTGCGGCTGGTACCGCGACCGGTACGCCATCGACGTCAGCTGACCGCTCGGTCCCGACGCTCACCAACATGCTCCCCGTCGCTCTCGACGCCATGGGCGGCGATCACGGTCCCGGGCCCAACCTCGACGGCGCACACGCTGCGGTCGCCGACGGCATCCCGGTCGTACTCGTGGGTCCTCCCGACCTCGACGGTCGCGAGGCGCCCGACGGCACCGTCCTCGACCTGATCGAGGCCTCCGAGGTCATCGGCATGCACGACGACCCCGCCGCGGGTGTCCGTCGGAAGAAGGATTCCACGCTCGTCCGCGCCGCCGAAGCCGTCCGTGATGGGCATGCCGGTGCGATGATCTCGGCCGGCAACACCGGTGCCACGATGGCGTCAGCGCTCCTGCGGATGGGCCGGATCAAGGGCGTCAAACGCCCCGCGATCGCCACACCGATTCCCGTTCCGGGCTCCACCCCGACGGTCATGCTCGATGCCGGCGCGAACGCCGAGGTCCAGGCCGACTGGCTCGTTCAGTTCGCCCAGATGGGGTCGATCTACGCCCGTCATCGCTTCGACATCGACAACCCTCGCGTCGGTTTGCTGTCGATCGGCGAAGAGGCGACCAAGGGCGACACCCTGCGCAAGGAGACGCACGAGCTCCTTGCGGTGACGCCCGGGATCAACTTCGTCGGCAACGTCGAAGGCCGCGACATCATGAGCGACGATATCGACGTGTGCGTCACCGACGGTTTCACCGGCAACGTCGTGCTCAAGACACTCGAGGGCGGCATGAAGGCCGTGATCGGGGCACTGCTCGACGCGTTCTCGCCGGAGGAGTACAAGGTCCACGCCGACGCACTCATGCCGGCGCTGCTCCCGCTCTACTCGACCCTGAGCCCCGACACGTACGGCGGTGCGATCCTGCTCGGCGTCGACGGGGTCTGCATCATCTCGCACGGTTCCTCGAGCGCCGAAGCGATCCGCAACGGCATCGGGGTCGCCCGTGACATGATCGAGCACGAGATCACCGCCGAGATCACCGCCGCCATCGCAGCCACTCGCTGACGTGTCCGGGCCGTCCCGTCGGGCGCCCGATCACCCCAGCTA
>NZ_JBAVYV010000297.1:0-2037 GCF_049588435.1 Ilumatobacter sp.
GCTCGACGTCGGCAGCCGGGCTCGAACTGGTACCTGCGTCCCCGATCGGCCCGCAGCGTTACACGGCCTACGCCGTCATCGACCCGTATCGAGGAGCGGACTCGTGACCGTCGCCATCACCACATCGAACGGGATCGAGTGGCGGGATGATCGCGGGTCGGGACTCGTGGCGGGGATCGCGTTCATGTTCGCCTTCACGTTCCTCGGACTCGTGTGGGTCGCTCGCGACGCCGACCGCGGGATCTCGAATCAGTCGGCAGCCACCTCGATCGCATTTCAAGCCGCCCGCTCGGGCGCGCAGGCAGCGTCGATCGACGACGTGCGCGACGGTGACCTCGACCGTCTCGATCCCGGCGCCGCACGCGCGGCGGCCAGCACGACCGCGGCGCTCCTGTTCGGCAGCTACGGGGTCTCCGGCAGCGTCGACGCGATCGTCGTCGACGACACCACGGGGAAGGTGACCGTCACGATCACGATCGTCGACGGATCGAAGGCTGTGACCGGGGTCGGCGCGGCCGAGGCGGTCGGTGTGGCATGACCGGACGGCAACCACCCACCGGACTTCCCGTTTCGGATTCTGGATACCCCGTGTCTCGTCGGAGCCGACGGTCGGCTCGAGCAGGAAGGAGGGGTGACCAGACGTGACGACCCAACCACCGCGTCTCGGCCGCGCGGTCGCCTCGATCGCCGCACTCATCGTGCTGTTCGTCGTCGTTCCGATCGGCGTCGTCGCGGCGACACGCTTCCGCTTCGACACCGCGAATCCGCTGGGCGGAACCTCCCCACCGTGGCGATGGGACGCCGACTCCATCCGCGACACGCTCACGGCACCACTTCGTGACGACGCGCTCGTCGACCTGATGATCCGCGGCAGTCTGATCCTGATCTGGGTCGCGTTGCTCGTCATCGCGGTCACGACGGTCACCGAGGCGGTGCACATGGTTCGCCACCGCGGCCTCGCCGCACCGCATGTACGCGGACTCGGCTGGGCCCAGGGCATGGGACGGTGGATCGCCATCGGGCTGATCGCGCTCATTCCGACCAATGTGTTGGCGTCGGGTGCTCAGGCGACCCCCGCCGATGCCGGGCCTTCCGCGACCGCCCATCGACTCGGGGGTGGGACCACGCGGGACATGACCGATTCACCTCTGCCCGCTGTCGGACGCTTCGGCCACGACATCGGCACGCCGACGTCCGGGGACGATGACACGCCCCTCGGACACTCCGCTCCGGCGGTCGGAATCCACGTCGTGGTGCGTGGCGACTCGATCTATGCGATCGCCGCCGAATACGCCGGGGGTGATGAGCTGCGGACGATCGAGCTGGCCGACGACATCCTGGACCTCAACCTCGGCACGGTCATGAACGACGGACAGCGGTTCACCAACCCGGCACTCATCCAGCCGGGGTGGAGGCTCGAACTCCCCGCTGGCTTCGGCAACGCCGAGGCCCAGCCGGCCGACCACGACATGTCCGACGACGATCCGACACCGGTTCGAGGGATCCCGCGCGTCGACATCCCGGTGAACCGGAGCGGGCCGATCGCGCACGTCGTCGTCGAGGACGGCGACACCTTGTCCGGAATCGCCACGGAGCATCTCGCGGGGCCCGACGACTGGCCGTCGATCTGGGAACGGAACCGTGGAGCCGACATGGGCGACGGTCGGACGTTCGATGATCCGAACACGATCCTCCCGGGCTGGCAGCTCGAGATTCCGGCCGATCCCGATCGGATCGAGCCGGCGCCGACACCCGACGGGTCGGAGGACCACGACAGCGGCGAGGCGGCGACGCCCGACGAGAACGCTTCCGCGCCCCCACCCACGGCGCCTGTCGTGACACCGACGGCGACGAGCACGCCCCCGACAACGACACCCTCGACAACGACCCCCGCGACCTCGGCCCCACCTCCGTCCACGACGACACCGGCCGCATCGTCGACCACGGCCGCCTCCACGACGGTGCCATTCGCTGCCGACGCTGGAGATCGAGGCGGTGGAGCAGATCCGACACCCGAAACACCGCGCGCACCGTCGC
>NZ_JBAVYV010000298.1:0-4278 GCF_049588435.1 Ilumatobacter sp.
GCGCGAGCCCGACGAGTACGAGGAAGGGGCGATCCCCGGAGCGATCCACATCCCGCGCGGACACCTCGAGGCACAGGTCGAAGGTCGTCTCCTCGACAAGGACGCTCCGGTCGTCGTGTACTGCGCCGGTGGTGTGCGCTCGGCGTTCGCCGTGCAGACGATGGAGGAGCTCGGCTACTCGGGAGCGCTGTCGATGGACGGTGGTTTCGGTCGGTGGAAGGACGAGGGACGCGACTGGAAGGCGCCTGCCTCGCTGACGCCCGAGCAGAACAACCGGTACAAGCGACACCTGTTGCTGCCTGAGGTCGGTACGGCCGGCCAGCTCAAGCTGCTCGACGCGAAGGTCCTGCTGCTCGGTGCCGGTGGCCTCGGGTCGCCTGCCGCGCTCTACCTCGCCGCCGCGGGTGTCGGCACGCTGGGCATCGTCGACATGGATGACGTCGACTCGTCGAACCTGCAGCGTCAGATCCTGCACAACGTCGACCGGATCGGCGACCGCAAGGTCGACTCCGCCAAGAAGACGCTCGTCGGACTCAACCCCGACGTCAACGTCGTCACCTACGACACGCGGCTCGATGCGTCGAACATCATGGACATCATCGCCGGCTACGACGTGATCGTCGACGGTGCCGACAACTTCCCGAGTCGGTACCTCCTCAACGATGCGAGCGTGAAGCTGGGCATCCCGGTCGTGCACGGTTCGATCTTCCGCTTCGAAGGAATGGTCAGCGTCTTCCACCCGCTCGAGGGCCCGACCTATCGCGACATGGTGCCCGAGCCGCCGCCCGCCGAACTCGCCCCGTCGTGCGCCGAGGCCGGCGTGCTCGGAGTGCTCCCCGGGATCATCGGATCGATCCAGGCGCTCGAGACGATCAAGGTGATCCTCGATCTCGGCGACCCGCTGATCGGTCGCATCCTCACCGTCGACACGAACGACATGGAGTTCCGTGTGTTCAACCTCAAGGCGAACCCCGACAACGAGGTCACCCACGCAAACGCCGACCGGATCCGCATCGAGGAACTCGAGGGACTCTGCGCCCCCGGCCTCGACCACTGACGCTCGGGCCGCCCCCGATGTCGCTCGACCAGGTTCTCGACCCCGATCCGTCTCACCTGCTGATACGGATCGGGGTCGAGAACAGGTCCGGTGCGGCGCCAGGCTGAACACGTGAGCGAATCCCACCTCACCTTCCGGACCGGCGCGCCCGATGATGCTTCGACGATGGCGGCATACCACCGCCGCTGTTGGGTCGATTCGTTCACCGACCTCCTGGAGTCGGGAGTCGTGGCTGCCATGGATCCGCACCACGGTGCCGATCGATGGCCGTTGTTCCTCGATCCGGCACGTGGGTTCACGACGATCGTGGCCGACGATGGCGGCCGCGCGGTCGGCCACGTCACCGTGCGTGGAAACGAAGTCGTGCAACTCTTCATCGACCCGGATCATCAGGGTCGCGGGCTCGGACGGCATCTGCTCGAGATCGGTGAAGCGCTGATCGCCGGCGCCGGATTCGACACGGCCGAACTCGACACGATCGTCGGCAACGCTCCGGCGATCGCGTTCTACGAGGCGGCGGGTTGGACGGTCACCGATCGCATCGTGCACAACGACGCCGACGGTGTGGTCTTCGACGAACATGTCCTCACCAAGAACCTCGAGCGCCCCGACCAGCAGCCCGACTGAGCGCGGTTCCCCGTCGCCACCACCGATGCGACCCCACCGGCCCACCAGGTCGGTCCGCACCGCTTCTCGACCCGGTTGCGTCTCACCTGCTGATACGAATCGGGGTCGAGAACGAGGTGGTGGGACGAAATTGGTTCCCATTCGGCGATGTACTCACCCCCCGAGCAGGTGTGGAACTTCTCGATCTCGATCAGCACGCGCTCGAACGGCATGGCCTCGTTGTCAAAGCGACGAGCGGCATCGCGCACGCGACCTGGTATCGGATGATCCGGAGGCGCGAACTCGAGTTGCTGCACCCTGGTATCGCCCGTCTCGCTGGCACGCCTCGGACGTGCAGCGGCTCACACCGCAGCGGCGCGGGAGGCTCACTCGAGGAATTCGGGTTCGCGGGCGACGAGTTCGTCCCAGAACGGCTGGAACTGGAACCAGCCGGCGATGTCGCTGCCCTGGGCCTTGTAGCCGTCCTCGCAATACGCTTCGGGGATCTCGATCGGGGTCCCGGCGGACTCTGCGAGCAGCTGGCTCTGGCAGGCGCGCTCGAGCGCGATGAACCACCACACGGCGGCGTCGACCGATCCGCCGGTCGTGATCAGGCCGTGGTTCTGGTGGATCAGCGCCTTGCGATCGCCGAGCGTTTCGGCCATCTGGCGACCGACGTCGAGGTCGAGCACCACCGCGCCGCTGCCGACGTTGCAGAGGGCGACGTCGTTGTAGAACATCGTTGCGTCCTGGGTGATCATCTTCAATGGCTTGCCGAGCGTCGAGAACGTCTTGCCGTACATCGAGTGGGAGTGAGCGGCCGCGATGATGTCGGGCCTGGCCTGGTGGATCTGGCCGTGGATCGCGAACGCGGCGGCGTTGAGCGGACCCTCACCCTCGACGATGTTGCCTTCGTGATCGACGCAGATCAGATCGCTGACGGTCATCAACTTGAAGTTCGTGCCGAACGGGTTCACCCAGAAGCGGTCGTGGAACTCGGGGTCGCGCACGGTCACGTGACCGGGCACGCCCTCGGCGAGATGCAACCGGCCCATCGTGCGCAGGCCGCAGGCGAGGCGCTGTTTGCGATGGAGTCGCTCCGCTTCGAAGTCCTCCTTCGGCGTGGTTGCTTCCTTCTCGAGTTCTGCGAGCTGATCGTCGAGCGTGTTGGCCATCCCCCCAGTGTACGAAAATGTCAACCCCCGGGTCGGGCCGGCTCGACGGCGAACCCCCGCGCTCAGGCCGGGTCGGTGCGCACCACTGCCTCCACGCGCTCGATCTCGTCGCGTTCCTGGACGGCCACCCCGACCAGGACCAGGGAGATGCCGGCGAGGTCGACGGCCGACGGCTGCTGTCCGAGTCCGATCCAGCCGATCAATGTCCCGGTCACCGGGAGCAGGGCGAGCAGCAGCGAGAAGCGCCGGATCGGGATCCGCCGCATCGTGAACTGGTCGATGCCGTAGCCGATCGCGTTCGAGAACACGCCGACGGCGAGACAGAGGACGAGGAGGTTCGGGCTCGTCCAGACCTCGAGGCTGCCGGGTGCGCCGATCGGGGTGGTCACGAGCGCGCCGATGGCCAATCCCAGTCCGAGACCGGCGACCCCACGGTCGACCTGGGCGACCCGCGATCCGATCACGATGTACCCGGCCCACAGCGCTGAAGCGATCAGGATGTACACGATCCCGAGCAGGTTGTCGTCGATCTCGACGCCGCCGAGTACCACCACGCCTGCGAACGCGAACAGCAGGGCGACGGCATTGCGGCGACTGCGTGTCGTTGCTGCGGCGACGGCGATCGGGCCGATGAACTCGATCGTGATCCCCTTTCCCAGGTCGATCCGCTCGATCGCGAGGTAGAAGAACACGTTCATCAGGACCGTGATGACGCCGAAGAACGCAACGCCGACGAGTTGCTCTCGCGTCCACCCCGATCGCCAGCCGCGTGAGAAGGCGAGCAGCACCAGTGCGGCACCGATCGCGCGGAACCACGCGACCGTTTGGGGGGAGACACCGTCGGTTCCACCGATCGTGCCGTCGAACAGCAGCACGGCGATGACGGCTCCGACGTACTGGGCGATCGCGGAGAGGACGAAGAGCGCTTCGGGTTGCGTCGTCGACAACCATCGGGTCACCGGACCGCCGGTCACCGCCTCGCCGTCGCGGTCCATGCGCCGAGGCTAGGCCGTCATGTCCGGAGGTGGAGGTGGCACGATGGGGTCCGTGAACCGTCCGATCAATCCAGCGGCGATCGCTCCGCCTGCAGCCCGCTATGTCCACGCCGTGCTGACCGAATCTCCGAGCCGCTGGCTGCACACGTCCGGTGTCGTCCCGACTGCACCCGACGGGAGCAGCCCGCCGGACGTGGGTGGTCAGGCAGAACTGGTCTGGACGAACGTCGCGGCGATGCTCGGCGAAGCCGACATGACGCTGGCAGACATCGTGTCGGTCACGACCTACGTCGTCGCCGGTGAACCACTGGCACCGGTGATGGCGGCCCGTGACGCGTTCCTCGGCGAGCACCGAGCGGCGTCGACGTTGGTGACCGTGCCCGAGTTGGCCCAGCCGCAGTGGCGCATGGAGGTGGCGATCATCGCCGCGGCATAGAAAACGCGC
>NZ_JBAVYV010000299.1:0-3361 GCF_049588435.1 Ilumatobacter sp.
CGACGGACCACACCATCGCATTCGACGCTACGAGAACCGGTGGTGGCGCGCGCGTTCGCGTGTTCTGGGAGGATGTCCGGATGTCGATGCGGGTGATGACGTGGAACCTGTGGTGGCATTTCGGTCCGTGGGAGGAACGCCAGGGCCTGATCATCGAGACGATCCGAACGGTCGACCCCGACATCGTGTGCCTCCAGGAGGTGTGGTCGGACGAGCACACCGACCAGCTCGACGATCTCGCCGCATCGCTCGGGTTCCATGCGACCCGGACCGACCCGGTGTTCTACTCGGGCCAGTCGTTCGGGAACGCGGTGATGTCACGGTGGCCGCTCGAGCGGATCGCCGACGAGGTGCTGCCCTCCGCCGACGGCTCGCTCAGTCATCGACGCGTGGTCGCCGCCGGCATCGACACACCCGACGGACGCTGGCCCGTCGCATCGACGCATCTCGATCACCGTTTCGACCGGTCGCACGACCGGCGCGCCCAGATCATCCGGATAATGGAGCTCGCACGGGACTGGCGAGGCGACCCGGAACGGGATCTCCCTGTGATCGTCGGAGCGGACATGAACGCCGTGCCGGATGCCGACGAACTTCGCACGGCGACCGGCCGGACGTGCGGTGTCGAGGGAATCGTGTTCTCCGACGTGTGGGAGCAGGCCGGACGCGGGGCTGGCCACACGTGGTTGCGCGAGTGCCCGTACTCGGCTGAGTCGGCGTGGCCCGACCGGCGACTCGACTACCTGCTCGTATCGTGGCCCCGCATGAAGCCGATCGGCAACGCGATCCGGGCCTGGAACGTCGGGCACGGCGGCCCGAACACCACGTGGCCGAGCGACCACCTCGCCGTCGTCGCCGACTTCGTTACGTAACGGGTCTGACCCGTTACGTAACGCGGACGGGGGTGACGGCGTCGGCTGCCGATTTGGCGTGGTAGCTCGACCGGGTGAGCGGGCTGGCCTCGACGTGGCCGATCCCGAACCCCTCACCCACCCGCTTCCAGCGGTCGAACTCGGCGGGCTCGGCGTAGCGCGCGATCGGCAGGTGATGCGACGTCGGCCGGAGGTACTGGCCGATCGTGACGATGTCGACGCCGAGGTCGGCGAGATCCGCGAGCAGCCCGACGATCTCGTCGTCGGACTCACCGAGACCGGCCATGAAACCGGTCTTCGTGGTCAGCCCGGCGGCCTTCGCCCGTGCGAGCACGCCGAGCGACCGGGCGTAACCAGCCGATGGGCGAACCGCGCGCTGGAGTCGGGCGACGGTCTCGACGTTGTGGTTCATCACGTCGGGTCGAGCCGCGAACAGCAGATCGAGTGCAGCGTCATCGCCCTTCGCATCGGAGATCAGGGTCTCGATCCGTGCCTGGGGACGACGGAGTCGGATCGCCTCGACACACGCGGCGACGTGGGCCATCCCGCCATCGGCGAGGTCGTCGCGTGCGACCATCGTGAGCACCGCATGGTCGAGCCCCATCCGGTCGATCGCCTCGGCGACCCGTGCCGGTTCGTCGGCCGCCGGCGCCAGCGGCTTGCTGGTGTCGACGAGACAGAATCCGCACGCCCGCGTGCAGCGTTCGCCGAGCACCATGAAGGTCGCGGTGCCGTCCGACCAGCAGTCGGACAGATTGGGGCAGCCGGCGTCCTCGCACACGGTGACGAGGTCGAGCGACCGGATCGTCTTCTTCAACTCCAGCACCTCGGGTCCGATCTCGACCTTCGGGCGCAACCAGTCGGGTTTGCGGGTCTCGATCGACAGGCCGTCGGTGACACCCGCGGCTTCCATCCGGGCCGTAGCGCGCGACGACACGAGCTTGACCTGTTCGCCGGGACCCTCGCCGCGCGAGAACGCCGAGAGGTCGCGACCGTCGGTCGCATGAGCCCACGCGACGTCCTGGCGTTCGAGCGCTCCGTTCGCCCAACGGTCCGCTGCGAGTCGGGCGACGATGTCCGCGACCTGCTCGAGCGTGACGTCGAGACCCTCCTCGGCGAGCGACGTGACCGGCTTGTCGCCGATTCCGCACGGCACGATGTGCTCGCGCATGTAGGTCATGTCGGTGGCGACGTTGAGCGCGAAGCCGTGCATCGTGCGGCCCCGTCGCAACCGGACGCCGATCGCGCAGATCTTGCGCTCCCGGTCGGTACCGGCGTCGAGCCAGACGCCGGCGAACCCCGGGACGCGGCCGGCGTTGTCGAGACCCAGTTCGGCGAGCGCGTCGATCACGAGCCCCTCGACACCGCACACGTGCCCCGAGGCACCGAGCGAGTTCTCGACGTTGAGGATCGGATAGCCGACGAGTTGTCCGGGACCATGGTACGTGATGTCACCGCCGCGCTTCGCGGCGACGAGCTCGGCACCGACGGCCGCGGGCTCACACGTCAGGTTGTTCGCGAGATCGGCCGTACGTCCGTAGGTGAACACATGCGGATGTTCGAGCAGCAGCAGGTGCTGACCCGCCCCGTGTTCGAACAACGACTGTTGGACCGCCAGCGCCTCGCGGTACGGCACCCGCCCGAGCCACCGCACGCGCAGCGGTGCGACATCTGGTGCCTGACACCAGTTGTCACGGTCGGGGCTCACAACTCGGTGGTCCAGTCCTTCGTCTCGAGGATCTCCTTGACCTTCTTGAGGAAGCCGGCGGCATACGCGCCGTCGAACGCGCGGTGGTCCCAGCTCATCGCGAGGTTTCCGACCGGGTGGATCGCGATCGCTTCACCGCCGTCGGGGCCCGTCGTGACGACCGGCTTGCGCACGATCGCGTCGGTCGAGATGATGCCGACCTGGGGCTGGTTGATGATCGGCATCGTCAGCACCGAACCGGCCGAGCCGTTGTTCGAGATCGTGAACGTGCCGCCGGAGATCTCGTCGGGGGTCAGCTTGCGGCTGCGGGCGCGGTCGGCGAGGTCGGAGATCTCGGTCGCGATCGCGGCGAGACGCTTCGTCTCCGCGTCACGCACGACCGGGGCCAGCAGCCCCTCGTAGTCGAGGTCGACAGCGATCCCGAGATCGATGTAGTTGTGCACGATCAGTTCGCCGTCGGACACGCTCGCGTTGAGATGCGGGAACTCGGCGAGACCGTCGATGATCGCCCGGGCGATGAACGGCAGGTAGGTGAGGCTGAAGCCGTGCTGTGCCTTCCAGTCGGCCTTGCGGACAGTCCGCACGACGTCGACATTCGCGAAGTCGACTTCGACGACGCTGAACGCATGGGGGCTCACGGCCTTGCTCATCACCATGTGGTCCCCGGTGAGTTGGCGGATCTTCGACAACCGGATGGCACCGTCGCGCTCGCCTGCGCTGACAGCGGGGGCCGCTGCAGGAGCGGGAGCAGCAGGTGCGGCCGGAGCCGGGGCCGCTGCTG
>NZ_JBAVYV010000300.1:0-3671 GCF_049588435.1 Ilumatobacter sp.
CAGGACGGGGGGGGTGAGAAGGTCCACCGATGCCGCTTTCGAGTCGACGTTCCGAGCGGGGGGTCTGGCCGTGGGTGCCGTACCCGAGTCCGGCACCCACGGTCACGTCGTTCAACGAGTCGGGATCACCCCTCGCTCGAGTCCCACCAGCTGTATCCCTCGAGGAACGGGTCGGGCTCGATCGGGGCGTCGGAGCTCCAGACGATGTCGAACTGGTTCTCCGCGTTGATCTGGCCGATCAGACCGGTCTTGGCGATGTGATGGTTCTCACCGTCGACGGTCACCAGTCCTTCCGGTGCCTCGAACGTGACTCCGTCGGACGCTGCGTTCACGGCATCGACGCAGAACGACTCCGCCTTCTCGACCATGTTCTTGTAGAGGTAGAGCGACGTGTACGCCGCTTCCATCGGATCCGAGGTCGGCCGATCTCCGTACTCGTCCTGGAACGCCGCGATGAACGCTTCGTTCTCGGGGCTCTCGACGCTCTGGAAGTAGTTCCACGAGGCGTACTGCCCGGTGAGGTCGACACCCATCGATGGCGCCTCCTCTTCGGCGATCGACACCGAGATGATCGGCGAGGTGTCGGCGCCGAGGCCGGCTTCGTCGTAGGCCTTGATGAAGCCCACGTTGGACGAACCGTTGATGGTGTTGAACACGAAGTCGGGCTGTGCGTCGGCGATCTTGGCGACCTGCGTCGTCCAGTCGTCGCTGTCGAGCGGCACGTACTCCTCGCCGACGATCTCGATGCCGAGTTCCTCGGCGTACTGCTTGATGATCTTGTTCGCGGTGCGCGGGAACACGTAGTCGGACCCTGCGAGGAACAACGTCTCGACTCCCTCCGATGCCAGGAAGTCCATCGCCGGAATGATCTGCTGGTTGGTGGTGGCACCGGTGTAGTAGATGTTCGGCGACGCCTCGAGGCCCTCGTACTGCACCGGGTAGAACAGCAGGCCGTTCGCCCCCTCGACCACGGGCAGCATGGCCTTTCGCGAGGCGGAGGTCCAACCGCCGAACACGGCAGCAACGTTGTCGTCGGTGAGCAGTTTGTTGACCTTCTCGGCAAAGATCGTCGGCTCGCTCTGGCCGTCCTCCTCGATGAACTCGATCTGCTTGCCCATGATCCCGCCGTCGGCGTTGATCTCTGCAGCAGCGAGCATCAGCGAGTCCCGCACTGTCTGTTCACTGATGGCCATGACGCCCGAGGTCGAGTTCAAGAAGCCGAGCTGGACGTTGTCACCTTCGACGCAGATGTCGTCTGACGCCGCTTCGGACCCGTCCGACGCTGCGGTGCCGTCGGTCGCTTCGGTGCTGTCGGGGGCGTCGCTCGAGCTGGAGTCATCCGCGCTCGTGTCACTCGGGCTGGAATCACTGTCGCTATCGCTGCCGCAGGCGCTCGCCACCAAGGCGAACGAGGCGACCAGAGGCACGACAAACTGAAGAGGATCTCGGTAACGCATGGGGCTCCTTTGAGGGGTTGTTCACGATGCCCACCGCTCGAACGAAACGTCCTCCCGGTGAACGTTCGAGAAAGTACAAGTGACAGATTTCCGGGGTATGTCCGAGCTGTGAAGGCAGCACGCTGCTTCCGCCACCCGGCGGTGACCACCTCGACAATCGACGCCACCACCTGACGAGCCCACCAACGAGGGCGCAAGCATCACCAGCGATCCAGAAGGGCATCGACGAGCCGATCGATCAGATCAAGCCCCCGTCCGGTTTTCCGCACTGGGGAACACCCAGCACCTCGACGAATGCCCTCAGATCCCGATTTTCATCACCCTGCTAGAGCCGGCACGCGAGCGGTCGAACGGCCGATGCGTTTGGGCGAAGTGTGCGCCTGATCCCGCGAGGTGACGGGCGCTACGTCGAGCTGGCCGCATCGGCAGCCACACTGATCGGCCGATCAAAGCGTCAGGTCACGGGGATGTCGCAAGAGACCCAGATATCGAGTGGCCTCACGACGACGTTTGCGAGGCCGCTCACCGACCGAGCTGGGTGGGTGCGCCGACATTGTTCGATGCCGACGAAAGCAAGCGGGTCGACGTCATGTGGTCGCTCACCAGTTGGGCGCTTCGTTGTATTCGGTGATGGTCACGACGCCCGCTTCGTCGCGAGACACCGCGAACCAGAATGTCTTCTCGTCGCCACCCGACCACGTCTCGAACATCTCGAAGGCGAAGCCATCGGGGCCTTCGAGTCGCTGATCGGTCCGGGCGATGTCCGTGATGACGTCGAAGTTCCCGAGGAACTCAGCGATGGACGACTGGTCGAATTCTGTGCCGTCGATGAAGATCCACGTCCCAGCGGGACCGAGACGCTGGGCGACCCGATCGAAGTCCCCTGTGTTGAACGCGATCGCGAACTCATCGGCGATGGCGGCAGCCGTCTCGGCCGTCAACGGCGGTGCGACCACCGTCCCGTCCTCAGTTGGCGCTGGAGTGAACGTCGCACGGAAACTCCGGTTCGCCCCGAAGTCGGAACTGGAGAACTCGATCGTGCCGACCAGGTTCTCGAAGGTCCCGCCGGTTCCGACGATCTCAGCACTCCCAGTGAACTCACCCTCGAACGTCGTCGCGAACTGGTCTGTGTAGGTGAAGGTGCCACTGCCCATGCCAACGAGTTCGCCCGTGAAGTCCACCACCTCCGCTCCTTCCACGGACGACTCGCCGATTCGCCACCAGCCGACGGCGTCGCCCTCGCCGACCAGGCCGCCGTCGAACACCTTGAGGTTGTAGTACTTCCTCCTCCCGTTCGGGCCCTCCCCGCGCGAACCCATTTGGTCCTCAGGCTCGGTCGTCGACCCCTCGACGACGATCGGATACTCGATCTCGGGGACCGTCGTCGTCGGCTCCGTGACCGGCGGCTCCGTGACCGGGGCGGTCGTGGGCGACGTCACCGTCGTCGCCGGCACCGTGGTGCTCGCCACGGCCTCCGAGGTCGTGGTCGCCATCGCAACGTCAGTTCGTGCCGTCGTCACCGCCGCGCCGTCCTCGTCCGATCCAGAACCGCACGCAGCGAGCCCGGCGAGACCGAGGAGGCCTGCCGCGATCGTCCGCATCGCCGGCGTCAGCCCCGTTGGACCGGCACCGTCGTCGATGTGTCGTCTGGGCGTGAGCATGGATGACCTCCCGTGTCGTGCTCCGCTACGGAGCGCTCCCCGCAGTGAGCGGCTGCGAGCATGATCCGCCAGGCCGGTCACCAACCGGTCACCAACTCGACGAACTACGGTGACCGACCACCGGGGTCGGCGACAGGAGAGGAGACGGTGACGTGAAGATCGGTGTGCTCGGTCGCGTCGCCGCCTGGGACGACGACGGGTCCGAGATCGCCCTGCGACCCCAGTTCAGACGACTCCTCGGCCTGCTTGTGGCGACCGGAACGACGGTCACGCTCGGCCAGATCGCCGAGTACGTGGCAGGCGGACGCGCCACGGGCTCGGCCGCTCGTACGGCTGCGGGTCGCCTCCGCTCCGTGGTCGGTGATCGACTCGTGACGGCCGGATCGAGCTACGAACTGCAGCTCGGCCAGGACGAGCTCGACGTGACGGCGTTCGCGCACCTCCGGGAACGATCCGCCGGCGCCACGGCGAAGGAGCGCATCACGTTGCTCCGGGCGGCGCTCGCCGAGTGGCGCGGCCCCGCGTTCGGCGACCTCGCCGACGAGGCATGGGC
>NZ_JBAVYV010000301.1:0-5709 GCF_049588435.1 Ilumatobacter sp.
GCACGGACCCGTCGACTCAGCCCGGACGGAGTTCGGTCCCGGCGACGAGATCGATGCCCGACAGCGTCGGGATGATCGACACCAGCTTCTCGCCGTCCCACTGTTCGATGCTGACCTCCGAGGCGCAGACGGCCACGTACGGATCAGGGGCAGCGCTGCAGTTGAGCGGCGCACCACCGAACGTCGGCATGCTGCCATCGGTTGCGGCGAAGGCCTCGGCGATCGTCTGACCGGTGACATCTCCGTCGACCGTGTTCGCCGCCTGCCAGATGTTCATCACGGCGGCGAATCCGGAAGCACCGAAGCCCTTCGACAGGTCGTCTTCGGACATGCCGTACTCCGGCGCCTTCGCGAGATACGTCTCGACGTTCTCCAGGTGCTCGCCCTCGATCTCGCTGGGATCGGCCAACAACCCTCCCGGGCTGCCTTCGATGTAGATGCCCTCGGCCAACGCTCCTGCCGCGGTCATCGCTTCGAAGTCGATGCAGGACGGGGACATGACGAGCGGGACGTCATCGGGCGTCCACCCGACACGACCCAACGCGTCGACGAGGTTCCAGCAGTCAGCTCCCTGCGCCGAGAAGATGATGACGTCCGGATCGAAGTCGAGCACTTCGGTCGCCTGCGGGGTCACGTCGGGCGCGGCGGGCAGGATCGGGACACCGAGGTACGTGAGGTCCGGCCGTTCCCCGGCGCGGACCGAATCGCCCGGCTCGGAGCCGTTGATCACGTCGATCGGCTTGGCCTCGAGGTCGTTGTAGCAGACCACTCCGGGAGGGGTGTCGGCCCACGGGATCCCGACCTTCTCGACGGTGATGTCCTCGAATTCCTCGATCTGGTTGGTCGCGAACTCGGCGAGGCCGGTGTGGGCGCCGAGACAGCCGCTCCCGATCGCGTAGGCACCCTCGGTCGTGAAGTCGGCGATCGTGACCGGCGAGGTGACGACGACGGGGATCTCCGAACCCTGGTAGATCGGGTAGAAGTTGCCGAAGAAGTTGATCGTCGAGATGACCATGTCGACCCCACTCGCCGCGAGTTCGTTCGCGCAGCGTTGGGAGTCGTCGGGCGAGATCACGCTCTTGCACAGCTCGATCTCGATCGGGCGACCGCCGAGGCCGCCGAGCACGGCGTTGACGTAGTTCGCCGCCGCCTGGATACCGGCCGACGCCTCGGGGAACGACCCCGCAGGGTCACCCTCGGGGTTCTGCACACCGATGACGATCGGCTCGCCGGTCGCCTCGCCGGTCGGCGTGTCCGCATCGTCCGCGGGTTCGTCGGTCGATGCCTCGGCCGTGTCGGTCGTCGACTCGTCGCCGGCGGCGGTGTCATCGGTCGCTTCTGCCTCGGTGTCGGTCGCTGCTTCGGTGTCGTCTGGAGCGGCTGCTTCGGTGTCGGTCGTCGCGTCGTCGCTCGACGAATCGTCGTCGCTGCCGCACGCGGCGGCGACGAGTCCGAAGCTGCACGCAACCGCGAGCACTGCCCGCGAGGTACGCCGTGATTTCCTGGTCATCTTCAAACCCCCGTTGTCAAAGTTGTCGCCGTCGAACGGTCGCCCGATGACGTCAGACCGAGTCCCCTTCGGTCCGTTCGCGAACGTACCGGTACATCCGCGCACGGTCGCAGTCGGAGGTGCACGCCGCAACCGCCCCGGGAGCGGGCATGATCTGTGCGTGGCTGATCGATCACGCGACCAACCGCTCCGCATGTGGGTCGGTCAACCGTTTCCACTCGGCGGCACGTACGACGGATCGGGGACGAACTTCTCGATCTTCTCGAGCGTCGCCGACGGGGTCGAACTGTGTCTGCACGGATCCGATCCCGACGATGAGCAGCGCATCGAACTGACCGAGGTCGACGGCCACATCTGGCACACGTATCTTCCCGACGTCCGCCCGGGCCAGCAGTACGGCTATCGGGTCCACGGACCGTGGGACCCCAAGCGCGGGCTCTGGTGCAACCCGTCGAAACTCCTGCTCGACCCGTACGCGAAGGCGATCGACGGACAGATCGACTGGGACGAGGCATGCTTCGGGTACCGCTTCGACGATCCACTCGTCGCGAACACCGACGACAGCGCGCCGCACGTCTGGAAGGCGGTCGTCGGCGACCCGTTCTTCGACTGGGGCAACGATCGACCGCCCGAGATCCCGCTTCACGAAACCGTGATCTACGAGGCGCACGTGCGCGGCATCACGATGACCCATCCCGCGGTCCCCGAGGCGCTGCGCGGGACGTACGCCGGGATCGCCCATCCGGCGGTGATCTCCCACCTCCACGACCTCGGGATCACGACGATCGAGCTGATGCCGGTGCACCAGTTCGTCCAGGACCACCACCTCGTCGCCAAGGGCCTGCGCAACTACTGGGGCTACAACTCGATCGCCTTCCTCACACCCCACAACGAGTACACGTCGTCCGCGGCGCTCGGCCAGATCCAAGAGTTCAAGATGATGGTGAAGTCGCTTCACGCGGCCGGCATCGAGGTGATCCTCGACGTGGTCTACAACCACACCGCCGAGGGCAATCACTTCGGCCCGACACTGTCGATGCGCGGGATCGACAACCGTGCGTACTACCGCCTGGTCGACGACGACCCGCAGTACTACCTCGACTTCACCGGCACCGGAAACAGCCTCAACATGCGCCACCCGCACGTGCTGCAGCTGATCATGGACAGCCTGCGCTACTGGGTGCTCGAGATGCACGTCGACGGGTTCCGCTTCGACCTCGCGTCGACCCTCGCCCGCGAACTGCACGACGTCGATCGACTCTCGGCGTTCTTCGACCTGGTTCAGCAGGACCCCGTGATCTCCCAGGTCAAGCTGATCGCGGAGCCGTGGGACGTCGGCGAAGGCGGGTATCAGGTCGGGAACTTCCCACCACAGTGGTCGGAGTGGAACGGCCAGTACCGCGACACGATCCGCGACTTCTGGCGCGGCGAACCGTCGACGCTCGCCGAGTTCGGGTTCCGCTTCACCGGAAGCTCCGACCTGTACGAGGCCGACACCCGGCGACCTACGGCGTCGATCAACTTCGTCACCGCGCACGACGGGTTCACCCTCACCGATCTCGTCTCGTACAACGAGAAGCACAACGACGCGAATCTCGAGGACGGCAACGACGGCGAGTCACACAACCGCTCGTGGAACCACGGGGTGGAGGGTCCGACCGACGACCCGGTGATCCGTGGGCTGCGCGATCGGCAACGCCGCAACCTGATGACGACGCTGATGCTCTCGCAGGGCGTCCCGATGATCGTCGGCGGTGACGAACTCGGTCAGTCCCACCAGGGGAACAACAACGTCTACTGCCAGGACAACGAGCTGTCGTGGTACCCGTGGAACGACGTCGACGGTGACTTCGTCGCCTGGTGCAAACGGGTGATCTCGTACCGCAAGGCGCACCCGGTCTTCCGCCGCCGCCGTTGGTTCCAGGGACGCCGCATCCGTGGGATCGAAGACCTGGCGTGGTTCCGCCCCGACGGCGGCGAGATGACCGACGACGACTGGGAGACCGGATACGCCCGGGCCGTCGGCGTGTTCGTCAACGGCCGCTCGATCCCCACCCCCGATGCGTACGGCGAAAAGGTGCTCGACGACTCATTCCTGCTGTTGTTCAACGCTGGACACGAGGCATTGACGTGGAGGATCCCCGGGCCCGAATGGGGTCGGCGCTGGGCCGTCGACCTCGACACGGCCAACCCGCGCGTCGGAGTGGGCCGCCGGGTCGCAGCGAAGGCCGACGACGAGTTGTTCGTGCTCGATCATTCGATGATCGTGCTGCGTGCCACCCGCCCTCCGGCGAAGCGTCCGCGTGCCGGTGCCCCCCGATGAGGCTCGGGGCGACGCCGCTCGGTGATGCGACGCGGTTCGAGGTCTGGGCGCCCGACGCGTCGACCGTGGAGGTCGTGATCGAGCGGGACGGAGGTGACCTCGCCGTCGAACTGCAGCCGGAGTCCGCGTCCGCGACCTGGGTCGCAGTCGTCGAGGGCGTCGGTGCGGGCGATCGGTACCGCTACCGACTCGACGGGGGCGAGCCGCTCCCCGATCCGGCATCGCGACGACAGCCCGACGGTGTCCACGGACCCTCGGCGATCGTCGACACGGATTCCTTCGAATGGACCGACGATTCCTGGACGGGCGTCGAACTGGCCGACACGGTGCTCTACGAGCTCCACGTCGGAACGTTCACCCCGGAGGGCACGTTCGCTGCCGCGGTCGGCCAACTCGATCGACTCGTCGCGCTCGGTATCACGACGATCGAGATCATGCCCGTGGCCGCATTTCCCGGCGAACGGAACTGGGGGTACGACGGGGTGTTCCCGTCCGCCACGCAGGAGTCGTACGGCGGTCCCGACGGGTTGGCTCGTCTCGTCGACGCTGCCCACGGACACGGTCTCGCCGTCGTGCTCGACGTCGTGTACAACCACATCGGACCGGAGGGGAACGTGCTTCCCCGCTTCGGCCCCTACTTCACCGACGAGTACTCGACCCCATGGGGCGAGGCGATCAACGTGGCGGGCACACACAGCGACTCCGTACGGCGGTTCTTCATCGAGAATGCCGTCGGATGGATCCGCGACTTCCACATCGACGGTCTGCGCCTCGACGCGATCCACGCGATCGTCGATCCGACCGCTCGGCCGTTCGTCGAGGAGTTGACCGCTGCGGTCCACGCAACCGCCGACGGACTCGGACGCACCGTGCTCGTCACCGTCGAGAGTTCGTCCAACGATCCACGCATCGTGCGCTCGCGTGCCGCTGGCGGATGGGCCTGCGATGCGGCGTGGAACGACGACTACCACCACGCCGTGCGCGTCGCGCTCACCGGTGATCGTCACGGGTACTACGCGGCGTACACCGGAGCGGCCGACGTGGCCGCGGCGTGGACACGTCGGTTCGTCTACGACGGTCGGCATTCGATCACGTTCGGGCGCCGACACGGTGCCAACGCGAGCGATGTCGACCATCGCCACTTCATCGTCTTCTCCCAGAACCACGACCACGTCGGCAACACCCCGCGCGGCGAACGGATGCTGCACGTCGCCGGTCCCGCCGACCCGCGGCTGCGACTCGCTGCGGCGAGCACCTTGCTGTCGCCGTTCACGCCGATGCTGTTCATGGGCGAGGAGTACGGCGAGCGCGCACCATTCCCGTACTTCATCGACCACGGTGACCCCGACCTGGTCGAGATCGTGCGGACGGGGCGCCGGGACGAGTTCTCCGATGTCGATTGGTCGGGTGGGGTCGCCGACCCGGCAGCGAAAGCGACGTTCGACGATGCCGTGCTCGACCCGTCGCTCGGCTCGACCGGCCACCATCGCGATCTCCTCGCCTGGTACACCGAACTGATCGCGATCCGCCGTTCGCACCCGGTCCTCACCGATCCGACCGCCGAGCAAGTCGTCGCACTCGACGGTGACGTGGTGATCGTCGAACGTCGACTGGGTGACGCCACGAGCGTCCTCGTCCTCAACTTCGGCGATGCGCCGCACACCGACGCCCGGACCGAGACCGGCCCGATCATCGCCGACTCCTCGCTCGCGCAATCCGCCACGGTCACCGCCTGGTCCGCCCGCCTCCGCATCGATCATCCCGGACAACTGGTGCCAGGCACCAGTTGACCGAGCATCAGCGGTCGGTGCGTTCGAGGACCGCGAGGCCGAGGTCGCCGAGCAGGTCGGTGAGTCGGACCGCTCCGCCGGTGATG
>NZ_JBAVYV010000302.1:0-29110 GCF_049588435.1 Ilumatobacter sp.
GCGGGGGAGGCATCGGTGCGGCGTCGCATCCCGATTCCCCCGAGCCTTCCGAGGCCGAGCTGACGCCGTCGCCCGAGGAGCCCGAATCCGATGTCGTCGACGAATCCGCCTCGCCGGTCGACGTCCCCGCGGCCGATTCGGAGTCCGATGTCGTCGACGAGTCTGACGTCCCGGTCGACGTCCCGAGGGTCGATTCGGAGTCCGATGTCGTCGAGGAGTCTGACGTCCCGGTCGACGTCCCGACGGTCGATTCGGAGTCCGACGTTGTCGACGGTTCGGATTCCGCCGATGTCGAGCCCGCTCCCGAGCAGGAACCCGACGCCGAGGACGAGCAGGAACCCGACGCCGAGGACGATCAGGAAGCCGACGGTGCGGCGGACGCAGCCACCGTGGCAACTGCGGTGATCGCCGCTGACGTGGTCGAGGCCGCGGCTGTCGACGAACCGGCCGCGGATGACGATTCCGAGCCCGAGTTGAACGCCGACGAGTCCGAAACGGACGCCGCTGCCAGGTCGGAACTCGACCCGGAGTCGGACGTGAAGCCGGACAGCGATTCCGACGACGCCGATGACAGCGATGCCGATGCCACGACTGTGCCGACTGCCGTCACCACGGCCGAACCGGCAGATTCGTCGACCGACCCGGAGCACACGGATGCGCCGGAGGATCCGGCATTGGCCGATCTTCATGCCGAACTCGATGCCTCACCCGTCGCGACCGCCGTGATGCCGATCACCGACACTGCACCCGATCGGACTGCGCCCGCCGGGGGCGAACTCTACGACGATGCACCGTCCCGACGTCGCAAGGGTCCGATCATTGCGATGGTGCTGCTGCTGCTCGTGGGTCTCGGGGCGCTGGCGTACGCCGGTTCGCTGCTGTTGCAGACCAAGTCGTTCACGGTGCCGGTCCTCGCCGGAGTGTCCGAGGCCGAGGCGCTCAACCAGATCTCCGGGAACGGATGGGAACTCGAGACGGTTCGGGAACGAAGCGATTCGTTCCCCGAGCCCGACACCGTCATCCGCACCGCTCCCGGGGCCGGTGTCGAACTCGACGAAGGCGAACCGTTCACCCTGGTGCTGAGTGACGGGCCGGAGTTCCGCTCACTGCCGGAACTCGACGAACTGCCGTTCAACGCTGCGGTCACTGAGTTGGCCGATCTCGGTCTGATCGGGATCGAGGGCGATGACCGTGAGTTCTCCGAGACCGTTCCAGCCGAGGCGGTCATCGTGTGGCAGGTTCAGGGCGACGCCGACGGGGGCATGCGCGCCGGCGCCCAGATCCTCCCCGGTGAGACGATCGTGATGACCCTCTCGAAGGGCCCCGAGCCACGGGTCATCCCCGACCTGACGACCGGCACCGGTCCAGAAGGTCGAACCACGATCGAGGGGATGCAACTCGAGTACGTCCGTGAGGACGACGTGTTCAGCGACACCGTGCCCTCGGGGCAGGTCGTCTCGCAGACGCCAGCCGCAGGTGAATCCCTCGAGCGTGGCGGCACCGTCACCGTGCGGGTCTCCAAGGGCCCCGATGTCGTGGAGTTCCCCGACCTCGACGGCCTCGAGTTCACGGCTGCGCAGGACCTGCTGGTGAAGACGGGCTTCACCGTCGGCAGCCTGCTCGGAACGACCGAGGGCACCTTCGTCGAGGCGACGATCGACGATGAAGACGTTCCCGTCGGAGAGGTTCTCCCGCGCGGCACTGCGATCGACCTGATCTTCCTCTGACCTGTACGGCCCTGGTGAGCGGGTCATCAGATTGAGATGCCGTCGGGTTCGCTGGCTACGGTGCACGACATGACTTCGCTGGATGGCCGGGTAGCGATCATCACGGGCGCCGGCCGCGGGATCGGCCGTGAACACGCGCTGTTCTTCGCCGCCGAGGGCGCCCGGGTGGTCGTCAACGATCACGGGGGAGCGAACGACGGGTCCGAACTGGGCGAGACCCCTGCGGACGATGTCGTCGCGGAGATCCGCGACGCCGGTGGCGAGGCCGTCTCGAACTCCGATGACGTCGCCGACTGGGCCGGTGCCGAACGCCTCGTCCAGACGGCGATCGATGCATACGGCGATCTCGACGTCGTGGTCAACAATGCCGGCATCCTGCGCGATCGCACGATCGTCAACATGACCGAAGCCGAATGGGACGACGTCATCGCCGTCCACCTCAAGGGCCACTTCGCCCCGACCCGGCACGCCGCCGTCTACTGGCGCAGCGAACACAAGGCAGGTCGTGCCAAGCGACGCAACCTCGTGCACACGTCGAGCACGTCCGGGTTGTTCGCCAATCCGGGTCAGGGCAACTACGGCGCGGCCAAGTCGGGAATCGCGACCTTCAGCGAGATCGCGGCGAAGGAGCTGTCGCGCTACGACGTCGTCAGCAACTGTGTCGCGCCCGGCGCCCGCACCCGGCTCACTCTCGCCACGCCGGGTCTCGGCGACATCATGGCGCCCGCCGAGAACGGTTTCGACGAGTGGGACCCCGCCAACATCTCACCGCTCGTCGCGTACCTGAGCACCGACCGGTGCGAGTTCAGCGGCGCGACGTTCCTCGCGCAGGGCGGCATCGTCAAGCGCGTCGAGGGCTGGTCGATCAGCGACACGGTCGAACAGGACTCGAAATGGAGCGTCGAGCAGCTCGCCGAGGCTCTGGCCCCGTTGGCCGACACCTGAGCCGACACCTGGACGGTGCCGTGCACCCGACCTATTCGGTGATGTTCTTGATCTCCTCGGAGATCTTGTCGGTGAACTCGTTCGACGGCAGCATGGTCTGCATCGCCATCAGCTTCATCATGTCGCCCTGAACCTTGATCTTGCCGTTCATGAACGACTGCATCGCGATCGCCGGATCTTGATCGACGAAGAGCGCCTTGGCCGTGTCGTAGTCGGCGGTCACGGTCACGTCGGCGTCGTCGAGCAGGCCGAGTTCCATCACCACGCCGCCCGACGTGGTGTCCAGGTGGGTGTGGACGACCTCGTGGCCGAACGGGACGTCGGTCACGATCTGGTTGATCCGCAGGTCGACCTCGACCTCGGGCACCTGGTCGGAATATTGCGCTCGGATGGAGCGAGCCGCTTCCATCCATTCGTCGGAGAGGAACGGGTGAGCCATAGTTCGGCTGACTGTACTGGCGCAGCACGGAACTCCGATCTCGTGAACTTCTGCGGCGCTCCGTGCGCGAACAGTTCATGAGAACGGCCGGCGGGAGGGGACCGCGGGTCTGGGTCGGAGCGAGGGGCGTCGGACTAGTTTGACGCGCATGGGTTCAACTCTCGATCTGGAGTTCGTGCGGTCGCAGTTCCCGGCGTTCGCGTCGCCCGGCAATGCCGGTGAGTGCTTCTTCGACAACGCCGCCGGGTCCTATGCGTGTCAGCAGACGATCGAGGCGCTCGGCGACTTCTACACCCACACGAAGGTCCAGCCGTACTCGCCGGGCGGTCCGTCGACGGCGGCCGGCGAGAAGATGGATCGCGCGCGCCGGCGTTGGGCCGAGGCGCTCGGCGTCGCGACGGACGAGGTGGTGTTCGGACCATCCACGTCGATGAACACCTACGTCCTCTCCGAGGCGTTCGGGCAGTTGCTCGGGCCCGGCGACGAGGTGATCGTGACCAATCAGGACCACGAGGCCAACACCGGCAGCACCCGTCGGATGGCGGAGCGGGTGGGGTGCACCATGCTCGAATGGCGGACCGATCCGGCGACGGGACTGCTGGACATCGACGAGTTCGCGTCGATGCTCACCGAACGGACCCGGCTCGTCACCGTGCCCCACGCGTCGAACATCGTCGGCAAGGAGAACGATGTCGCACGCGTGTGCGAACTGGCGCACGCCGTGGGCGCTCGGGCGATCGTCGACGGAGTGTCGTTCGTCCCTCACGGAATCCCCGACGTGGGAGCGATCGGTGCCGATGTGTATCTGTTCAGCCTCTACAAGGTGTACTCGGTCCACCAGGGGGTCATGGTCGTGCGGAGTGATCTGATGGAGGAGCTCCCCAACCAGAGCCACTTCTTCAACGCTTCGCTGCCCTCCGCTCGGATGAGCCCGGCCGGCCCGGACCACGCGCAGGTCGGCTGTTCCGACGCTGTGCTCGACTACATCGAGTCGTTGCACCACCACCAGGGCGGAGATCCGGCTGCGTCGCTGCGTCACGCGTGCGCCGATGTCTCCGAACGCTGGCAAGCGCACGAGGATGTGCTGACGCAGCGCCTGCTCGATGCGGTGGACGGCAACGAACAGCTCCGCCTGCTCGGCCCGGCCACGCTCGATGCGACGCCGGGTCACCGTTGCCCGACGATCAGTGTGTCCCCGATCTCGATGGAGCCCGTCGATCTCGAACGCCGACTCGTCGACCGCGGCATCCAGACCACCGCGGGTCACTTCTACGGATGGCGGTGCCTCGACGGGATGGGCGTCGACCCCGAACGCGGTGCGCTGCGACTGTCGTTCGTGCACTACACGACCGCGGACGAGGTCGACCGCGTCGTCGACGCCCTGTCCGACATCGTCACCTGACGACGCCGCAGGCCGTTCTCGTGAACTTCTCCGGCGCTCCGTGCGCGAACAGATCACGAGATCGCCGGGCTGGGGCTGGAAGCGTCACCGGGTCGGTCCCGGGAACTGGTGGATGACCGGGTAGGTGTCTGCGGCAGAATTGGGCGATGTCGAACGACGCGCACGAGCAGTACGAAGCGAATCGCCGAAACTGGGACGAGCGTGCCGGTGTGCATGTCGCGTCCACCGGGTACGACCTCGACCGGCTCCGGAGCAGCTCCGACGAGTTGAGCGACGTCGTCCGCTTCGACCGTCGTTTCCTCGGCGATCTCAGCGGGCAGCGCGCCGTTCACCTCCAGTGCCACATCGGGACCGACACGTTGTCGCTCGCGCGGCTCGGCGCGGAGGTCGTCGGATTCGACCAGTCGGGTGAATCACTCGGGCACGCACGCCGCCTGTTCGAGGTGACGGGGACGCCCGGGACCTTCGTCGAGGGGCGGGTCGACGATGCGGTGGATCTGCTCGGGACGACGTTCGACCTGGTGTACACCGGGGTCGGGGCGCTCAACTGGCTGCCGTCGATCGATCGGTGGGCGAGCATCGTCGCCGGTCTGCTCGCACCGGGTGGGCAGCTCTACATTCGTGAGGGGCATCCGATGCTGTGGGCGATCGACGACGACGCCTCCGACGGGTTGAAGATCACCTATCCGTACTTCGAGACGGTCGAGCCGCTGGTGTTCGACGAGGACACGACCTACGTCGAGCACGACGAACCGATCGTCAACACCCGCACGTACGAGTGGAATCACGGCCTCGGTGAGATCTTCACCGCGCTCACCCGCCACGGCCTCGTCGTCACGTTGCTCGAGGAGCATCGCGGCCTGGAGTGGAAGATGTTCGATCACATGGTCGCGGAGGATGGCCAGTGGAAGCTGCCACCCGAACAGCGCGATCTCGTGCCGCTCATGTACTCGCTGATGGCCACGAAGCCCGCCTGACCCCGCCGGCTGGTCACCGCCCCCGTCGTTCTCGTGAACTTCTCCGGCGCTCCGTGCGCGAACAGTTCACGAGAACGGCGTTGCGCGCGTGGGTCAGGGGGAGAGGTGGATGGTTTCGACCGACGTGGTGACGGAGTCGAGGAACGGTCGGTCGATGTCGAAGCCCATGCCCGGTGTGGTCGGGACCGTGACGTGGCCGTCGACGACCGTGATCGGATCGGTCACGATGTCCCGCGCGTAGAAGCGGGTCGACGCGCTGATGTCACCGGGCAGGGTGAATCCAGGGAGCGCGGCGAGCGCAGCGTTCGCGGCGCGGCCGATCCCGGTCTCGACCATGCCGCCGCACCAGACCGGAACACCGCGGGCGAGGCACAGGTCGTGGATCCGGATCGCCTCCAGGTACCCGCCGACTCGGCCGGGTTTGATGTTCGCGATCTCGCACGCGCCGAGTTCGATCGCGTCGGCGGTGCCCTCGGCAGACACGAGTGACTCGTCGAGGCAGATCGGAGTTTCGACCTCGTCGGCGAGCCGGGCGTGTCCGACGATGTCCTCCTCTGCCAACGGTTGTTCGATGAGGAGCAGATCGAACTGGTCGAGCTGGGCCAGGTGCTGCCCGTCGGTGCGCCGATAGGCGGTGTTCGCGTCGACCTGGAGCGGAACGTCGGGGCCGATCAGGTCGCGGACCGCAGCGACGTGTTCGATGTCCGAGCCCGGCTCGATCTTCAGCTTGATGCGGACGTATCCGTCGTCGATGTATCCCTGGACAGTGGTGAGCAATGCCTCGACGGTGTCGTGGATGCCGACGCTCACGCCGCTCGGGATGCGGCTCGGTCGACCCTTCGTGTCGGTGTCGGTTCCGAGCAACTCGGCGAACGACATTCCGGCGGCACGAAGTTGAGCGTCGAGCACGGCGGCCTCGATCGCGCCCTTCGCCATCGGGTGCCCGTGGACGGAGCGGAGGAGTTCGCCGACATCGGCTGCGTCGATTCCTTCGCTTGCCGCATCGGCGAGGCGGGGGAGCAAGTGCTCGACCATCACGCGCTGCGCTCCGTTGACGTACTCGGCGGAGTAGGTCGGCTCGCCGAGCGCCACGCACTCGCCCCAGCCGTCGATCGCGACTCCGTCGAGATCCGCCTCGACGTGCACGATCAGGATGTCACGGTCGGTTTCGACTCCGAAGCTCGTGCGGAACGGCGAGACGAGCGGCATCGCGATCCGACGCAGTTCGACCTGCTCGATGCGGACCGGCTTCAGCGGTGAGTCGTTCGATGAGATCATGATCCGGATTCGACCACGTACTCACCGTCGGCGGTGAATCCGACTACCCGGTCACCCCGGTCGAGTGCGCCCTGCAGCGCGTCGCGGGTCGCCTGGCGCCAGCGTGCAACGGCAGCGGGATCGGTGCGGCGCAACGTGACGATGTCCTCCGGGGTGGGAACGAGGACGCCGTCGCCGGTCGGTTCTTCTCGTGTGGATCGTTCGTTGCCGTCGACGACCGGCCAGGCCATGAGCAGCCGATCGGATTCGTCGCCGGAATTGATCGAATCGGTCATCGTCCCGTAGAACGACGGCAGGTATTCGTGGGCCTCGGCGCCGAGCACCTCGATGTTGAACCAGGCATTGCGGCGCACGAGCGGATCGAACGTCCACACGATCCAATCGATGTCGTGTTCGGCGGCCCAGCGACGCTGATGCATCTTCATCGCTCGCCCGACGCCCGACCGTCGAGCGCCGGGGAGCAGACCCGTGATGTGACTGTGCAGGGCCGGTCGACCCTGGTGTCGGGCCAGGATCCCGACCGATGCGCCCAGCATCTTCTCGCCGTCTCCGCGCGATTCGAACGCGGCGCTGATGTAGCCGCCAGAGTGCGACACGGCCATCAGGATCTCGATCGTCACGAGCTCGGTCAACGAACCCCAGACCTGCTGGAACACAGCGCACAGCTCGACCATCTCGTCGGCGGAGTGCAGCGTGCGAATCTCGATGTTGTCGGGAGGGTCGGTCAGCGCACGTGGATCGTCGTCGCCGTTGATGTCGATCGTGCTCATGTCAGCTCCGGTGCTTGTTCGGTGTCACGAGCGACACGGTAGGCGGCGCGCACGGCGAGTGCCTCGCGGATCTCGGGGCCGGCCTCGTCGGTGAACTCCGAACGATAGGTGTCGTCGGTGGTGAGGACGACGGTGAAGTACATGCCCGAGAACGCCCCGAGGAACACCGACACCCGGATGAGCGGTTCGCTCAGGATCAGCTGGCGATCTCCGAGTGATGTCTCGAACAGAATGTGCAACTCGTCGAGCCGGGTCCAACCGAGCGCCGTCGACTCCGTGATCCCGAGGAATCCGAAGCCGATGAAGAATCCGGTCAATGCCGCAGTCACGAGCGTGATCTGGAGCGCCTGACCGAACAGGACCACGAGGCCGATGTTGAGCCGCTGGCGGAACCGCAGGGTGCTGGCCGGTGCCCGCTCTGCGCCGGGCGGAAGGATCGGGAGCAGCGGTTCGGCCGGCGTCCCGACCAGGATCCGATCGACGTCCTCCCACTGTTCGAAGTCGTTCACGCCACGGATCGTTCCCGGGACCCGACTGAGGGCGAACGTCGCGCCGAGCGCGAAGAACGTGAAGATCACGATGAAATAGGCGGGGCCGTCGAGCGTCCCGGCCATCTCCCAGACCTCTGCGTTGACGAACAAGAACGTGTTGAACAGCAGGAGCAGCGGCAGCGCCCGCGCCACGAGTGACCCGAGGCTCGCGAGTTGACGGCTGCCGCGACGAGCCCCCCAGCGCAGGAGCGGACCGACGCCGTACGACGACCACAGGTAGATCAGCGCCAGGAGAACGAGCGCGAGTGCGACGCTCTCGAGCGCGTCCCCCGGTTGGCCGAAGAGCAGTACGGGCAGCGCCGGCCCGACCACGAACAACACCAGCTCCGGGGCATCGATGTCGGTCGGTCGGGCAAACGTGGCGACGTTGCGCAATCGGTTCGACAGCGCCCACACGGCGATCAGCACCATGATCACCACGGCCGCCGCCGCGAGGTTCTGAGCGAAAGTCCAATTCCGCAGGTCGAGCGCGTTGAACCCGAGGAGCAGGTAGGCGCCGACCAGGAGGGGGAGCGCCCGCGTCCAGGCATCGAGCACCGACCCGTCCGTCGACCGCTCCACGAAGTGGGGAAGCCCGCGCTCGACGAACCACGTCTCGATGTCGTCGAGCGCGCCGTCGATCTCGGCATCGGGGAGTGAGGGAGCGCCGTCGGCCACGCACGCAATGTACGCCGGTGCCGCCTGCCACTTGACGGATCGTTCAATCGGTGGCGAGGCGGCGTGTGGAGCCGATAGGCAGTGGGAATGGCACGCATCCTGGTCACCGAAGAGATCGCCGAGGGCGGCCTCGATCGCCTCCGCGAAGCTGGACACGAGGTCGACACCCGGCTCGGACTGTCTCCGGACGAGCTGATCTCGGTCGTGCCGGGAGCCTCGGCATTGATCATCCGCTCCGCGACGCAGGTCACGGCCGACGTGCTCGCCGCTGCGTCCGACCTCATGGTGGTCGGCCGGGCCGGCATCGGGCTGGACAACGTCGACGTCGAGGCAGCGACCGCCCAGGGTGTGATGGTCGTCAACGCACCGCAGTCGAACATCGTCTCGGCGGCGGAGCACACGATGGCGCTGCTGCTCGCCTCGGCGCGCAACGTGCCCCAGGCGCACGCGGCACTCGTCCAGGGCCGTTGGGAGCGCAGCAAGTGGGAGGGTGTCGAACTCGTCGACAAGACCCTCGGTGTCGTCGGTCTCGGCCGGATCGGCAAGCTCGTCGCCGATCGTGCGAAGGGTTTCGGGATGCGCCTCGTCGCATACGACCCGTTCGTGTCCGAGGACCGCGCCCGTCAGATGGGTGTGGAGCTGCTCGACCTCGATCAGCTGATCGCCGAGTCGGATTTCCTCACCGTCCACCTGCCCAAGACGCCTGAGACCATCGGACTGATCAACCGTGACCTGCTGGTCAAGGCGAAGCCCTCACTGCGCGTCGTGAACGTCGCGCGCGGCGGGATCGTCCACGAGCAGGATCTCGCCGACTGCATCAACGACGGCATCATCGCCGGTGCGGCACTCGACGTCTTCTCGAGCGAGCCGATGACCGAGTCGCCGCTGTTCGACATCCCTTCCGTGGTCGTCACGCCGCACCTCGGCGCGAGTACCCGTGAAGCGCAGGACAAGGCCGGCGACACGATCGCGTCGATGGTCGAACTCGCACTCGCCGGAGATTTCGTGCCGTTCGCCGTCAACGTGAACGCGACCGAGGCGAACGAGACCGTCCGGCCGTTCCTGCCGTTGGCCGAGCGTCTGGGCAGCATGTTCCAGTCGTTGGTCGGCGCGACGCCCGACGTGCTCGAGGTGTGTGTCGAGGGCGAGATCGCCGGCTACGACACGCGCATCATCGAGCTCGCTGTGCTGAAGGGATTCTTCGGTTCGATCTCGGAGGATCCGGTCACCTACGTCAACGCACCGCAGCTCGCCAAGGACCGCGGGCTCAGCGTCCGCGAGGTCAACTGCGCGACGTCGGCCGACTACGTCAACCTGCTCACGGTGAGCGGCAACGGCCACTCGATCGGCGGCACCCTGTCGGGTCCGCGCGCCGGACAGCGCGTGGTCAGCATCGACGGGGTCCCCTTCGACGTGCCGCCGGTCGACAACATGGTCGTGATCACCAACGACGACCGCCCCGGAGTCATCGGCACCGTGGGCACGCTGCTCGGTGAGGCCGAGGTCAACATCGCCGACATGGACGTGAGCCGTACCGACGACGACAAGGCCGTCATGCTGATCGCTCCGACCAAGCGCGTCCCGAGCGCGATCCTCGACGACCTCCGCGCCGCACCCGGCATCGTGAGCGTCGTCACCCTCTCCGCCTGACCGACACGCGGCCCACGACGGGCCGTTGACACCGCGCCACCTGCGATCTCGTGAACTGTTCGCGCACGGAGCGCCGGACAAGTTCACGAGAACGGCTGCGGGGGTGGATTCGAACCAATACCCGGGGTCGCGGGTTTGAGCCGCACGAAGTTGGGTACCCTCACGCACGGTGGGCGGATGACCACTCTGCACGCTGGGGCGGCAGGTGTGGACCAACGAAAGGTGAACCTATGGCATTCAGCCATCGAAACCGACGCATCGCTGCGTCACTCTCCGTTCTGCTCGCCGCAGTCTCGGTACCGAGCATCGCCTCGGCCGGTCCGTCGCAAGCGGGATGTGAGAACCAGAACCTCAACCAGACCGACAAACTGCTCAATTGTGTGGATGCCGACGACGTGGTCGGCCACCTCGATGCGCTGCAGGCCATCGCCGACGCCAACGGGGGAACCCGCGCATCGGGCACGCCCGGCTACGACGCATCAGCGGAGTACGTCGCCGACCTGATGGAGGACGCCGGATACGACGTCACCATCCAGGAGTTCGACTTCACACTCTTCACCGAGGTCTCCAGCTCGTTGAGCAACGACGGTCAGCCGGTCGAAACTCAGACCTTCTCGTTCTCGGGTTCGGGATCGATCACCGATGGCAACGTCATCCCGATCGACCTCGACCTCGGTCTCGGGAACAATTCGACTTCGGGCTGTGAAACCGCCGATTTCGACGGACTGGACTTCTCGGGTGACAGCGACATCGCCCTCGTCCAACGCGGCTTGTGCTCCTTCGGGGACAAAGCGACCAACGCGAACGACGCGGGGGCCGAGGCCGTGATCATCTTCAACCAGGGCAACGCAGAGGGTCGGTTCGACCTCATCAGCGGCACCCTCGGCGAAGGCGTCGTCGGTACGGTCAACATCCCGGTGCTCGACGTGTCATACGACGACGGCGTCGCATTGATCGACGCCCAGAACGTCGACCTCGCAGCGGAGACGGTCAACGACACGAAGAGCACGTCGAACGTGATCGCCGATCTTGAGGGAGTCAACACCGACAACGTCGTGATGGCGGGTGCACACCTCGACTCGGTCCAGGACGGTCCCGGAATCAACGACAACGGGTCCGGCTCGGCGACGATCCTGGCCACTGCGTTGGCGTTGGGCAACAACAAGAAGTTCACACCGCAGAACAGCTTGCGTTTCGCATGGTGGGGAGCGGAAGAGTCCGGACTGATTGGCTCGACCAACTACATCTTCGATCCTGAGTTCGGAATCTCCGACGAGGACTACGAGAAGTTGGCGCTGTACCTGAACTTCGACATGGTCGGTTCGCCGAACTTCATCTACGGCGTCTACGACGCTGACGAGTCGACGTTCCCCGCTCCCGTGGTCGTCCCGCCGGGCTCGGCGGAGCTCGAGGACCTCTTCGAAGCCTTCTACACCATCGAGGGTGTGCCGTACGAGGACTCCGAGTTCTCGGGTCGTTCCGACTACCAGGCGTTCATCGACGCAGGCATCCCGGCGAGCGGTTTGTTCACCGGTGCGGAGGAGATCAAGACGCCCGAGCAGCAAGCGATCTGGGGCGGTATCGCCGGCGAACAGTTCGACCAGTGCTACCACGAGGCGTGTGACACGATCGACAACGTGAGCATCGAGGCGCTCGATGTCAACGTCGACGCGATCGCGTATGCGATCTACAACCTCGCCGCCTCGACCGAAGCGGTCAACGGTGTTCCCGGTGTCGACGTCAAGGGCATCACTCCTGCCGACGTCGAGTTCGACGGTCCCCAGGGAACCGTTGGCACGAGCGGCGGCGGCTTCGACGCCGACCACGCCCACGCCGTCAGCTGAGTATCGATGTGATGGAGACTGCCTGATCGTGACGGGTGGGGTTCCGACCCACTCGGTCACGCGGGCAGGTCGGAGGCGGTGCGCAGCGCTTCGCTGCGCGCCGCTTCCGCGAAATCCGCGCCGTCGCTCGCGTAGAGCACCGCCCGCGACGAGTTGACGATCAGACCGCGTCCGGCGGGCGCGGCGCCGTGTTCCATGACGGTGGCGGCATCTCCACCCTGGGCTCCGACTCCGGGGACGAGCAGCGGAAGGTCGCCGACGATCGAGCGGACATCGGCCAGTTCGGTCGGATAGGTGGCGCCCACGACCAGACCGCAGTCGCCGAGTTGTGACCACTCCTCGGCCACCTTGCGCGCCACGTGGGTGTAGATCGGTGAACCGTCGGCCACCAACGACTGGAAGTCGTCGCCACCCGGGTTGCTCGTGCGACAGAGCAGGATGACCCCGCCGTCACCGGGGTGGTCGAAGAACGGTTCGACCGAATCGGTCCCCATGTAGGGGTTGACCGTGACCGCGTGGGCGCCGTAGCGGTCGAATGCCTCGCAGGCGTAGTGGGTCGCCGTCGACCCGATGTCACCCCGCTTCGCGTCGAGGATGAGGGTGACGTTCGGATACGCCTCGCGGATGTAGTGGCAGATGTTCTCGAGCGCGTCCTCGTCCCCGCGGCTGGCGAAGTATGCGATCTGCGGTTTGAACGCGCATGCGATGTCGGCGGTCGCGTCGATGATCGCTCGACAGAACCGCTCGGTGGCGTCCGGAGCGTCGGCGATCACCGCCGGGTAGCGGTCCGGGTCGGGATCGAGTCCGACGCACAGCATCGACCCGGCCGACGACCACGAGCGTTGGAGCTGGTCATGGAATCCCACGGTGGCGCAAGCTATCCGACGTCGAACGGAATTGTCGGAGGGTCAGCCCGGTGTCAGGACCATCGCCGCCGGGCCCTGATTCGGAGTGTTGTCGCACGCCCACTGCCCGCCGGTCGGCTGACTCCAGAGCAGTGTCAGACACTGGCCCATCGCCTGCTGGCCGGAGGCGTTCGGGTGGACGCTCTCCTCGAGGTCGCCCTGGAACACCCCGGTGCCGACCCAGCGGGACCACTCGGCCGTCGCGCCGTTGGGGCCGCGACCGCCGACCCGTGTGGCCTGGTTGGAGCAGTTCTCGTTGCCCTGGAATGCGTTGCGGTAGTCGAGGAACTCCGCGCCGTTGTCGACGGCGACCGCGCGGAGATTGTCGGCGATCTGGGGCACCAAGCTGTCGCGGGCCCAGGTGGCATCGGCATCCCAGAACGGGCATCCACCGGTGGTGAGTCGGCTGTAGCCGCTCTGCGAGTAGCGGATCTCGTTGCCGCGTGGCACCGGTGAGGGGTACGACACGACCACGAGGCGGTAGTCGGAATCGAGGTACCCGGCGTTCGCCATCGTGGAGCGGATCGCATCGATCGACGCGTCGACCCCCGCCATCGCACCGGGCATGCGTTGGTCGACGAGTGGCTGCTGGTCGTCGAGGCAGAGGTTCGGGTATGCCGACGGCGAGGTGGAGAACTGCAGGGTGCAGGACACGATGATGTCGGAGAAGCCGAGGTCGTTGCCGCCGATCGACAGCACGATCATCTCGACGTCGTTCGCCTGTGCCACCGGAAGCAGCTGCGCGCTCTGGGGCGCTTCTCCCTTGTACGCCGTGTCGATGATCGCCGAGGTGTCGGCACCGGAGCAGGCGAGGTTGATCTTGTTCTGCACACCGATCGAGTTGGACAGGATCGGGGCGACGTCGCTGCGGTGGCATCCGTTGCCCACCGTCCCCGGGTAGACGGCGCCGACGTCGTAGAACCACGAGAACCATCCCGAGCGTCGGTACGCCCGGTCGGTGCCGTTCCGAGATGCCCAGGAGCTGTCGGAGTTGCCGTTCCAGCGCCCGGCTTCACCCGAGATGAAGCTGTCGCCGAGCGAGACGATCGCGGTCGGCCCGGCACCAGGTGTCGCCTCGACGCCACCTGCCGACAGCCCGATCGGCAGTGCTGTCGCCGCGAGCGCACCGACTCCGATCGCGAGCTTCGTGAACGTCTTCATCGCGTCTCCCCCGGGTCGTGTCAGCGGCCGAACATAGCCGACCGACCGATGCGGTGGCGCGAGTTCGATCGGTCGCCCCGATCGGAGAGTTCCGTCGCGTGTTACTCGACGCTGATGGCGGCGGTCGGGCACATGTCGGCCGCCTCGTTCACCTTGTCGTGCAGCTCCGCGCCCGGCTCCTCCTGGAGGATGTAGAGGTAGCCGTCGCTTCGGACCTCGAAGACCTCCGGGCACACCTGCATGCAGGCGCCGGTGGATGCGCAGACGTCGAAATCGACCGAGACCTTCATGGAGGGGTACCCCTTTTCGTTGCGGAACTGACCTTCAGCTCTTGGCTTGACGGTAGCCGTCGGCCGCGGCGGCTTCGGCACTCTGGTAGCAGCGGTCGGCATTCGTACGTGGATAGAAACGACCGTCGGGGACGTGGAAGATTCCGGAGTTGTCGTTTGCCTTGACCGGGTGCGTGATCGGGCACGAGCCGTCCTCGGCAGCCGACACCCAACCCCCCGCCGATGCGTCGTTCGATCGTGCCTCGGGCGCGTCGACGAGCGAGTTGACGATCGATGCACCGGCCGTGGTCGCTTGTGGCGCGTTCGGTGCTCGAGGTGGGAGCGGGGGCCATTCGGCCGGTCCGGCGGGCTCGACGCTGTTGTGGTCGCGCCACCACGAATAGGCAGCACCGCCGACGGCTGCGATGAGTGCGACCCAGAGCAGACGTCGGACGGAGATCAGCAGCCAGCTCATCCCGCCGAGAGTATCAATCCTCGGCTCCTCGACGGGGGAGCTGGCTCGGCCCGGCCGACGTGGGGAGCACGCTGGACCGACCCGGAGCGTCAGGCGGTCGCGTGACGTTCGAACGCGGCGAGAACGCCGCGCAGGCTGGCGGTGGTGATGTTCGAGCTCCGTCCGACACCCCAGCGCGTCTCACCGTCGCCTCGGACCGTCTCGAGATACGCGACGGCCATGGTGTCGGCACCCTGTCCGATCGCGTGCTCGGCATAGTCGAGCACGTCGAACTCGCCACCGACCCGCGCTCCGAACTCGCCGAGCAGCGCCGCGACGAACGCCTCGACCGGTCCATCGCCCTCGCCGCGCACCGATGTCGCCTGGCCATCGACCTCGACCTGGGCCTGGATGACGGTGCGCCCCTCATCCTCTGCGGCGCTCGTGTTGAGTTCGTGCGAGCGCAGCTTGAACGTCGGCTCGACGGGCAGGTACTCGGCCTGGAACTGATCCCACATCACCCCCGGGCCGATCTCGGTCCCGGTGTCCTCGGTGATGTGTTGGATCGTCTTCGAGAACTCGATCTGCAGGCGGCGCGGCAGGTCGAAACCGTGCTCGGTCTTCATCACGTAGGCGACCCCACCCTTTCCCGACTGGCTGTTGACGCGGATCACAGCCTCGTAGGACCGCCCGACGTGCTTCGGGTCGATCGGCAGGTAGGGCACCGCGAACTTGTCGTATTCGCCCGTGTCGGTGTCGCGTCGCTTGTCGAGCGCGTCGAGCCCCTTCTTGATCGCGTCCTGATGGCTGCCGGAGAACGCGGTGTACACCAGGTCGCCGACGTACGGATGCCGCGGCGAGACGGGCAGTCGATTGCAGTACTCGGCGACGCGCCGCAGCTTGTCGATGTCGCTGATGTCCAGTTCGGGGTCGACGCCGTTCATGAACAGGTTCATCGCCAGGTTGACGACGTCGACGTTGCCGGTGCGTTCACCGTTTCCGAACAGCGTCCCCTCGACCCGGTCGGCGCCGGCCATCACTCCGAATTCGGCTGCGGCAACCGCACACCCGCGGTCGTTGTGGGGGTGCAGCGACACGATCACGTGGTCGCGTTGCTTGATCGTCCGCCCGAACCATTCGATGACGTCGCCGTAGACGTTGGGGGAGTAGCACTCGACCGTCGCGGGCAGATTGAGGATGATCGGATCGTCCGCCGTCGGTCCGACGACGTCCATCACGGCCTCACACACCTCGATCGCGTAGTCGGGCTCGGTCAGCGTGAAGCTCTCGGGGCTGTACTCGTACCGGATCTCGGTCGTCGATCCGTCGGCGCGTGCGGGCAGTGCGGCTTGCTGTGCCTTGCACATCTTCGCCCCGTTGACCGCGACCTGCTTGATCCCGGCCTTGTCGAGATTGAACACGACCTCGCGCTGCAGTGGGTTGGTCGAGTTGTAGAAGTGGACGATCGCCCGCGGCGCTCCCGCGAGTCCCTCGTACGTGCGCTCGATCAGCTCCTCACGGCATTGGACGAGCACCTGGATCCACACGTCGTCGGGGATCAGGTCGTCCTCGATCAGTTGGCGCAGGAAGTCGAAGTCCGGCTGGCTCGCGGACGGGAAGCCGATCTCGATCTCCTTGAAGCCCATCGCGACCAACTCCTGGAACATCCGCATCTTGCGCGCGGGGTCCATCGGGTCGATGAGCGCCTGGTTGCCGTCACGCAGGTCGACCGAACACCACGTGGGGGCGGTGTCGATCACGACGTCGGGCCACGTGCGGTCCGTGAGCACGACCGGGACGAACGGCGCGTACTTGTCGAAGGGCATCTGATTCGGGGTGCTGGTTTGCGGGGGCATTCGGTTCTCCAATGTGTGGTCGAACAATTGCGGTCGGTACAGGGCAGGCCGAAAAACAAAAGAGCCCCCGGCCGGGAGGGGCGGGGGCTGCGGGCGAGCGCGAGTATGTGGTCGCTCGCCCTACATAAGAAGGAGCAGACGGTGGTTCACGGAGTGCACCATAGCACGGCCTTCGTCGCCTCCTGCCACCGTTCTGAATGCCGGGTCGGGTTGACGGTACGCTCTCGGACAACATGACATCACAACAATCCCGACGGGGAGCGCCCCGTCGACAGCGGACGCGACCCTCCGAGCCTCACGATCGCGACCACGTCAACACCTCGAATCTCACCTCCTTCAACACGCTGCCGCCGGTCGAAGCGCCGACCGGATTCGCCGAACTCGGAGTCCCGCCACGGATCGACGACGGCCTCGCGGCGTGTGGATTCGCCCAACCGTTCAACATCCAGACCGAGGCGATCCCCGTCGCGATGCTGGGACACGACGTGTGCGGCCGAGCCAAGACCGGCTCCGGAAAGACCCTCGCATTCGGAATTCCGATGCTCGCCCGGATCACCGACAAGGCGTCGCCGATGCGTCCGCTCGGCTTGGTGCTGGTGCCGACTCGTGAGCTCGCCGTCCAGGTCGCAGAGGTCCTGCAGCCGGTCGCGGACCACGCCGGAATGAAGGTGCTCCCCGTCTACGGCGGAGCCTCGCGACACCACCAGGTCGAGGAGATGGCCAAGGGCGTCGAGATCGTCGTCGCGACCCCGCTCCGCCTGATCGACCTGATCAAGTCCGACGAGATCAACCTCGACGACATGCAGATCGTCACCCTCGACGAGGCCGACCGCATGGCCGACGACGGGTTCACCCCGCAGGTCGAATGGATCCTGCGCCACTGCACGAACCGCAACCAGACGATGCTGTTCTCCGCGACGCTCGACGGCGACGTGGGCCACTTGATCCGGGCGTACCAGACGAACCCCGAGACCGTCGCGATCGACGAAGCCACCGACACCGTCGGCGAGATGCTCCATCTCTTCCTCGGGATCCATCACATGGACCGCGACAAGGTGATCGGTTCGATCGCCAAGGGGATCCCGAAGATCATCGTGTTCTGCCAGACCAAGCGGCAGTGCGATCGGGCGACCGAGAAGCTGCAGGACCTGGGCATCGATGCCGAGGCGATCCACGGCGATCTCCAGCAGCGCACGCGCGAGCGCGTCATGCGCAAGTTCGCCGAGGACAAGCTGCAGGTGCTCGTCGCGACCGACGTCGCCGCACGCGGGATCGACATCGACGACATCGGAGCGGTCATCCACTACGAGCCGGCGAAGGACGTCAAGGACTACCTGCACCGCTCGGGCCGCACGGCTCGCGCCGGTCGCACCGGGTGGGCGGTCACGTTCGCCGAGTACAACCAGGTCACCCAGGTCCGGATCCTGCAGCGGATGCTCAGCATGGAGCCGAGCAAGCCGGTCGACGTGTTCTCGAACGACGTCCGCCTGTTGAAGCTCGAGACGTTCGGCGACGACGTCAAGTCCACCAAGTAGAGACAGAGCTCTCGCCTGCGGGTGGCACACTGAGCCCGTGGGGGCTCGGAACATGCCGGAGGCCGAGGTCGACGTCACAGTCGATCTGCGGTGATCTACCTGGTCGAATCTGCCGACAACGCGACGATGCGAGCGCTCGGGTACTCGATGCTCGGGTGGTTGTTCCCCGACCTCTCAGATCGCTGATCCTTCGGCCTCAGGGCCGGAGATGGGCGATGACTTCGTCGATGTCGTCGGCGCTGACGTGTACATGGGGTGACATCCGGATTCCGTTCGGGCGGTGATCGACGCCGATGCCGGCCCGAGCGAGCGTCTCCGCGATGTCGGCACCAGCGTCGACGATGCACGTGCCACTGCGCCGTTCGGCGTCGTGCGGGCTGACGACTCGGGATCCGAGCGCGTCGATCAGCTGATCGGTCAGGGCGAGATTGTGGCGACGGATCGTCTCGACCCCGATGTCATGGATCGTGTCGATCGAGTGTCGGGCCACCGTGAAGGGGAGCACGGTCGGGCTCCCTCCCCAGAACCGGAGCGCGTCGTCGGCGTAGCGGAAGCGATGGATGTCGAACTCGAACGGTTCGGCGTGTGAGAACCATCCGACGTCGTCCGGCTCGTACCGATCGATCGAGGCGGGATCGGCCCACAGCCACCCGGCACCGGGCCCGCCGCTGAGCCACTTCACGCACGACCCGACGACGAAGTCGGCACCCCAGCGACCGACGTCGATCGGGATCACCCCGACCGACTGGGCGACATCGACGATCGCGATCGCGCCCCGCTGATGCGCGAGGCCGACGACATCTCGCACGGGAACGAGTTCACCGGTGTTCGAGTGGACGTGGGTCACGAGCACGACGTCGACATCGGTGGTGAGGTGCTCGCGCCACACCGCCGGGTCGGTCGCGTCGCACGAACGGTCGATGTAGCGGACCTCGAAGCCGACATGTTCGGCGACGTACCCGAGTGATGGGAAGGTCTCCTCGGTGAGGAGCATCGTCGGCCGCTCCGCCAGCCCGCCGATCGATCCCAGGATCTTCGTCAATCCACTCGACACGTTGCTCTGTGGGCAGATCGCACGCGCGTCGGTTCCGAGCAGCCGGGCCAGCGATGCTCGGAAGGCGTCGATCGATTCGAGCCAGTGCGGCCAGGCCTCGGCGGTGTCCAACTCCCACGCATCGAAGTACCCGGTCGTCGCGTCGCGAGTTCCACGGACCGCGAGACCGATCGAATGGCTGAGCAGATAGACGCCGTCGTGCTCGACGAACCGGTCGTGGCCGCTCATCAGCGCAGCAGGGCGCGCAGTGCGGCCAGATCGTCGCGACGGGTCGGGATGTCGTCGCGGTCGGCCGCGATTCGCCGATCGCGGAGTCCTTCGAGCGCGCGCACGAGGACGTCGAGCGGTGGTCCGCTGGCGGTGATCGTCTCCAGGTGCTCCGGCGGGATGTCTTCGGCGGGCCGCTCGATGAACGCGGCGACCAACTCGTCGTGGTGGTGGGCGGCCACGGCCCCGTGCGCGGCGCAGACATCGAGGTAGGCGGCGGCATTCTCCTGGAACCACGTCTCGTTGCTCACGTCGGCGTGAGCGAGCAGGCCGTCGAGCAGGTTCGGGTGGGTGAACGAGTGTTGGAGCCGCCGCTGCTCGTCCGGAGGCAGGTACGGGATCTTCTCGACGACCACCTGGGTGTAGGACGGATCGGTCGGGCTGCACAATCCGAGCAGCAGATCGACCTGGTTGAACGCCGCGAAATCGCCGGCATTCGCACCCCGGTACTCCTGGGAGCCGACGCGGTAGGGCTTGTAGTACGGCCGGACGGAGAAGAAGAACTCGTCGACATCGAGCACTCGCCCGAGTTCGATGTTCAGGGCGAGCGCCTGGTCGAGAGCGTCCTTTGCGGCCAGCAGCAGATCGTTGGCGGCGGGATGCGAGATGCCCATCGGATGGATTCGGCCGAGGGCGTCGGCGGCGCGCATGTAGGCCAGCGACGAGCGGGTGTTGTAATCGAGGAAGATCTTCTCGTCGGCGCCCCACGTGAAGGTGCGATAGACACCGTTGACCGCTCGGTTGTACGTCTCCATGTGACTCGCCACGAACCGCGGTGCGGTGCCGACGGTTGCCCCCAGATGGAGCGCGAGTGTCGACGCCTCGACGAGCGGCGAGGTGCGTTCGCGTGACGGTTCGGTGATCTCGTGGCGCCGACACGCGGCCATGTAGTACCCGACGTTGCCGAGCAGCTCGAACGCCCGGTCGAAGCCCTCGTCGGTGTTGCCCTCCTCGATGAGTGGGGTGATCAGCTCGCGTCCCTCGTCGCGCAATTTCGCCTTGATCTCGTCGCCGATGCCGTGCACGTTCGCGCGGTTCTCCTGCGCGGCGTAGACGTTCTCGAGGCGTGTGTTGAGGTCGACGAACCGACCGCGGATCCAGGCATCGAACGCAGCGACCCGAGGTGTTGTCGCCGAGTGCTGCTGTGCTTCGATCATCGTGGAGGGTCCTTCCGGCGGTTGCTCGGGTCATCGTAGGAGCGGAGGTCGACGCGGGTTCACATGTAGGTTCGGAGGCGATGTCGACCACCAATGCTGCACCGTCGGATTCCACTCCCATTCGCGGGTCGATCCTCGGCACCCGCGTCCAGCGCACGGAGGACCCAGCGCTGCTGCGCGGTGCCCGTCGCTATCTGGCGGACCTCCCACTGGTCGACCGACTGCACGCGGTCTTCGTCCGCTCCGAGATCGCGCACGGTGTGCTCGGCGACGTCCACGTCGACGAGGCACGCGCCATGCCGGGGGTGGTCGAGGTGCTCACCGCAGCCGAACTCGGAGTCGCTCCGCACCACGGTTTCGCTCCCGTTCACCCCGACTTCAAACGCGCTCCCCTCGCGGTCGACCGTGTCCGGTTCGTCGGCGAGCCGATTGCGGTCATCCTCGCCGAAACGTTCGCGCAGGGCGTCGATGCGGCGCAGACCGTGTGGGCCGACATCGAACCGCTCGAGGCGTTGGTGACCCCGCTCGACGCCTTCGCCGAGGGCGCTCCCGACATCTTCGAGAGCCACGGCTCGAACGAGGCCAGCGTCCACGTCGCGGATGAACCCGTCGTGTTCGGCGCCGACGAGCACGTGATGCGTGGGACCTATGTGAACCAGCGGATGGCCGTGGTGCCGATGGAGCCCGACTGCGCCGCAGCCGAGGTCGACTCCGGCACCGGCCGTGTCACGTTGTGGGTGTCCAACCAGATGCCGCACCTGGTGCACACGCAGTTCTGTTCGGCGCTCGGACTCGAGACAAAGAACGTGCGCGTCGTCACGCCACAGGTCGGCGGGGGATTCGGCGGCAAGGCCGGTCTGCACTCGGAGTACACCGTCGTCGGCGCGTGCGCGATCCGAACGGGCCGACCGGTCCAGTGGATGCCGACGCGGAGCGAGGACATGGTTGCGTTGCCGCACAGCCGCGGACAGGTCCAACACGTCGAACTCGGGTGCCGGCCCGACGGGACGTTCACCGGCCTGCGCGTCCACCTGCTGGGTGACGGCGGTTCCTACCCGACGGTCGGCGCCTACCTTCCCGGCGGCACTCGCCGGATGGCCCAGGGAACCTACGCATTCGACGCGATCCAATGCGACATCGCCGTCGCCGTCACCAACACGACGTCGATGGGCGCCTATCGGGGAGCGGGTCGTCCCGAGGCGACCGCGATGCTCGAGCGGGCCGTCGATCAGGCGGCGCTCGAACTCGGCATCGACCCGATCGAGCTGCGCAAGCGGAATCTGTTGGGCGACGACGTGTTCCCGTTCACGACCTTGACCGGCAACACGTACGACTCGGGCCGGTACGCGGTGCCCCTCGATCGAGCCGCCGAGGTGGTCGGCTACGAAACGCTCCGCGCCGAGCAGGTCGAGCGTCGAGCTGCGGACGATCGTTCGCTGCTCGGGATCGGAGTGGCCTCGTACGTGGAGATCACCGCCGGTGGCGGGCCGACCGAGTTCGGTGCCGTCGACGTCCACCCCGACGGATCGGCCACCGTCCACGCCGGGACGCAGAACCACGGACAGGGCCACCAGACCGCCTTCGCGATGCTCGTGTCCGACCAGACGGGGATCCCGGTCGATCGGATCGCGCTCGTCGACGGTGACACGGACGCGGTGCGGACCGGCGGCGGGACCGGCGGGTCGCGTTCGCTCCAACTCGGTGGTTCGGCGGTACGCGGTGCGACGGAGGTGATGGTCGAACGTGCCAAGTCGGTCGCAGCGCGCATGCTCGAAGCCGACGAGGCCGACATCGTGGTCGACACCCTGGCGGGCACGATCGGTGTCGCCGGCGTCCCCGCGCAGGCGCTCACCTGGGGCGAGGTCGCCGCCGGTGCCGAGGAAGCGGGCGACGAACTCCACGGCGATTTCGACTTCGTGCAGGATGGTGCGACGTTCCCGTTCGGTGCGCACATCGCCGTCGTCGAGGTCGATCGCGACACCGGGTACGTCACGCTTCTGCGCCACATCGCGGTCGACGATTGCGGAACCGTGCTCAACCCGCTGCTCGTCGAGGGCCAGCAGCACGGAGGGGTGGCGGCAGGCATCGGACAGGCGCTGTGGGAGGACGTCGCGTTCGACGAGGACGGCAATCCGATCACCTCCAACATGGCCGACTACGGAATCCCGACCGCGGCCGAACTGCCGATGTTCGAGGTGGTCTCGACCGAGACGCCGACGCCGCTCAATCCGCTCGGAGCGAAGGGGATCGGCGAGGCGGCGACGATCGGCTCCACCCCCGCGGTCCAGAACGCCGTGATCGATGCCGTCTCCCATCTCGGGATCCGTCACATCGATCTTCCCTGCACGCCGCAACGCGTGTGGTCGGCGATCCGCGATGCCGAGTCCGGGACGCTCGCCGACCCGTGGAGCGATCCACCGCCGATCTTCGCGACGCTGCGTGAGCGTGTGGCCGCGGGCGCCGAACTCGTCGAGGACGACGACGCGGCAGCAGCCGCCGACGGAATCTGAGTCGCGGTTCCGCGAACACGGCGCGAGTCGGGCACCGGAGTCTCGGGGACGAGGCCATTCCGTCTTCCTCGGACTCGTCGGTCGGGGATGTGCGCCTCGTCCGAGTAAGGCGGAATGAGTGCACTCCCGGAGGTCTGCCGTCGTTGTGGTCCGCGCGTCAGGCGTCGCCGTCGAGATCGGCGATCGGTTCGCCGTCGGTCTTCCAGTCGGGCCGTCGGAAACGGTGGATGATCTGTGGCGGGATCGCCAGGATGACGACGCCGGTCGCGACGATGCCCGCATACGCGCCTGGCGAGAGGCTGCTGTATCCCGCCGGTGGTGTGAGGCCGAGGACGATGGCGGCGACGGCTGCCAGCATGCCGACCACCGCGATGACCGGGAGTCCGATGATCCGGATCGGTCGGGCGACGTCGGGCTGTGATCGGCGCAGTTTGATCGCTGCGGCGAACATGCAGACGTACATCAGCATGTAGAGGCTGATCGACACGTCCTGGAGGAGCGCGAACGCAGCGGACGTGTTGGGAAGCACGACGAAGACGAACGAGAGCACGGTCACGACCGCTCCCTGGAGCAGGAGCAGCGAGATCTGGATGTCGTTCGAGTTCGTCTTCTGGAGTGATCGGGGCAGGTATCCCGCACGTCCCACCATCCACATGCTGCGACTCGGCCCGCCGATCCAGGCGATCGAAGCGGCCAGCGCACCGAACACGAGCAGACCGGACAACACCTTCGACAGCGCCGGGATGCCGAACCCGTCGGCGTACACGGCGAACGCCTGCGACGCGCCCGAGGTCAGCTCGAGCGTCGCGTCCGGGACGACCACCGAGATGGCCAACGATCCGAGCAGATACATCACGAAGACGGTGGCGGCAGCCAGCATGACGCCCTTGAGGTAGTTCCGCGGCGGGCCCTTCATCTTCGCGATGTGGACGGCGTTCAGTTCGAGACCGGCGAAAGCGACGAAGGTGCCGACGACGAGTGCGATGCTCGACAGTCCGCTGACGGGCGGCGCCAGACTCGACGGACCGTCGTAGCTGATCTGTGATCCCTTGTCGTCGACGAGCCAGGCGAACATCATGAAGATGAGCGACAGCGCCGGGACGATGGTGCCGAGACCCAGGCCGAGGTTGGAGATGCCCGTCGACGACTTCATGCCGCGGCTGACGATCCACGTCGCCAACCAGAACACGACGATCACGACCGTGCCCATGTATGCGCCGTTCGCAGCGAGATCGGGACGTCCCAGAGCGGCGGCGAGCGCGGCCGCACCGAACGAGAGCAACGATGGATACAACGTCACGCTGTTCATGAACACGAACCACGTCGCCTGGAAGCCGGTGCGATCGCCGAACGCCTCACGAACCCAGACGAAGATGCCGCCACGGTGGCTGGTGGCCAACTCAGCCGACACGAGGCCGACCGGGACGAGGAACAGCAAGGCCGGGAGGAGGTACACGGTGACGGCACCGAGTCCGAAGCTCGCGGAGTCCGACAACTGAGCGATGCTGCCGACGCTTGCCACCATCAACATGGCGAGCGCCGGCCACGCGATGGTGGCGACCGAGCGCAGACTGCCGCCGGCGCCGGGTGGGATCTCGGCCCTGCTGTCGCTCATCTGGTCACGTCCACCGGATCCACGTCCTCGATGGCATGTGCGAAGTCGGGGAGCAGATCAGGGCAGTACGTCCTGATGACGAGCCCTGCGTAGGCGACGGCGGTCTCGGTGACGTTGTTTCGGCGCCCGTGGCCCGGGTTGCCGAGTAGGCGACTCGCCGCGGACGTCGTCAGACCGCCGTCGAACGCGTCGCACACACTGGACGCATCGGTTCCGTACAGCGCGGCAGCGATCTCGGCGGTGAGCTCGGGCTGGATGCCCGCAGCTCTGGTGGAGTCGACCAACTCCTGGGCGAGCTGTTGCTCGGTTGCCTCGTCAGCATCGCTCGACGAGCATGCGGCGACGGCGAGCGCGAGCGCTGCGATCCACGATGCCGTCCGCTTGCTCACGTACCACTCCTTTCGATCGCTGCCGAACAGCGACACGCGGTTGATGGATCAGTCGGGATTCGAGGTGATGACGGGGCACGGCGCGTGGCGCACGACGTGGTCCGAGACCGAACCGAGCAGTGCCCGTTTGAAGCCGCCGACACCGCTGGTGCCGATCACGATCACGTCGATCCTGCCTTCGGCCGCGCGTTCGCAGATCACTGCGCCCGGGTCGCCACCGAGGATCTCCCGCTCGATCGCCGCGAGCCCGAGCGATTCGGCCGCCTCGTCGAGCGCCAGTCGAGCATCGTGGTCGCGCTCGTCGAGCAGCTGTTGTTCGTCGGCGAACGACATCACCGGGCCCGCATGTCCGGAGCCCACGACGATCGACGGATCGAGCGTGGGGACCACGGTGATCAGTACCGAGCCGGGCGCGGGTGACACCAGACGGAGTCCTGCCGCCAACGCGGCGTTCGCATGATGAGACCCGTCGGTCGCGAGGAGCACGCGCCTCGCCGTCGGATCGATTCCCGCATTTTCGGTCACGAAGTTCCCCCAGGTTCGAAGTGTCTCCACACCGTAGTGATCCGAATCGAACCGATGCGATTGCGGCCCGATGTGTGACACTCCGAGCATGAATTCCAGCTCGGTGATCGTCGCGCGCTCGCTCGTGAAACGATTCGGCGACTTCACGGCGGTCAACGGCATCGATGTCGAGATCGCTCCCGGTGAGGCCTTCGGGTTCCTCGGACCGAACGGTGCCGGGAAGACGTCGACGATGCGGATGATCGGCTGCGTGTCGCCGGTGACCGGCGGTGATCTGAGGATCTTCGGCCTCGACCCGGCGACCGCCGGGCGAGCGATCCGCGGTCGGATGGGCGTCGTGCCGCAGCTCGACCAACTCGACACCGAGCTCACGGTCCAGGAGAACCTGCTGATCTACGGTCGGTACTTCGACATCGCCCGCTCCGAGTGCCGGTCGAAAGCCGACGAACTGATCGACTTCGTCCAGCTCGAGGACAAGCGGGACAGCAAGGTCGACTCGCTGTCGGGCGGGCAGAAGCGCAGGGTGAGCATCGCCCGCTCGCTGATCAACGACCCCGATGTGCTGCTCCTCGACGAACCGACGACGGGCCTCGATCCCCAGGCGCGCCACGTGCTGTGGGACCGGCTGTACCAGTTGAAGGAGCGCGGGGCCACGCAGGTGATCACCACCCACTTCATGGACGAGGCCGAACAACTCTGCGATCGGCTGGTCGTGATGGACGGCGGAGTGATCGTCGCGGAAGGATCACCACAGGGATTGATCGCCGAACACATCCGCCGCGAGGTGCTCGAGGTCCGCTTCGGGTACGGACGCAACGCGGCACAACTCCCCGCCCTCGAGGGTGTCGGCAGCCGGATCGAAGTGCTTCCCGACCGGCTGTTGATCTACGACGACGACGGAGACGCGGCACTGTCCGAACTCCATCGACGCGAGGTCATCCCCGAGAGCGCGTTGGTGCGTCGCAGCAGCCTCGAGGACGTCTTCCTCAAGTTGACCGGCCGGACATTGATCGAGTGAGCGGCACCATCAGCTCGTGGGGGCCCGCTCGCGTGTACTTCCGCGACTGGACCTACTTCCGTTTCGTGTGGCGGACGGCGGTCTTCGGATCCGTGGTGCAGCCGGTGATGTATCTGCTCGGTGTGGGTCTCGGGATCGGCGAACTGGTCGATGGCGGGCCGGCGGGCCCGGACGCCCTCGGCGGGGTGTCGTACTTCGCGTTCTACGCGACCGCGCTGATCGCCACCACGTCGATGTTCGTGCTCGGCCAGGAGTCGCTCTGGCCGACGATGGACGGCTTCACCTGGTCGGAGGCGCACCAGGCGATGATCTCGACGCCGTTGACATCGCGTGACGTCGCGCTCGGAAAAGGCCTCTACTACGGACTGCGCGGGCTGGTGTCGAGTGCAGGCGTGGCACTCGTGCTCGCCTGCTTCACCGAAACGCGGTCGTGGGGACTCCTTCCCGCGATTCCGGTGGGTGTGCTCACCGGGCTGGCGTTCGCGATGCCCTTCGCGGCCTGGGTCGCCACGCGCCACACCGACAACTCGTTCTCGGCGCTGTTGCGCTTCGGGGTCGTTCCGATGTTCCTGTTCGGAGGGGCGTTCTATCCGATCGACCAACTGCCCCCGTGGCTCGAATTCGTCGCTCGCCTCACCCCGATCTGGCACGGGATCGAGCTGTGTCGCGGGCTCGTGCTGGGAGGTCTGGAACCGATGGCCGGACTGGTCCACCTGCTCGTCCTGCTCGGTTTCGTCACGGCTGGGAGCATTGCGGCGACGATCACCTTCGATCGGCGGTTGCGGCCGTGAGCGCCTCGCCCGTCCCGGCTTCCAGATCGCTCCCCCTGCGGATCATCCCGACGGTCTTCTTCGACATCCGTCGTCCGCAGCGGATGATCGAGCGCAGCCTCTACGTCTACAAGCGCGGTTGGCTCGTCCTCGTGAGCGGCTTCATCGAACCGCTGTTCTACCTCCTGTCGATCCAGGTCGGGCTCGCGGCGCTCGTCGGCGACGTCGAAACCGGCGGGAAGACCGTGCCGTATGCCGATTTCGTGGCGCCGGGGCTGATGGCGGCTGCCGCGATGAACGGCGCCGTGTTCGAGTGCACGGCCAATGTCTTCTACAAGATCAAACACTCGAAGCTCTACGACGCCGTGCTCGCGACGCCGATGTCGGCGGGTGACGTCGCGCTCGGTGAGATCGGGGGAGCGGTGGCGCGCAGCGGGATCTACGCGGTTGCGTTCGCGGTCACGATGGCGGTGCTCGGCATGGTCGAGTCGGCGTGGACCGTGCTGGCCATCCCGGCGGCGATGCTGATCGGCTTCGCGTTCGCGTCGCTCGGCATGGCGCTGACGACGTTCATGCGGTCGTGGGAGGACTTCGAGTACGTTCCGGCGATCACGTTGCCGCTGTTCCTGTTCTCCACGACCTTCTACCCGCTGTCGCAGTACGGGAGTTGGAGCTGGGTGGTCGTGTTCAGCCCGCTGTACCACGGCGTCGAACTGGTGCGCGCAGCGAACCTCGGCGTCTGGGACGGGTCGATCGTCGGGCATCTGGCGGTGTTGATCGGGCTGTCGATCCTCGGCCTCATGGTCGCAGCTCGCCGAATCGAACGCCTTCTCCTCACCTGAGTCGGCGAGCGGTACCGTGACACGGGTGACCATCGACGACACCGCACTGCACGATCGGTGCGCAGACGTGTGGACCGGGATCATCCCCGTCCTCCACGAGTACATCGCGATTCCGAACGTGTCACCCGATTTCGACGCCGACTGGCGCGAGCACGGCCACATGCAACGCGCGGTCGACCTGATCGAGGGCTGGTGTCGCGCCCGCCCGATCCCGGGTCTCGTCGTCGAGGTCCACGAACTCCCGGGCCGGACGCCGATGATCCTGATGGAGATTCCTGCGACCGATCCGTCCGCTGGATCGGGTACCGACGACACCGTGTTGCTCTACGGCCACCTCGACAAGCAGCCTGAGATGGAAGGGTGGCGCGAGGGGCTGGGTCCGTGGACGCCCGTGCTCGAGGGTGATCGCCTCTACGGCCGCGGCGGCGCCGACGACGGCTATGCGGCCTTCGCCAGCCTGACCGCGATGGAGGCTCTCCACGCGGCGCACGGGTCGCACGCGCGGTGTGTCGTCCTGATCGAGGCGAGCGAGGAGTCGGGCTC
>NZ_JBAVYV010000303.1:0-4717 GCF_049588435.1 Ilumatobacter sp.
GACCGATGCGGCCCCGACCCGGCGGGGAATCCGCCCGAGAGGTACGCGCCGTTCCACGTCTCGACCGTACCGGTCACCGCGACCGCCCCCGGATCGTTCTCCCATATCTTCTCGACCCCGCTCCGTATCCGCATGTGAGACGGAATGGGGTCGAGAAGATGGAGAGGAGCGAGAGATCGGGGGTTGACGGGGAGCTGAATAGCGAGTTAGTTATAGAGGTATGCAGATTGCGACGATGACCGGCTCGGCTCTCGAGCGAGCGCTCAAGGCACTGGCGAGCGCCCGTCGTCTGCAGATCCTCGAGTGGCTCAAGGATCCGGTCGCCCACTTTCCGCCGCAGGAACACGGTGATCCGGTCGAGCACGGGGCCTGCAACATGTACATCACCGACAAGCTCGGGGTGAGCCAGCCGGCCGCGTCCCGGCACATGAAGGTCCTGCTCGATGCGGGCCTCGTGATCGCCACACCGCGCTCCGGGTACGTCTACTACCGCCGCGACGAGCCGGCGATCCAACAACTCAAGGCCGACCTGGCCGATGTCTGAAATGAGCAGCATGTACCCGTCACTGAAGAACAAGGTCGTCGTCGTCACCGGAGCCGGTGGCGGCATCGGACGCTCGATCGCACGCCGATTTGCGGACCAGGGCGCCATTGTCGTCGTGAACGACGTCGATTCCGAGACGGCCGACGAGGTCGCGCAGTCGATCGTCGCCGACGGGGGAGTGGCGTCGGTCTCCGTCGCCGACGTCTCGAACGGCGAGCAGGTCGCGGCCATGTTCGACGACGTCGTCGAGCGCCACGGAACCGTCGACGTGCTGGTCAACAACGCGGGTCTGGTCTCGCCGATGCTCCACTTCTTCGAAGCCGACGAGGCGTGGTGGCGCAAGATCCTCGACGTCAACCTCACCGGTCACTTCCTCTGCTCGCATCGTGCGGCGCGGATCATGGCCAAGGCCGGTGGCGGGAGCATCATCAACATGAGCTCCGGTGGGGCGACGCGGGCCCACCGTGCGTTCACCGCCTACGACGCCACGAAGGGCGGAATCGAGGCACTCACCCGAGCGATGGCGCTCGACCTCGGGCCGTACGCGATCCGGGTGAACGCACTGATGCCGGGCTCGATCGACACGTCGGGACTCGACGTCGAGCAGCGCACGCTGCGCGGCGAGAACGTGCCCCTCGGCCGCATCGGTGAACCCAACGACATGACCGGCGCGGCGCTGTTCCTCGCGTCCGACGATGCGTCGTACATCACCGGTGACGTCATCAAGGTCGACGGCGGAATGCTCGCCCAGCAACGCTCGGCAACCGTCGACATCATGCCGCCGAGCGACTTCCCGAAACTGGAGGATTTGTGATGACGAACTCGGAGAACACGCAGGGGACCATCCGGATCGGTGCCGACGTCGGCGGCACGTTCACCGACATCGTGATCGAGCGGGTCGATGGCACCTACGCGTCGACGAAGGTGCTCACCACCCATGACGCTCCCGAGCGCGCGATCCTCGACGGGCTCGAACGGCTCACCATCGACGAGGGCATCGAGCTCGCCGACGTCGAACAGTTCATCCACGGCACGACGCTCGCCACGAACGCGTTGATCGAGCGCCGCGGCGCGCACACCGCGCTCGTGACGACCGAAGGCTTCCGCGATGTGATCGAGACGCGTACCGAGAGCCGGTTCGAGCAGTACGACCTCGACATCGTGCTGCCGAAGCCGTTGATCGAGCGGCGGCACCGGCTCACGCTGTCGGAGCGTCGAGACGCCCGAGGGCAGGTCCTGATTCCCTTCGACGAGCAGGGTGCTGTCGAACTGATCGAGGGGATCGCCGACGAGGGATACGAATCGGTGGCGGTCGGGTTCATCCACAGCTACGTCGACGGCACGAACGAACGCCGCTTCCGCGACCTGTTGACGGACCGCCTGCCGCACGTGTCGGTATCGATCAGCTGCGAGGTGTCGCCGCAGATGCGCGAGTACGAGCGGTTCAACACCGTGTGTGCGAACGCCTACGTCCAGCCGCTGATGGCGTCGTACCTCGTGCGACTGCGCGACCAGCTGCGCGAGCGCGGCGTGGTTGCGCCGCTCTACCTGGTGCACTCCGGTGGTGGTCTGATGAGCGTCGAGAGCGCCGCCGAGTTCCCGGTCCGGCTGGTCGAGTCCGGGCCCGCCGGTGGGGCGATCTTTGCTGCCGATCTCGCCGCGCGCTACGGCCGGGACCGGGTGCTGTCGTTCGACATGGGTGGAACGACCGCCAAGATCAGCCTCATCGACGACTCGCGTCCGGCGACGGCGAAGACGTTCGAGGTCGATCGGACAGCGCGGTTCAAGAAGGGGAGCGGGATGCCGATCTCGATTCCCGTGATCGACATGATCGAGATCGGCGCCGGTGGCGGTTCGATCGCACGGGTCGACTCGCTCGATCAGATCCGCATCGGCCCGCACAGCGCCGGGTCGGAGCCCGGACCAGCCGCCTACTCCCTCGGCGGACTCGACGCGACGGTCACCGACGCCAACCTGCAACTGGGTCGGCTGCATCCCGACACGTTCGGGGCGACCGACATCGATCTCTCACCCGATCTCGCCGCCGAGGCACTCGTGCGCTCGGTCGGAACGGCGCTCGGACTCGACGCGACGACGGCCGCGATCGGTGTCGCCGAGGTGGTCGACGAGAACATGGCGAACGCCGCCCGCGCCCACGCCGTCGAGAACGGCAAGAACCTCGGCGGCTACACGATGATCGCGTTCGGGGGTGGCGCCCCGTTGCATGCGGCCAGGCTGATGGACAAGCTCGGTCTCGACGAGCTGATCGTCCCGCCGGGAGCGGGGGTCGGCTCCGCGATCGGCTTCCTCGTCGCCCCGTTCTCGTACGAGGCGGTCCGCAGTTTCTACACGTCGACGACCGATTTCGACGTCGCCGGGTCGAACCGGGTGCTCGCCGAGTTGACCGACGAGGCGATGTCGTTCGTGCGCCAGGGCACCCCGAGTGAGGTGACGGTGGAGCGCCAGGTGTCGATGCGTTACGCCGGGCAGGGCTGGGAGATCCCGGTGATGCTCGACGAGGACTCGACGTTCGACGACTTCGCCGCCGAGCTGCTCTCGGCCAAGTTCACCAAGGCCTATGAGGAGTTCTTCGGTCGGGCGATCGACGACCTCGCGATCGAGACCGTGAGTTGGTCGGTCCGGGTGTCGTCGGTGGTCCCGCTGCGCGACCGTGTCGCATTGTCGGCCGGGGGTGACACCGTCCCGCCGTCCGAGTCGAGTCGCGAGGCGTACGACCCCGTGACCGGTGAGGTCGTCGCGACCCGTCTGTTCGACCGCGAGTCACTGCATCCGGCGATGACGATCGACGGGCCGGCGATCATCGCCGAGCGACAGACGACGACGGTCATCGCATCCCATCACCGCTGCAGCGTCCAGCCGGACGACTCGCTCCTGATCACCCGACGCCCGGAGGTGGCGGCATGAGCCCGAACACGATCCAACGGTCCGACACCGCCCGCACGCTGCACAACCAGGTGATGTGGAACCGCCTCATCTCGGTCGTCGAGGAACAGGCGCTCGCCCTCGTGCGCACCGCGTTCAGTACCTCGGTGCGCGAGGCCGGCGACCTCTCGGCGGGCGTCTTCGACCCGGACGGTCGGATGATCGCCCAGGCCGTCACCGGCACCCCCGGCCACGTCAACACGATGGCCGCCGCGGTCCCGCACTTCATCAACGACATCGGTCCCGAGCGGATCTTCCCGGGCGATGTGTACATCACGAACGATCCCTGGAAGGGAACCGGCCACCTCCACGACATCACGGTCTGCACGCCCGTCTTCCGGCCGCTTTCCGACGACACGGGCACGACGACCGAGACACTGATCGGCTTCTTCGCCTCGACCGCGCACGTCGTCGACATCGGCGGACGCGGCTACGGACCCGACGCCAAAGAGGTCTACGAGGAAGGGATCAACATCCCGATCATGAAGTGGGCCGAGCGCGGGAACCTCAACCGGGACCTCGTCAACATCGTGCGGGTCAACGTCCGTGAGTCCGACCAGGTGATCGGTGACATCCACGGCCTGGCCGCCTCGAACGAGACCGGCCGTCGCCGTCTCCTCGACATGCTCGACGAGTTCGAGATCGACGACCTCCGTGACCTCGCCACGTTCGTGTTCGAACGGACCGACGCCGCGATGCAGCGGGCGATCGCCACGGTCGAGCCCGGCGTCTACCGCAACGAGATGGTCGTCGACGGCTACGGCGAGCCGGTCACGCTCGCCGTCGCGGTCACGGTCACCGCCGACGGGATGCACGCCGATTTCACGGGCACGTCGCCCGTGTGTCCGCTCGGGATCAACGTCCCGCTGGGCTACGCCCACGCCTACTTCACGTACGGGATGCTCGTCGCGCTCGCCCCCGAGTTGCCGAACAACTACGCATCGTTGGCAACCTTCACGGTCAGCGCACCCGACGCCGTCATCCTCAACGCCAAGCATCCAGATCCGGTCGCCGTCCGGCACGTGCTCGGACACTTCGTCACCGACCTCTGCCTCGGAGCGGTCGCTCAGGCGATCCCGCATCGCGTCCCGGCCGAAGGCGCCGGGGCACTCTGGAACTTCCAGGCGAGCGCCCGATCGTCCGACCCGACCGACCCGCGGCCGCCCGTCGAGATCCTGATGTTCAACAGCGGGGGGACCGGTGCTCGACCCCGCCTGGACGGTCTGACGT
>NZ_JBAVYV010000304.1:0-4842 GCF_049588435.1 Ilumatobacter sp.
GCGCTCGGCTGGTGGGTCGTCCCGCTCGCCGCCGCCGTCGCGATCGGCACGGCGGCGATCACGCTGATCGCTCTCCGGGCGTTCGGCGGGGTGAGCGGCGACATCCTCGGAGCGGTCGAACAGGTCGGCGAGTGCGTCGTGTTGATCGTCGTCTCGGGCCTCGCTCTCCGCCACCCTCTCTGGTGGGCCTGACCGCTGGATAGCCTCACCGGCCGTGCCTGACAACCGTCGCCCTCCCCTCGACCACGTCGCCCAGTTCGCGCGCGGGTTCGCGATGGGAGCAGCCGACATCGTGCCCGGCGTGTCCGGTGGAACCGTCGCGCTGGTCCTCGGCATCTACGACCGCCTGATCCGCAACATCCGCCTCGGCGCCCGCGGGCTGCGACAAGGGCTCACCGGTGATTTCGCGGGCTTCAGGCAGACCCTGCGCGACATCGAATGGATCTGGCTGATCACCCTGCTCGGCGGAATCCTCGTCGCTGTCTTCGCGCTGTCCTCGGTGCTCGAACAACTCTTGACCGACGAACCGATCGCGATGGCCGGTCTGTTCTTCGGTCTGGTCGTCGGCACGCTCTGGATCGCCTGGAACCTGCTCGACCGGGTCGACGCCGTCAGCGTCGGGATCATCGCCGGTGTCGGAGTGGTCCTGTTCCTGGTGCTCGGACTCCGGGAGAGCACCGAGGCGGCCGAGGACGCGGCCGAGGTCGTGACCAAGCCGTTCTGGGTGTTCGCACTCGCCGGGGCGATCGCGATTTGCGCGATGATCCTCCCCGGGATCTCCGGATCGTTCATCCTCGTCCTGCTCGGGATGTACACCGAGGTCCTCGGAGCCGTGAACGACCGTGACTTCGCCGCGCTCGGGGCGTTCATGGTCGGGTGTGTCATCGGCTTGGCCGTGTTCTCGACGTTGCTGCACTGGCTCCTGGAGAACTACCGCAACCAGGTCATCGCCGCGATGATCGGTCTGATGATCGGCTCGATGCGGGTGCTCTGGCCGTGGCCGAACGGAACCCACACGACGCAACTCTCGGCTCCGGCGGACGAGGTCGTCCTGCCGATCGTGCTCGCCCTGCTCGGCGCCGGTGTCGTGATCGCCGTCGAACACTTCAGCTCACGCGTCGGCACCATGCCCGACTCGCTCGACTGAGCCGCCGTCCACGGCGCCGCTCCACGCACGCCCGCTCGGCTTCGGCCCGAAGGTCGGCCCGACATCTCAACCGCGCGCGGCAACCGAAGCTGCGTAGGTCGGCGGCGTGCGCCCCTGGACCAGTCGCTCGAACGCCGCAGCGAAGCGCACCATTCGTGCGTCGCTTCCAGCGTCGCCGATGAACGACCAGCCGACCGGCAGTCCGCCGACCTGGCCCATGGGAACCGTGACGTGGGGGTACCCGGCGACCGCCGCCGGAGTCGAACAACTGCCGGTGTCGTTGTCGCCGTTGACCAGATCGGTCATCCACGCGGGCCCGCCGGTCGGTGCGACCAGTGCGTCGAGGTCGTGGGCAGCGAGAACCGCATCGATGCCATCCGTCTGCGACGCGCGGCGGCAGGTCGCGAGCATCTCGAGGTACTCCGGATCGTCCAGTCCCGGGAGATCCCCAGCGGCCTCGAACAACTCCTGGCCGAACCATCGCAGTTCGGTCTCGGCGTGGTGTCGATTCCACGCGATCAGATCGGCGAGTGACCCGATCCCGCACGACGGCGCGAACTCGGCAAACCACCGTTCCAGCCCGAACTTCAACTCGTGGAGCAGGACCGGGAACTCGCAACGCTCGATCTCGTCACCGTGCTCGAGTTCCACCGGATCCACGAGCACGGCTCCGGCCCGACGCAACGTCTCGACGTGAGCCTCGAACAGGGCGTCGACACCCGGATGTGCACCGTCGTGATTCCGAAGCACGCCCAACCGCGACCCGGCGAGCGATGCCGAGCCGAGCGCGTCGGTGCCGAGTTCATCGACCCCAGAACCTGCGGAACCAGGCTCGACGAGCGCTGCCAGCAGCGCTGCTGCATCCGCGACCGTGCGGCCCATCGGACCCGCCGTGTCCTGCGAGTGCGAGATCGGGATGATGCCGTCGCGGCTCACCGCACCGACGGTCGGTTTGATCCCGACCAGGCCGTTGACCGAGGCGGGCGAGACGATCGAACCGTCGGTTTCCGTCCCGACGGCGACCGCACACAGGCTCGCGGCGACCGCCACGGCCGACCCCGAGCTCGAGCCGCTCGTGTTGCGGTCGAGAGCGTACGGATTGCGGGTCAGACCGCCGCGGGCGCTCCAGCCGCTGGTCGACCGGCTGGACCGGATGTTGGCCCATTCGCTGAGGTTGGTCTTGCCGAGGATCACCGCTCCGGCATCGCGCAACCGGGTCACGAGGGATGCGTCTCTCACGGCGGGAGATCCGATCAAGGCGGTCGATCCGGCCGTCGTCTGCATCCGGTCACCGGTCGCGATGTTGTCCTTGAGCAGGACCGGGATGCCGTGGAGCGGACCGCGGGGTCCGTCGACCGCCCGCTCGCGGTCGAGTGCCGCTGCGATCTCGTCCGCGTCCGGATTGACCTCGATCACCGAGTTGAGCGTCGGACCCGAGCGATCGATCTCCTCGATCCGCGCGAGATATCCGGCGGTCAGTCGGCGCGAGTCGAACGCACCGGACGACATCGCCTCCTGCAATTCGACGATCGACGCCTCGAGCACCATGTCTCCTGTCGCAGCCGTCTCTTCGCTGCTGGGTTCCTGTTTCGTTGCTGCTGCTTCGTTGCTGCGGCTTCGTCGTTCCCGCGGAGATCCCCGAGTCGAGGTCGCCGTCCGGTCAGCCGACGAGGGCGGCGAAGCGGTTGATTCCCGCCTCGATGTCCGCGTCGCCGAGGGCGAAGCTGAAGCGACCGTAGCCGGGGGTCCCGAATGCCTCACCGGGCACCCAGGCGACCTTCGCCTGGTCGAGCACGATGTCGGCGAGTTCGAGGGTCGTGTTCGCCATGACTCCGCCGTACTCCCGGCCGAGCAGGCCGCGCAGGTCGGGGAACGCGTAGAACGCGCCCTGGGGTTCGGGGCACACGACGCCGTCGATGTCGTTGAGCATGCCGTGGATCAGATCGGCACGGCGGGTGAACGCCTCGCGCATCATGTCGACGTCGTCGAGCGGACCGGACACCGCGGCGATCGCGGCGCGCTGGCAGACGTTGGCGACGTTCGACGTGGCATGCGACTGGAAGCTCGACGACGGCTTGATGATGTCGTTCGGGCCGATCATCCAGCCGACGCGCCAGCCCGTCATCGCATAGGTCTTGGCGACGCCGTTGACGATCAGGCACTGCTTTGCGAGATCGGGGACGAGGACCGGCATCGACGAGAACTCGTTGGCGCCGTAGACGAGATGTTCGTAGATCTCGTCGGTGATCACCCAGACGCCGTTCGCGACGGCCCACTCGCCGATGACTTTCACCTCGGCGGGTGTGTAGACCGCGCCCGACGGGTTGTCGGGGCTGACGAACAAGAGCACCTTGGTGCGGTCGGTCTTGGCCGCATCGAGCTGTTCGACCGTCACCTTGAAGCCGGACTCGACATCGGTGTCGATCACGACCGGAACCCCACCGGCGAGCGTGATCGCCTCGGGGTACGTCGTCCAGTACGGGGCGGGGCAGATGACCTCGTCGCCCGGGTCGCACAGCGCGGCGAACGCGGTGTACACCGCGTGTTTGCCGCCGTTGGTCACGAGGATCTGCGACGGGTCACACTCGAACCCGGAGTCGCGCAGCGTCTTGGCGGCGATCGCCTCCTTCAGTTCGGGCAGTCCACCCGCCGGTGAGTACTTGTGGTTCTTCGGGTCGGCACACGCTGCCTGAGCGGCCTCGACGATGTGGGCCGGGGTCGGGAAGTCGGGCTCGCCCGCCCCGAACCCGATCACGTTCTCACCGGCCGCCTTCAACGCCTTGGCCTTGGCGTCGACGGCGAGGGTCGCCGATGGCTGGATGGCGGACAGGCGCTGCGATGCACGGTTCACGTTGGTGGAGGATACCGGTCCGCCTCCGAGCGCCCGTCGCCCGTTTCCACCACCACCCCGGCAACGGCCAACCGCCGATCTCGTGAACTGTTCGCGCACGGAGCGCCAGAAGAGTTCACGAGATCGCTGGGTCGGGGGCGGCGGCGAGGTGGGAGCGGGTTGGGGGAAATCCGGTTGGGGACGGTCGTCGACGACGCCATGCTGATCACCGTGAGCACGACCCCCGACCAGATCACCATTCCGACCGACCTGCTTCCCGGCGACGGGCGCTTCTGCTGCGGTCCGTCGAAGGTGCGTCACGCACAGGTCGACGCCGTCGTCGCCGCTCGTGACACGCTGCTCGGCACGTCACACCGCAAGCCCCCCGTGAAGAACCTCGTCGGGGCGGTCCGCTCGAAGCTCACGGACCTGTTCGGTCTCCCCGACGGTTGGGAAATCGTGCTCGGCAACGGTGGATCAACCGTGTTCTGGGACGTCGCCACGTTCGGCCTCGTGCGCGAACGCAGCCAACACGCCGTGTTCGGCGAGTTCTCGTCCAAGTTCGCCGAGGCCTGTGCCGCGGCCCCGCACCTCGGTGAGCCGTCGGTCGTGCGCAGCGATGTCGGAACACATCCGACACTCGTCGCGGAGGACGGCATCGACCTCTACGCGCTGACGCACAACGAGACGTCGACCGGCGTCGCGATGAACCTGCAGCGTCCCGAGAACACGGCGGCCACGAATGCACTGGTCGCCGTCGACGCCACATCGGCGGCGGGCGGACTGACCTGGTCTCCGAGCGAGGTCGACGTCTACTACTTCGCTCCGCAGAAGTGCTTCGCATCGGACGGCGGGCTCTGGCTCG
>NZ_JBAVYV010000305.1:0-2265 GCF_049588435.1 Ilumatobacter sp.
CCATCGGTCACGTCGACGTGCGCGGCGCGCAGTCGCGTCCGGGCCGCTGGGGTGAGTTCCGCCACGACCCGTTCGGCTGCCGCAACGTCGATGTCCGCCACCACCAGTTCGCCGAGGTCTGCGTACGACGAGGCCACGTTCGCGGCCATGCGCCCCATTCCTCCCGCAGCGCCGAGTACGACCACCGTCGGCTGGTCCGGCACGTCGATCACCACAGTCCGGCCTCGGCGGCGACTTCCTGGGGAAGCCCTGTGGGTCGGACGACACCTTCCGGAGCCTCGAACGGCGTTTCGTCGGCGAAGCGTGTCAGGACATTCGTCGTCAGCTTCGCAACGTCATTGTCGTAGCCGTTCGTTGCGAGGCTGCCCGCCCAGGCAATGCTTCCGGTCGAGAACACGGCGCCGCCCTGGGGTGTCTCGAAGAACACGACGTCGGCCCGCACGGCGGTTCCCGGTATCGGGATACCTGTCGCGGCGAACTCCTCTTTCGTCTGCAGCATGTCGGGCGGGTGCCCAACCGAGGATGCCAAGATGATCGAGTGTGAGGGGGACCCAAGGCTCTCGTCGAAGCGGTCGATTTCCTGTCCGGCGGCGCCGCCGCCGATCGTGCCGTGGTCGCCGAGTAGATCGCTGTCGGTGAGACCCTCCACGGCGAAAGCCACCCGCGGGTCGTCCCATGCATCAGAACGGCGGTAGTGGCCCGAGGTGATGAAGCCCTGCGCCGCGAACCCGGACCCGGTGACGCGATTGGGCGGGCGACCAATCCGGCGCCAGAGTCCGCCGAGCTCACCGGACGTTTCCATCGCATACTCGCCGGGTTCGGATATCCAGGCGCGAGCGCCGTCTTCGGCACGTCGCACTTCCACTGCGCCAGGCATCGAACCATGTACCCCGGTCCGCCAGTAGAAGCCGTTTCCTCCCATCACCATCAACCTGCCGCCACGAGAAAGCCAGCCCTCCAGCGCGTCGAGCATGGGCGTGGTCCAGTACTCGGGATGGGTTCCGGTGACGATGACTCGGTAGCGATCGAGCAGCTCGCGGCCGTGGTCGTGGAGGGCGTCGTCGGTGATCACGTCGTGGGCCACGTTCGTACGATCGAGCCAGGCCACGATGTTCGTGTCTGCCGTGAACGACCACACGCCGCCTTTGGGTTTGAGATTCATGACGGGTCGTTTGTGCGAGCTGTTCGCGACGCCGTGCCCGTCGGCGTGGATTTCGTAGCAACTGAGACCGCATTCGGGGTGTTCCATGAGGAAGCGGTCGTTGGCGACCTCGGCCTCGGCCCAGCTTCCGAAGATCAGGTCGGGGCTGAGATTCAGTCGAACGTTCGCGTACGCCCGGTAGGTGATCGTCGATGCGAGCCACGCCACGTCGGCGGGTGCATCGTCGTCGCCGGGAGCAACGAAGAAGACCGCATGATCCTCGTCGCCGTTTTCCGTCCGCGACCGCAGCGCGTAGACGCCGCTCTGGAGGTCGCCGGGGACGACAAGGCTGCACGTCGTCTCCCACTCCGCGTCTGCCAGATCGTCGGAGTGGAAGTGGATGGCCCCGTAGTGTCGACGGTCGACCGTCCAGTCGTGCACCTCTCCCGTCCACTCGACGCCCGGTATCGCCCGCGACGGCAGCTGCATTGTGCGGCCGTGCAGCTGATGCAGCCCCCGGTCGCTGATGCGCTCGGTCCCGATGTCGAGCGAGAAATCCCACCGAACGTCGGGCTCGCCGTACGGGTCCGAGCCCACGCTGCAGGCGTCGAGCCGTCCGTCGAAGTACTGGTCGCGCTGGTCTCCCTGCATTCGAGCCGCGAAGGTCACCGGCCCTTCCGAGCACACGCGAGCGCGGGCCTGTCGTTTCCCGGTCCACGGCCGCGCTGTCACTCGGTCACCGGGTGCGGTGACCAGCGGAACCGCCGACATTCGCATCTCCTCTTCGTCGGGGTCGTAGTTGGCGGTGATTCGCGTCCAGCGGCGGAGCGGGACGGGTGACTCGGCCGTGAGTTCGATCGCTGTTCCGTCGTCGCCTCGAGTGACGAAGCACGCGACACCGTCGCGCAGTTCGAGCGCGAATCCACCGCGTTCGTCCGAGCAGTCAAGCAACGTGCGCGACCCGTCGACCAGGGTCGGAAAGACGCAGAGCTCGACACGCAAACCCTTGAGGTCGGCAAAGAAGGGGTTCGGTGGGACGACCGCCCAAGATCCTTGCCGCAGCGACTGAGGCTTGCCGTCGTAACGACCGTTCAGCGCGCTGTCACATTCACTTTCTTCGTACC
>NZ_JBAVYV010000306.1:0-4186 GCF_049588435.1 Ilumatobacter sp.
GGCCCCGACGTCGCGATCCGGGCGCTCGCCGACCTCCGTCGTCGGGGGCGCCGCGACGCGTCGCTGATCATCGTCGGTGGCGCAAGCGGGAACGAGGGCGACACCGAGACCCACCGGGCGCATGACCTCGTCGACGAACTCGACCTGCACGACAGCGTGCACTTCGTCGAACCGCAGCCCCACCACGTCTTGTCGAGCTACTACCGCGCCGCCGACGTCGTGATCGTGCCCAGCCGGTCGGAGAGCTTCGGATTGGTGGCGCTCGAGGCGGCCGCGTGCGGAACGCCGGTGGTCGCGAGTGCGGTGGGCGGATTGCTGAGCCTCGTCGACGACGGCGTGACCGGACGCCTGATCACCGGACGGAACCCGAGTGACTACGGCGCGGCATTGGCCGAGATCATCGGTGATCCGACCCTGCGCGATGTGATGGGCGCGGCGGCACGTGAGCATGCCGCTCGCTACACCTGGCACGACGCCGCCGAACGCCTCCGCAAGCTCTACGACGAGCTGTCGGTGACGGATCTCGTCAGCTGCACCGATCGGCCGGTCCTGGCCGAGGCCGGCGCCGCGCAGGTGTCGCGATGACCGATCCGTTGGACCGACCGGAACTGGCCGTGCTCGAACGTCGCATCGACGAGTGGATCGCCGAACTCGACCACGAGTACGACCACATCGTCGCCGTGGATCGTGCCGAGGAGGACATCGTCCGGTGGTACGTGCGGATGCGTGGTGACGACAAGGAGTTCACGACCGCCTGGCTGACGCTCGGCCAGCGGACGTTGCGCTACGAGACCTATGTGATGCCTGCCCCCGCGGAGAACGCGCAGGCTCTCTACGAGAACCTGCTGCGTCGCAACGAGCGCCTCGTCGGCGTGCACTTCTCGATCGGTGAGGAGGACGCGGTCTACCTGCGCGGTGAGCTCCCGACCGATGCGGTCGACAAGGACCACATCGACCGCATCCTCGGAACGATCTACGCCACCGTCGAGCAGACGTTCCAGCAACTGCTGCGGATCGGCTTCGCCAGCCGTTTTCCCGCCGGCGGCTGACGAGCGCGCATCCGCTTTCCTCTTTCCGCTTTCGTTTCCTCTTTCGTCAGCCGGCGACCCACCGAGGTGGTGCCCGGGCGGGTGCATCTCGGGGGAGTCGGTTCCCCGCATTCGCCCGGGCGGTCCCGCCTCAACGAAGCGATCGTCCGACGCCCGCCGCACGCAACGACGCCACGAGATCGTCGCGCACCATCGACGACCGACCCGCGAGGTCAGCATCACGCGCGATGGTTTGCAGTTCCTTCACCGACATCTCGTCGAAGTCGTCGGTGGTGGAGTTCGGCGCGACGTCGTCGATCCCACCCACGGCACGCTCGTCTCCCCAACGGCCGTGCTGCACCCAGTAGGCGCCGAGCCGCTGGGAGAATCGCTTCGGGGATTCGACGTACAGACGGTGGGCGAGTCCCAGGCTGCGACCCTCGAGGTCGCGACGTCGCTCGTCGAAGAACGAGACGGCTGCATCGACCGTCGTCGCACCGCCGAATGCTTCGTGCTCGCGCCGCAGCAGTGCGGTGAGCACCGACAGGTCGTGTGCATCGCCGAGCGCGTCGGACAGCTCGTGGAGCCGGGCTGCCAGAGGTCGCAGGATCGACGGCGCCGTCGTCTCGAGCAGGCGGACGTGGTACCACGTGTACTTCGCCCGTTTGCGAAGCTCATGGAAATCCTCACTCGAACCGTCATCGGTCGCGATGGCGAGCGCGTCGACGCCGCGCGCGTACGTCTTGTGGAGTCCGGCGCCGATCGCTGACCAGCCGTCGCAGTCGAGCGACCACGAGTCCACGACCTCGACCCCGTCGCTCAAGAAGCCGAGCGCCTGCTCGACCGACTCGTGGGATCGGTCGAACGCCTCGATGCTGTGGCGAGAACGAGCGGCGAGTTCTCCACGGACGACGCCGAGCCCGCCGGGAGGGAGCCGCTCGGCATCGACCGACACGAGCCGATCGAAGGTGTCGAGCAAGGCCTGCGCGTCGCGATGGGGCGACAGCGCCCGAGCCGCCTCGCGAAACGCCTCGTTCGTCGTCCGGTATCGATCGCCGAGCGCCGGACGAACGAGCCTCGCGAGCCCGCGGATCTTCTTGCATCGCTTCCGCGCGTCGTGGACCGCTGCGACGACGCCATCGGCGTCGATGTGCGTCAGGTCGGCTCGGGCTTTCGTGGCCTGTTCGGCGGCGGCCCGGTGGATCTCGGTGAGGAGTTCACGATCAGGACGGATTCGATCGGCCATGTCCTCGCCGTACCCGACCCGGCGGCCCACAAACGCCTCGGAGCAGTGATCGAGACCTCGTCGGGTCACCGCCTCGCGCCGAGCGGTCCCATCGCCACCGCACCCACGGTGTCACGCGTCGTGCGGTCCGTCGGCCGTGAGGTGACGGGCGAGTGCGTCGGCCAACTCGCGCTTGTTCATGGTCGACCGACCGGCGAGATCGATCGACTGCGCCCGGTCGTACAGGTCTGACTTCGTGAGCTCGTCGAGTCCGGTCGGGTCCGAGGTACGGGAATCCGAGTGGTTCACGGCGCGGATCTCGACTCGATCGGCGATGTCCTCGATCGAATCGCGCCGGCCCGTCCCGAGGCCGTGGCGGGACACGTTCAACGCTGCAGCCGCAGCAGCGAGACGCAGTCCGTCCTCGAAGCTCATGTTCCGGGCGGCAGCGACCGCGAGCGCAGCGGTCATCGAGTCGCCCCCTCCTCGTCCGTCGAGTACCTCGAGCGCCGGTGAACGGACCTCCACGATCCGACCATCGCGACCAGCGACGGTGGTGCGGTGTTGTCGGGACACGACGACCGCTTCGGCTCCTTCGCGGTGGAGGCGTGCGATGCCGTCGGCGATGGCCGCGACCGAACTGCTGTGGGCCCATCCATCGGCGATGAGCTCTTCGTGGCTCAACTTGACCACGTCGACGCCCCCTTCCAGCACGCTGTGCAGTGGTGGTCCGCACAGGTCGGCGATCACGGTGACGCCGTTGCGGCGAAGATCCGAGACGAGGCGACGGAAGGTGTCCGGGTCGAACATCGCGGCGAGTTGTGTTCCGGCGAGGACGCAGACGCCGGCCGACAGCGCCGCTCCGACGATTGCGCTGTACAGCTCGTCGACTTCGTGGCGGCCCATCGACGGGATCGCGGTTTCTGCCACGACGACTCGGCCCCCGTCACGGCGATCGTCGACGACGACGGAATTCGCGTGGACCATCGCCGTCAGCCGGGCATCGAGACCATCTGCCGCGATGACCGATCGAAGGGCGTCGCCGGACTCGCCGCCCACTCCGGCGCACGGAATCGGGTGCGCTCCCAGGGCTCGGATCATGCGAGAGATCCAGTAGCCCTGGCCGCCGGCGTGGAGATGCACCTCGTCGAGGTCGTCGCCCGTGCGATGGAGCTCGATCGAGAGCAACAACGCCGGTGCGAACACCGCGACGGACTCCACTCGCTCCGGCGGCGCAACATGATGCGTGTCCTCGTCGATGGTGTGGTTCATCCATCCTCCTGGCTCCGAACGCTCGCCCGGGTCAGATCGTACGAGACCAGACGTGGGGCGGGGAGCCACGTGCCGACGCCCGGAACGTGTGGTCAGACCCGGAGTGATTGCTCCGGTTTGTGCTGTTCGAGCGATTCGGACGACGACTGGGCCGTGGACACCCGTTCGGCACAGGCATCGATGAGCGGGGCATGGCGTGCCTCCTGCTCCAGGAGATACCCTGTGGTCGACTCTCGACCGAACACCAACTCGTGCGTTGCGAACAGATCCGGCATCGTTTGATCCTCGGCGAGTTCGGACATGTCGATGGTGTACCCATCTCGCGGAGAAGCATGCGCGGTTGCCTCGGTCGGGCGGCTTCGCTCTTTGGTCAACCATTCCTCGAGGCCGGGGCTGATCGTTCCCTCAACTCTGTGACACCCCTGGCGTACGCTTGTTCGTATGGATCCGGTGGCGATTCCGACGATCGAGGAAGCAGCCTCGATGTCTGGTGCGGATCTCGATCGTGCGTTGGTCGACCTCGAGACCGCCCGCCGCCAACTCGAGGCCTCCTACATCGCGGTGATCGACCGTGCCGATGACACCGGCCGGTTCCACAGCGACGGCCACGCCTCGGTCCGCGGCTGGATCGCCGCACTCACCAACGCCGAACCGATCGAAA
>NZ_JBAVYV010000307.1:0-1849 GCF_049588435.1 Ilumatobacter sp.
CACCCGGCGCAGCTCGAGGCGGCCAACCGCATCTTCGCTCCCAGCCCCGCCGAGGTCGACGAGGCCCGAGCAGCGATCGACGCGATGGACGCCGCAATCGAAGCCGGCCACGGCGCAGCGAGCGTCGGCGGCAAGATGATCGACGCCGCCACGGCGCGTGGATTCCGTCACGTCCTCGAACGGGCCGCGGCGTGCGACGGAACCTCGATCGCCGAGTCCGAAAGCTGATCCCCGAGCGATGAACTGTCCGGTGCTGAGCCCGATGTAGCCGATGACGATGAGGATCGACATCGTGACGAGCAGCCGGATCGGTCGGCCATGCGATCCGCCGATCTGGCGCCCGCTGCGACATCTCGAGCGACTCCTGTAACGTGCTCTGATAGGTACAGCCATCGAGCAGGCACCCATCCGGCCACTGCGAGCGCTATATCAGCGGCGAGCGTTCCGCGAGTCGAGCATCCCTTTCGTCGGTCTGATGTTGACCCGGTTTCTTGGACACCTGATTACGCGGGAGACCGTGTAGGAAGGAGGCCCAGATGGGTCGTCCGAACAAGTACCCCGATCAGTTCCGCAAGGACGCGATCGAACTCGCCAGATCGTCTGGTCGGCCGATCGCGGAGGTCGCCCGGTCGTTGAACATTGCGGAGGGCACCCTGTGGAACTGGGTGCGCGCCGCTCGCGACGCGGACAGTCGTGCTGGCGATCCTGAAGCGTTGTCGGAGTCCGAACGCGACGAGTTGGCCCGGTTGCGCAAGCAGGTGATCGAGTTGCAGACCGACAAAGAGATCCTTCGTCGGGCGGCTGCATATTTCGCCCGCGAGACGATGCGGTGATCCGCTTCCGCTTCGTCCACGACCACCTCGGCGCCTTCGAAGTCAAGCGGATGTGCGGCCTGGTCGAGGTTCCGCGCTCGTCGTTCTACGCGTGGCTCACCCGCACACCATCGGCACGCGACATCGCCGACGCCGAACTCCTCGTGACGATCCGAGACATCTACGAGCGTTCACGCGGCAGCTACGGCACGCCGCGCGTCTACGGGCAGTTGCGTCGTCGAGGCCACCGGGTCGCCAGATCGCGTGTGGCTCGCCTGATGCGCACGAACAACCTGGTCGGGGCACATTCGCCGCGCAAGTGGCGACGCGGTCGACCGGACCTGGGCGGGCCACCGGACCTGCTGAACCGGAACTTCGCCGCTGCGGCTCCGAACCAGCGGTGGGTCGCGGACGTCACCGAGTTCCGCACCGGCGAAGGCAAGCTCTACCTCGCCGGGATTCGCGACCTATTCCACCGCGGCATCGTTGGCTGGGACACCTCCGGGCGCCAAGACACCAACCTCGTCGTCGCTGCGCTTGAGATGGCCCTCGCCCGCACGGGCAACCCGGCCGAGGTGATTCACCACGCCGACAAGGGCTCGATCTACACGTCGTTGGACTTCGCATTCGCAGCCGGCAACCACGACATGTCGCTGTCATTCGGGTCAACCGGCGACGCCTACGACAACGCTGCGATGGAGACGTTCTGGGCCCGTCTCAAGGTCGAGATCGCCTGGATCCGAGGGTCGATCTGGTTCGAGACCCGAGCCGACTGCCACGCCTACCTGTTCGAGTTCATCGAGGTCTTCTACAACCGGCAACGACACCAAGCCGGCCTCGATCACCTCACCCCAACCGAATACGCTGACAAGTGGCGCCACGACCACGGCCAGCCGAATCCGTCATAACCCCGTGTCCAAAGAACCGGGTCAACATCAAACACCAACAATGAGCCAGATCAGTTACACCACTCATCTGATAGACCCTCTTCAGAGAGTCATCGCAGAGCTTTGTGGGTGGCTGGGCTCGTCATGGGG
>NZ_JBAVYV010000308.1:0-8187 GCF_049588435.1 Ilumatobacter sp.
GACCAACGTCTCGAGCTACACCCCCCGGGCGCCGAAGGCTGCCGGTGCCGGATCGTCGGAAGGCGCTCGCCTCGAAGCGTGGCGCTCCTCCGGATCGGCGTTCCAGGAAAGCCCGGTCACAGGTATCGGGTGGGGCAACCTCGGCACCCATTTCGACCGAGATGCCGCGCTCGGCCTCCGCAACGAACGGATCGCGACATTCGAACACGCCCACAATCAGCTGATCGGCGCCGCGGCCAACGGTGGTCTGATCGGCCTGGCGGCGGTGTGCGCACTGTTCGCCGTGCCGCTCCTCATGTTCGGGAACGCGTTGCGCTCATCCAGCGACCGACAGAGGACGCTCGGGCTGACCGGCATCATCGTGGTCGGCGCATACGCGACGTTCGGTCTCACCGAAGCCATCCTCGAGAACCTCGCCCCGCTCACGGTGCTGGCGGTGATCGTGGCCGCGCTGTGTTCCGAGCTCGGCGCTGTCGCCATCGACGATTCGGCGATCCGGCGGTCGACACGACGGGTTCCCCGCGAGCTGCGCGAATCACCGTGGCGTGTTCAGAATGCTCCCGTCGCCCACTGGACGATCCCGCCGTTCGGCACTCGTCACTGACGGTCAGTCGACCGACAGCGGCGTCACGGTCGCGCAGACGCGACGCAGCATCGCCACCGTCTCCGCGAGCGGCAGACCGATCACGTTGGTGACACTTCCATCGGCGCGCTCGACGAACGCCGCCGCCGCGCCCTGGATGCCGTATCCGCCGGCCTTGTCGTCGGCCTCACCGGTCGCCACGTACCAGTCGATCATCTCGTCGGTGAGCTCGACGAAGGTGACGGCGGTCGAGACGACGATGGTGTCGACGTGTCCGGGTGCGGCGACGGTGACCCCGGTGTGCGCGTGATGTGCCCGCCCGGACAGCAGTCGCAGCATCCTGCGGGCGTCGTCGGCATCGATCGGCTTCTCGAGGATCGCTCCGTCGACCTCGACGGTCGTGTCCGCCGCGATCACGACCTCGGTCGGTCGTACGACTTCGACCGCCTTGCCGATCGACAGCCGACGGACGTACTCGATCGGTGATTCGCCGTCGAGCGGGGTCTCGTCGATGTCGGCAGGCCGCACCTCGAACTCGAGCCCGGCTCCCGTCAGCAGGTCGCTGCGGCGCGGCGAACCCGACGCGAGCACGAGCCGAAACCCCCGTGGGAGCTCGATCATCCCTCAGATCCCCCAATTCGAGCCGTTCTCGTGATCTGTTCCGGCGCTCCGTGCGCGAACAGTTCACGAGATCGCCGGGTGGGTGTGATCATCCGCCGGAGAGAGCCATCACGTCGGCGTCATCGGGGATCGACACGTCCGAGTCGAGCGAGCGACGCGTCTGGCCGTCGAGCCAGCCCTCGGGGATCGCGACTTTGATCGGGCCGTTGGTGTGTCCCCGCTTGATGCGCTCACCTCCCTCGACGACCGTCGTGTCGGCGCCGACCTTGTCGAGCATCGCGGCCAGGATGTCGTCGAGTTCGGCGAGCGACTTGATCAGCGCGAACTGCCGCCGGAACTCGGAGCCGATCGGATAGCCGCTCATGTACCAGCCGGTGTGCTTGCGGAAGTCGCGCATCGCGTGATCCTCACCGAGATGCTGAGCAAGCATCTCGGCATGGTCGGCCATCACGGAAGCGACTTCGCCGAGCGGTCGACTCGGTGGGACCTCGCGACCGTTGAGCGCGTCGACCAGATCACCGAACAGCCACGGTCGACCGAGGCAGCCGCGACCGACGACGACGCCATCGCAGCCGGTCTGTTCGATCATCGCCACGGCGTCGGACGCCTCCCAGATGTCACCGTTGCCGAGCACGGGCATCGACCCGCCGAGCGACAGCATGTGCTCCTTGAGTTCACCGATCGCATCCCAGCGCGCCTCGCCCGAGTAGTGCTGTTCGACCGTCCGAGCATGCATCGCGATCGATGCGACACCCTCCTCGGCGCACACCTCACCGGTGCGCTTGAACGTCAACCAGTCGTCGAACAAGCCCATGCGGAATTTCGTGGTGACCGGGATGCCGTAGGGCGACGCCGCAGAGACCGCAGCGCGCACAACCGCGCGGAGCAGTTCGGGACGGGCGGGGACGGCCGCTCCCCCGCCTCGACGGGTGACCTTCGCAGCCGGGCAACCGAAGTTGATGTCGATGTGATCGACTCGGCCGTCGTCGCAGAGTTGGCGGACGGCATCGCCCATGACCTCGGGGTCGCTGCCGTACAGTTGCTGGCTGCGCGGGTGCTCGTCGTCGGCGAACGTGATCATCCGGTGAGTCTTCGGATTGCCCTGGACCACCGGTGTGGCCATCACCATTTCGTTGACGTAGACCAACCCCGGAGCGAACCGGCGACACAGCGCGCGGAACGGTGCATTCGTCACCCCGGCCATCGGCGCGAGGACCACGGGAGCCGCCAGCTCGTGCCGACCGATCGAGTACGTCATCTTCCCCACAACGGTACCGGCGACGCCGCGGGCCGCGATGTGACTACGGCTCGGGGGTCAGCATCGCCTCGATGATGTGGATGTAACCCGGCGACGCGTTCTCGACGGCGTTGTCGAACTCGGTGATGTCCGCTCCGCCGATCGTCGGCGGATTCGGGCCGAAGTTCAACGGCTGCGGGCCACCGGAGTCGACGGCGATGTCGCTCCGGGTCGACAGGTCGTCTCGGTCGAGCGCACCGACATCGGAGAGGTGTGCACGCATCACGTCTCCCAGGTCGGTGGAGGTGGGATCGAAGCTGTTGAGGAAATCGGTGACGGCATCGTTCGTCGCTGCGAAGAGGGTGAACGGTTGCGTCGACGCCTCGATCTCGCCGAGCACCCCGACCTGGATCAGGAGGTCCCGGAAGCCGGTATAGCCGTTGTCGGTGAGGAACTGGCTCACCGACGGTCCGGTAGGCGCCGCCGTCGTCGGAGCCGCCGTCGTCGGAGCCGCCGTCGTTGGAGCCGCCGTCGTTGGAGCGGCGGTCGTCGGAGCCGCCGTCGTCGGGGGTGCGGTCGTCTCCGGCACCGTCGTGGTTGTCTCCGGAACCGTGGTGGTCTCGGCAACGGTGGTCGGTGCCGGGGTGGCAACCTGGTTCTGCAACGTGCAGGTCACCCGGTCACCCGGACGGAACGAGACGTTCGGGAAGTTGTACGTTCCCACGCCCGGATCCGTCGCCGCGCCATCGCCGAACTGGACCTGGGCTGCGATCACCAGATCGTCGGTCGAGTCGCCACGTTCGAGCTGACATTCCGCACCGATCCCCGACACGGGCTGATCGCCCTCGGGAAACACCGCTTCGACCATCTCGACCCGCGTCGTCCAACCGGAGTCTGCGGCTTCACCGGCGGGTCCCCACCGGAACTCCGCACGGCCGGTCGCGTCGGTCTCCTCGACCGCCGCCTGACCGGCGACCACACCCGCAGGGGTGATCCACACGTAGTTGTCCGCCGCACCCTCCTGAGCCGTCACCGAGACGTTGAGCGATGTGCTCAGCGGCCCGCCGCCGGAATCGGTGCGGAGGATGACCAACGAGACCGGGTCGGTCGACAAGTCCTCGATCGCACCGTCGTCGTCACCTCCGAGCAGGAAGAACAGCAGGATGATCAACCCGAGAATCAGCAGGCCGACCACGATCGCCGCGACCGTCCGCGGATTCTTGTACCAGGGTTCGTCGTCGAACTCCTCCTCGAACGGCACGTCACCGCCGGGCGGGATGACTGCCCCGGGGGGAACGCCCGGGACGATCGGCGGGATCCCCGCACCGGACTGCACCGGATTCGACGGCGGGGTGATCGGAGCGCTGGACATCACCTGTGTCGGGTCAAGCGGTGGGTTCGGGGGGTCAGCCGGGCCACCCGAGGGCATGGCCTGGGTCGGATCGAGCGGCGCAGCACCCGTGGCGCCGGGATCACTCGGTGTTGCGGCCCCGGTCGGGGTCGACGGCTCGCCGGCGAGTCCTCCCAGGCCCGATTCGGAGTTGTCCGCTGGGGGCGGCGCGAAACCGTCATCGTTCGACATGCGGGACATTCTTCCATGTCCGCACCCCCGACTTCGGGACACGGCGCGTGGCCGCGACGACGACGAATCAGACGATCGTGCCGGTCGAATGGCCTCGACGGCTCGCTGAGTCAGTCGATCAGCGGCAGCTTGAGGTTCGGCGTCGCACCGAGATCGAGTGACGACGGACCGTCGGACCTCAACCGGTGCCAGCCGGCCGCGGCGATCATCGCCGCATTGTCGGTGCACATCGCCCGACTGGGGAGGAACCCCTGGATCCCGTCGGCGGAGCACGCGGTCAACAACTCCTCGCGGAGCACGGAATTGGCCGCGACCCCGCCGCCCAGCACGATGCCGGTCGCTCCCACCTGCCGCGCCGCTGCCCGTGCCTTGTGGACGAGGACGTCGACCACCGCCATCTGGAACGACGCAGCGACGTCCCCGTCGCCGACGTCGGGGTGCTTGCGGACGTAGTTCATCACCGACGTCTTGAGCCCCGAGAACGAGAAGTCGAGTCCTGCATCACGCATCGCGCGCGGGAACGCGATCGCTTCGGGATCACCGAGCATGGCGGCCTCGTCGATCGCCGGACCCCCGGGATATCCGAGGTCGAGGAATCGCGCGACCTTGTCGAACGCCTCCCCGGCTGCGTCGTCGATCGTCTGACCGAGCAGCCGGTACCGGCCGTGGTCCTGCATCTCGACCAGCATCGTGTGACCGCCCGACACGAGCAGCACGACGAGCGGGAACTCGAGCGACGGGTCCTCGAGCGACGCCGCATAGAGATGGGCCTCCATGTGGTTGACTCCGATGAACGGCTTGCCCCACGCGAGTGCGAGCGATTTCGCCGCCGACACACCGACGAGCAGAGCGCCGACGAGGCCGGGGCCGACCGTGCACGCGATCGCGTCGATCCGCGACTCGTCGACTCCCCCCTCGACGATCGCCCGCGAGATCACGGGATTCAGCGCGTCGAGGTGTGCCCGAGACGCGACCTCGGGAACGACTCCGCCGAAGTCGGCGTGCAACTCGATCTGTGTCGACACGACGTTCGACACCACGTCGTTGCCACCCATCACCAGTGCGGCGGCGGTCTCGTCGCAGCTCGTCTCGATGCCGAGCACGAGCGTCGATTCGTCGACGACCAGCGCGGTCATCGGTTCTCCCGGAGCGCATCGAGGCGACGCGCGTAGTCGTCGTCGAGAATGTCATGGCACCACATCACGATGGCGTCCTCCACGTTGTCGTAGTACCGCTTGCGGACACCGGCCGGCACGAAACCGAACCGGTGGTACAACTCGTGAGCGCCGGTGCTCGAAACCCTGACCTCGAGTGTCCAGGCGACGCACTCGCGTCGGATGGCCTCGTCGGCGAGCGCGACCATCAGCGTCCTCGCGACCCCGGTGCGGCGCGCGTCAGGATGCACGGCGACGTTCGTGACGTGGGCCTCGTCACCCGTGAACCACAAACCGGCGTGGCCGATCGACGGACCGGACACGCGACCTCGTCCCCCGCCCGACCGGCGACGAGCGGTGAGGTAATAGCGCGATCCGGTGCGGGCCTGCTCGATCTCACTTTGGAACACACGGGTCGACCAAGGCGTCGGGTAGGCGTGCTCCTCGGTGTCGAGGACCCCGTCCTTGAGATCGCGCTTGCGCATCGGCGCGAGCACCAGACCGTTCGAATCGGCCGCATCATCCGGGTCACGTCCGAGCATCCGCTCGATCACGCTCATCGTGCGGCCCGCGTCTTCCAGTTGATCAGCGCGTCGGGAGCACGGAGGTAGACCGGCTCGATCTCGCGCGGGTTGACCCATTCCTCGCGCAGCGCGCGGGAATGAGCGAGTTGCACCAGCGGACTGGCCGACGGGTACGCATCGCCACCGATCTCACAGTGGAAACCCTCGAGGATCTCCTCGCTGTAACGGCGCGCCCCGTCACCGACGCAGAGCGCCTCTTCGTTGCGCGCCATCAGATCGGCCACGACGTCGTCGATCGGGCCGACCTGCGGCTCGGCGACCTGCTGGATCCCCCCGGGCACCTGCTTGTACATGGCGTAGAACACCTCACCCTTGCGAGCGTCGACCACCGGCACGACGACCCGATCGGAGTGCCGGCACGGAAACGCGAGGAGGTCGAGCGACGAGATGCCGATCATCGGGATCCGCAACGCGAGCGCGATCGCCTTCGCCGACGCGAGGCCGACGCGCATGCCCGTGAACAGCCCGGGTCCGACGTCGACTGCGACCACGCTGATCTCGTCCAACTCGATACCGGCCTGCCGACACGTGAACTCGATCGCCGGCACCAGGGTTTCGGCGTGGCGGCGTCCCTTGGTGATCTCGAACAGTCCGATCACACCCTCGTGGCCGCCGATCGCGACACTCACCCGCTCGGTGGCGGTCTCGATTCCGAGGATCAGCATCGGTACTCCTTCAACCCGTCGAGCAGGCTCTGCCATCGCCCGGCCCAGCCGCCGCCGACGGCACCGATCTCGATGTCACGTTTGCCGTCGAGGGACAGCACGTCGCTGTCATCATCGTCGAGGTCGCCATCGTCGAGGTCGCCATCGTCGAGGTCGGCGACGTGGGGGTCGAGGCGCACGACCAGGTGGTCGCCGAACACGTCGACCACGTCGCCCCATTCGATCAGCACGATCCCACCGAACTCGGCCAGCTCGCGCAGCGCCAGGTCGGCGACCTCGCCGGTGCGTTCGAGGCGATACAGATCGGCGTGGTGCATCGTGACCTTGCCGGCACGTGGGCCGTTCTCGATCGGATAGCTGTGCACGAGCGTGAACGTCGGCGACGTGATCCGGTCGGTGACACCCAACGCGGCGCCGAACCCCTGCGCGAAGGCCGTCTTGCCGGCGCCCATCTCGCCCGCCAGCACGATGATGTCGCCGGCGCGGGCGAGCCGGGCAACCGTCGCGGCGATCGCGTTCGTGTCGGCGATCGAACCGGCGTGAAGCGCGATGGAATACTCGGACATCAGTTGTCGATGCTACGGCGCGGAACACGGCCGATTCGCTTCGACACGCCACATACGATCTCGTAGCCGATCGTGTCGAGTGCCGCCGCCCAGTCCTCGGCCCGGATCCGTTCGGTGTGGCCGTCCGGACGGACCTGCACTCCGATCAACGTGACGTCGTCGCCGACGCGCACCTCGTCGTCACCGCAGTCGACCATCAACTGGTCCATCGTGATCACTCCGACGATCGGACGCCGCCGTCCGCCGATCAGCACCTCACCACCGACCCCTGACAACCGCCGCGGGACGCCGTCGGCGTACCCGAGCGGAATCGTCGCGACGGTCGTGTCACGTTCGAACGTGTGGCGGAGCCCGTACGAGATCGCACTCCCCGACCGGACCTGCTTGACGAAGCCGACCCGGGCGCGGAGCTCCATCGCCGGACGCAACCCGTCGCACAGGTGATCGACACCGGGACCCGGTGAGATCCCGTAGATCGCGATGCCGGCACGGACGAACGACCGTCGCGCCTCGGGCCAGGCGAGTCCTCCAGCTGAATTCGCCGTGTGCACGGCCGGAACCGGGGGCAGCTGTGCGAGCGTCTTGTCGAACGTGGCGAGTTGCTGCTCGGTGAAATCGGACGAGACATCGTCGGCGGCGGCGAGATGGGTGAACACCCCGGCCAGACGCAGCGCGGGTGAGCGTTGCACGATCGCGTCGGCGAACGAGGCGGCTGCGTGCGGATGGGTCCCGACCCGCTGCATCCCGGAATCGACCTTCATGTGAACCGGCAGACCGACCGGTCCGGCCGCGACCAGCGCGTCCAGGAACTCGCGTCGGTAGACGGTCGGCGTCAATCGGTGGGCGACGATGTGAGCAGCGGTCTCCGGGGGTTGTTCGGTGAGCACGAGGATGGGAGCGTCGATCCCCGCACGACGCAGCTCGATCCCCTCGTGGACGAAAGCGACGCAGAGACCCTCGGCGCCTGCAGCCATCGCCGTGCGTGCGACATCGGTTGCCCCGTGCCCGTAGCCGTCGGCCTTGACGACCGCCCAGAGCGCCGCCGGCGCGAACCGCTCGCGCAACAGTCGGACGTTGTGGTCGATCGCGTCCAGGTCGATCTCGGCCCACGCCCAGCGCAGGGAGGTACTCATCGCAGCGCACCGATCGCGTCGGGGATGAGGTCGACGATGTCACCTGCGACGAGGCCCTCGCG
>NZ_JBAVYV010000309.1:0-8575 GCF_049588435.1 Ilumatobacter sp.
GTCGGGACCGCCTCGAAGATGGATTCGGGCATCGAGACGAACGCGCTCTCGTGGGCGACGGTGCCGCCGCTCCAGATCTTCTCGATGACGTCGAGTGAGTCCTCCATCCGCTTGGCTCGTCCCGACCACGGCGTACCGGTGACCTGATATTCGTCCGGCGACCAGCCGAGTCCGAACCCGGCGGTGAGGCGACCTTTCGACAGGATGTCGAGTGTCGTGAGCCGGCGTGCGAGGAGAACCGGGTCGTAGATCGGCAGAATGAGGACCGCTGTTCCGAGTCGCAACGTGGTGCTGTGAGCGGCCGCGAACGTCAGCGTGTCGAGCGCATCGAGATTGCGTTGCCACATCGGCGACAACGAACCGTCGCCGGCTGGAAACGGCGCTTGCGGACTGGTCGGCCACAGCACCCGGTCGTTGACCCAGACGCCGTCGTAGCCGAGCTCCTCGGCGCGACGGGCCGCAGCGGCGATCTGGTCGGGTCCGCCGAACGGACCGACCTGAGGGAGGGCGAAGCCGATCCTCACGACGCCACCGCCAGGGCATCGATGCGATCGACGACGACCGCGAGGTCGGCTGGCGCCAGCGTTCGCTCGGCCACCCCCCAGAACAGCTCGAAGATCTCTGGCGGCGCCCCCATCTTCATCCCGGCGAGCGTCCCAGCTCGCTCATCGGGGTTCATCGCCAGCAGCATCGGGCGCAGGAACACACACATGTCGGTCGGAGGGACCGAGGTGCGAATCGCCATCTCGATCTCCATCAACTCGTCGTCGGTTGCGGCAGCCTGGAGTCGCGGCATGACCTGACGCTCCTCGACGTTCATGTGGGTGAGGTAGTCCGCGGTGAATGCCACCAGACGGTCATACACATCGGTGGCAGACCTGGCGTCGAGTGCCGCCACCATCGTTCGCAAGTCTCGAAGTTGATGCTCGGTGGCGGCGTGCGCGGCCTCGATGGACTCGGTGAGGTCGCCGGCGTGCTCCGCGATGAGCCCCGCGAGGAGTGGTCCGTCCTCGTGGCCGTGATGCGTGACGAGCATCATGTCGAGGTCGGCAAACAACTGTCGAAGCGAGTTGACCGCGTCGGCATCGGTGGCATCGAGTGCTCCCGCGCACTCCACGATCTCGAACATTGCACGGCGCAGTCCCTTGTGCACCTCTCGATAGAGATCCGCTGGAGGTGCTGCCACCGGGCTCGATGTGACGGTGCTCGGTGCGGTGATCGTCGAGGTGTGTTCGGTCATGATGACTCCCTTGTCGTGGTGTGAGAGTCACCGTAAAGACGAGGACATGACCGTGTCCCCTAGGCAAACATGCCGTATTCCCTACCCGTGCCGAAGATCCTCGACCGCGGGAGACATCGAGGTCATTCGTCGTCGCGAACGAGTGTGATGTCGCTGTCGACCGTCAGGTGGAGCCGGCCGCGGCCCACCCGTTCCAGACCGAACGGATCGGAGCGGTCGGCGAGGCGACGCCGCAGCGTCAGCAACCGCGCCTCCAGGTTGTCGTTGCCAGCCGGGAGACCGATCGACCGGTCGAGTCGGATCTCGCGATTCGTGAACTCGCTGCGGCCCGAGCGTTCGTGTTCGCTGAGGAGGGAGAAGAGAATGCGACCCGGCACACCCCTGATGATGTAGTCACCATCGATCAGCACGCTGCCGTCATGGTCGTGGAACACCACGGTTGCAGCTGCAACACCCGACTGCGGTGAGGGATCGGCCGGTGAATCCGCCTCGACCGTCAGCGGCTCGAGGCCACCTGCCTCCAACAGTGCGATGGTGACCGCCAGGTGACCGGCCAGGATCTCGACGAGGCCCCCCGCCTCGGCGTCGAAGTGTCCGGGCGTCTCGCTGTCGAGATAGAGCACGCCGATCAGGCGATCGTGGAGGACCAGCGGCGTCGCGAGCATGCTGCGCGCGTGGTCGAGACCCGGTCGGGGGATCTCCTTTCGCTGATCGCTCGAAGGCAGCGGTGCGGCAGCCGCCAGCGCCAACCGGTCGACGTCGGCCAGGCGGACCTGGCGACGCCGGCGAGCGGCCACGCCGATGACACCCTCGTCCATCGAGACCTCCGAACCCACTCCGCTGGTGGCGTAGCCGTTGGTGGCGAGGGTGAACAGCTGCTCTTCGTCGTCGGCGACCACCAGGAGGATGGAATGGCGGTAGCCGAACAGATCCTCCATCGTCTCGAGCGCAACCCTGGTGGCCTCCGCGAGGTCGCGGCATTCGGACAAGCGACGCACGAACACATCGAGGCGGAGGAGCAGATCGGCGGCACCGCGCATCGTGCCCTCGGGTTGGGGGGCGCCGCTCGCCGGGGCGCACCGATCGACCCGCAACACCTCGATGGCCTTCAGGCGGAAGACGTCCTCCATCCCGGACTGTGCGGCGATCGCTTCGAGTCGGGCGCGCACGGCCTCGAAAACCTCGCCAGACCGCTCGGATCGCAGATGGGTGGCGTCCAACTCGTACTCGATCATGGTCGTCGGTTCGACCACCCGGATCGCGACGCGGGGGTTGGCCCGGAGATTCACCGCTGTCTTGCCGAGGAACTGATTGGAGATCCCGACCCGTTCCTCGTCGATGTACCAGATGACCGACAGGTAGGTGCTGTTCGGTGTGCCGTCGCTCGACACCGTGGCGATGGGAGAGGGGATCGCACCCTGGAACGCGCCGCGGATCGAGCCGAGCGCGACGTCCAAGCCGGTCATCGAAGTCGCTCCCCAGCGTGGTCACCGGGCGTCTGGTCGTAGAACTCGTCGACCGTGAAACTCACCATCCGAAGATCACCCGAGAAGAGTCGATCGGCGTCCTGCTCGATCCCGATCATCGCGACCTCGGCGATGAAGCGACCCAGGTGCTCATGGACTGCGATGCGATCGGCCTCCGACGGAGCACCGACATGTTCGACCGTGCCCTTGAGCTGCGCGGTCCGATAGGTCAGCGGTTCGCTCACCGTGGCTGCGATCGCACCGTTCGACTCGAGATTGGTGAGCGTCGACGAACCCGCTGGTGCGGTGATCGCGAGTGTCAGCACGCCGGCCTCGTCGTCGTACGACGGTCCCCAGCCGCGGGTGAGGGCGGGTCGTCCGTCATCTGACGCAGTCGCGACCACCACCGCCACACCACCACCCATCATGCCCACCAGATCCATCGACTGCCCCTTGCGCCGTCAAGGTACTTCACCCTGGGGGCGCGATGGGTCAGATCACTCGCCGACGAGGCCGTCGATCGACTCACGGATGAAGTCGGCGTGCCCGTTGTGACGGGCGGTCTCCTCGATCATGTGCAGCATGATCCAGCGCAGCGAGAACGCCATTCCTTCCCGATCGTTGATCCGGTGCGACAGTGAATCGAGCGAGCCGGCGGCGGCGGCGACCACCCGACTCCGCTCGCATGCCGCCGTGTACCACGCGATCAGATCGGCGGGATCGTCGTCGATCGCCGAGTGGAGCTCCCAGTCACGATCGTCGTCGAACGGTGCATCCGTCCACGGGGCGGGCATCGGCGCGCCCATGAAGTCGCTCTGGAACCAGTGATCCTCCACGAAGGCCAGATGCTTTGCGAGCGACGCAAGCGTGAGGTCCGATGGAGGCAGGCGACGGTTCAACTGCTCGTGGTCGAGCCCCTCGATTCGGCTGAGGAACGTCGCCCGGTGGTAGTCGAGGAACTCGTTCAGCGAGGTGCGCTCGTCAGCCTGGAGATGGGGATCGTGTCGATGCATCACCCGAGTCTGACCGCGGCGGCCGGGCTCGACGGTCAAGCGATGTCGGCGAGCCGAACGTCCTGCAACGTCGACAGCACCACCAGGCCCGGTCGAGGCTCGACGTCGACGACGTGGGGAATCGCGACGGTGCGGCACCCGGCGGCCATCGCCGACCCGACTCCGGTGGGCGAATCCTCGATCGCCAGGCAATCCACGGGGTCGACCCCCACGAGGGCGGCCGCGGCGAGATAGGGGTCGGGCGCGGGTTTGCCGTTCTCGACCTCGTCACCGGTGACCGAGCCGATGAACACGCCGGCGGGAGCCTCGGAGAGCACCGCGTCAGCCAATCGTCGCCACGACATCGTCACCAACACGCAGGGCACACCGGCATCGCGCGCCTCGATCAACAACTCGCGCGCCCCGGGTCGCCACAGCAGTTCGTCGGCACACATCGCGATCACACTGTCGAGGAGTCGCTCGACGATCGCCGGCGGTTCGAGGTCGACACCGCCGCGGTCGCGCAGTTCGACCGCGGCATCGAGCAGGTCGAACCCGACGATCGAGTGCGCGTCCCCCGCGCTCCACGTGCCACCGAACTCGGCGACGAGCGCATGCTCACTCGCGATCCAGTACGGCTCCGAATCGACGATCGTCCCGTCCATGTCGATCAGCAGAGCAGCGGGAAGGGTCATGAAGGAGGAGTGTGCCTGACGAAATGCGAATGTCCCGCGCTCAGAGCGCGTATCAACTGGAGTCTGACCCCAGTTGATACAGCTCACCCCCGGAACATGGTGATCTTGTCCTCGCCGATGCGCTCGCGCTTCTCGGGGTCGGAGACGCCGAGGCCCTCGGCGGGCGAGAGACACAGCACGCCGAGCTTGCCCTCGGCCTCGTTGTGGTGCACCGCGAGCGCGGCGTCGCCGACGTGCTCGAGGTCATACACGTCGGTGAGCAGCGGCTGGATGCGGCCCTGGTCGAGCAGCTTGTTCGCCGCCCACGACTCGGCGTAGTTCGCGAAGTGCGACGAGAGAAGCTTCTTCAGCTTCATCCAGAAGTGGCGGTTGTCGAACTCGATCATGTAGCCCGACGTCGCAGCGCAGGTGACGACGGTGCCGCCGCGCTTCACCGCGAAGATCGATGCTCCCATCGTCGAGCGGCCGGGATGCTCGAACACGATGTCGACGTCCTCACCACCGTTGACGGCGCGAATGTCCTTGCCGAACCGGCGCCACTCGCTCTCGTCCTGCGTGTTCTCGTCGGACCAGAAGTTGTAGCCGGCGGCCTTGCGGTCGATGACGGCTTCGCATCCCATCTTGTTCAACAGCGCGGCGCGCTCGGGCGACGAGACGACGCCGATCGGTGTGCCGCCGCCATTGAGGACGTACTGCACGGCATAGCCGCCGATCCCTCCGGTGGCACCCCAGATCAGGACGCTGTCACCCTGCTTCATGCGGGCGCCGTTGTCACCGACGATCATGCGGTACGACGTGGCGCTGCACAGGCCGTTGACCGCCGCTTCCTCCCACGTCAGGTGCGTCGGCTTCGGCATCAGCTGGTTCGCCTTGACGACCGACAGGTCGGCGAGCGCTCCGAAGTTCGTCTCGAATCCCCAGATCTTCTGGTTCGCGGCGAGCATCGAATCGTTGTGCGCGCTCGGATCCTGGTCGTCGACGTAGTTGCAGTGCACGGTGACCTCGTCGCCGGGCTTCCAGTTGCGCACCGCCGCGCCGACTTTCAGCACCACGCCCGACGCGTCCGATCCGACGATGTGCTCGTCGCGTGCGTGGCGTTCGCCGTACTCGCCGTCGCGGGCCATCCGATCGAGGAATCCGAACGTCGGCAGCGGCTCGAAGATCGAGGTCCACACCGTGTTGAAGTTGATGCTCGACGCCATGACGGCGATGTACACCTCGTCGGGGGCGAGCTCGGGTGTCGCGACGTCGTCGACGTGCAGCGACGTGCGCGGGTCCTTGTCCCAGGAATCGACGCCTTCGAACATCGCCGTTTCGTCACGCCTGACGAATGCGGCGCGATAGCTCTCCGGGATCGGGAGGTTGGCGATGTCGTCGCTGCTCGCACCGGACTGGATCGCTTCGAGAATCTGCTCCATGCCCGAACGTTACCGACCGGTAACCAGGCTCACCAAAGGCCACATCGAGCGCCACGGAGGATCACGGGCCAGATCACTTGTTACCGCCCGGTAGCCGCGGACTACGCTCGACCCATGGCTTCCCACGGTTCCTACATCATCGCCGGCGCACGCACGCCGATCGGCAAGATGAGCGGTGCGCTGGCATCGTTCAGCGCCGCCGATCTCGGCGGTTTCGCCATCGCCGAAGCACTGACCCGAGCCGGCGTCGCACCCGACGAGGTCGATCATGTGATCATGGGTCAGGTCCTCATGGCCGGCCAGGGTCAGGTGCCCAGCCGCCAGGCGGCCTCCAAGGCCGGGATCCCGATGAGCGTCCCCGCGGTCAACGTCAACAAGGTCTGCCTCTCCGGTCTGAACGCGATCTACCTCGCGCACCAGATGGTCGCGATGGGCGACGCCGAGATCGTCGTGGCCGGCGGCATGGAGTCGATGACCAACGCCCCCTACCTCGCCGATGGCGCTCGCGGCGGCTTCCGCTACGGCAACACGGAGCTGCGCGACGCGATCATCGCCGACGGTCTGTGGTGCTCCTTCGACTCGTGTCTGATGGGCCTCGGCACCGAGCGCTACACCGACGGCACGGGCATCACCCGCGAGCAGCAGGACACCATCGCTGCGGCATCGAATCAGCGCGCTGCCGCGGCCATCGCTGCCGGCACGCTCGCCGAGGAGATCGTCGCCGTCTCGGTTCCACAGCGCAAGGGCGATCCGATCCTCGTCGAGCACGACGAAGGTGTGCGTGGCAACACCACACTCGAGACGCTCGCCGGTATGCGCCCCGCGTTCGACAAGGAGGGCACGATCACCGCGGCCAACGCCTCGCAGCTCTCCGACGGAGCTTCCGCCGTCATCGTGATGTCGAAGGAAGCCGCCGAGAAGCGCGGCGTGACCCCGCTCGGCGAGTTCGTGTCGTACGGAATGGTGGCCGGCCCGGACAGCGCCTCACTGCTCACGCAGCCGAGTCGAGCGATCATGCAGGCCGCAGACAAGGCCGGTGTCGCGATCGCCGACCTCGACCTGTTCGAGATCAACGAAGCGTTCGCCGCGGTCGGCCGCGCCTCGATCGACGAGTTGGGGATCTCCGACGACATCGTGAACGTGAACGGTGGCGCGATCGCGCTCGGCCATCCGATCGGAATGAGCGGCAACCGTCTGGCGCTCACCCTGCTCCACGAGCTCAAGCGTCGCGGCGGTGGCATCGGTGCTGCCGGACTGTGCGGCGGCGGTGGACAGGGCGACGCGATCGTCCTCAAGACCGTCTGATCAGCCGCCACGGAGCGGCGCCGTTCTGACGTCGCTGCTGCCATTTATTGCGAAACGTTGACATTTGTCGCAACGGTTCCTATGGTGATTCCTACAACTTCATCGAGTGGTTGCTCGACGACAGAGGGTCATTTCGTCACAGAGATGTCATCGAACTGAAACGTTCGGAATGTCTGTCCACAGCGGCTGCCAAGGTCTGAAGCACCGTCAATCCGAACCGGCCCGTCCGCCCGCTACCGGTTCGAGGAGATGGTGCTTCAGTTTATTTTCGGCTGACCCGTTCAGTCGGCGACGTTGCGGCGGCCCTCGAGTGCCCGACCCAGCGTCAGCTCGTCGGCATACTCGAGGTCTCCGCCCACGGGAAGTCCGCTGGCGATCCGCGTCACGGTCAACCCGATCGGCTTGAGCAACCGAGCCAGGTACATCGCCGTGACCTCGCCCTCGGTGTTCGGATTGGTGCAGAGGATGATCTCCTCGATCCCCTCCGGCTCGATCCGCGCCACCAACTCGCGGATCTTGAGCTGTTCGGGTCCGATCCCCTCGAGCGGGCTCATCGCCCCGAGCAGGACGTGGTATCGACCGCGGAACTCACCGGTCTTCTCGAGCGCGACGATGTCACGGGATTCCTCGACCACGCACACCACCGACGCGTCGCGGCCGTCGTCGTTGCAGATCGGGCACAGGGTCGAGTCGGCGACGTTGAAGCAGCGTTCACAGAATCGCACCCGCGCCTTCGCGTCGATGATCGCCTCGGCGAGACGGTTCACGTCGTCCGCGGGGATCTTCAACAGGTGGAAGGCGATCCGTTGCGCCGACTTCGGGCCGATGCCCGGGAGCCGACCGAGCTCGTCGATCAACAGCTGAACGGGTGGGGTGTAGTTGCTTGCCATGTCGCCTGTCGAGAAGGGAGGATCAGTACGGATCGTCGACGAGTTCGGAACCCGGGAACGCTTCGGCGAGACGATCGACCGGCGACTTCACCGATTCGGGCGGCACATCGACCAGCCCGTCGAGATCGACGTCGTCGTCGTCGGGCAGGGTGTCGGCGAGCGTCTGGAGACCGGCGTCGGGATCCGGTGCAGGACCCTGGGAGCGCGCCTGTTCTGCGATCGCCCGACCGTTGGGAACCGCATCGGCCTCCGAGGTCACCGGAGCCACCGGCGATTCGGGGACGGCGCGGAGGTGTTGTGGCTGTTCGGTGGGACTCGGGCTCTGCTGAGGTACCGCTGCTGCTCGGGGTGAGGTGTCCTCGGCCAGCGACCCGTTGGTCGTCGGCGTCGCTCCCACCGGGCGGGAGCCGGGGTCGACCGCAGCCGGGACGTTTGCCGGATGGATGCGGCCACCTCCGCCGCCCGAGCCGGAACCGCCGCGCGAGCTGCCTCCGCCGTCACCACCACCGTCGACCACGAGGTCGACCTTCACGGCGGTGCCCGCATGTGCGGTCAACGCCTGCTCGACC
>NZ_JBAVYV010000310.1:0-4804 GCF_049588435.1 Ilumatobacter sp.
CCGCTGGGCGGACGAACGCGTGACCGAGGAATGGATCGACGAGGGGTCCGTCCGCGATGTGGCGACCGCCGCCGCGCAGCGGGCCGGCTCCGAGACGAACGTGCGCCGCGACCCGCGACCGTTGGACCCCGACATCGGCGCCGAGCTCGTCGACGCGCTGGGAAACCAGCGTGGTGCCCGGCTGTCCGAGCGTCTCGCTCAGGCGTCGGAAGCACTCGACCGTGAGCGCTTCGACGAGGCACGCCGGATCTCGGCTTCGATCGCCAAAGAAGCGCCGCTCGTCTCAGCCGTGCAGGAGGTGCTCGGTCTGGCGTCGTATCGCCTCGGACGCTACAAACCTGCCGTCGCCGCGCTGCAGCAAGCACAGGAGCTCCACGAGAATCCTGCGCTCCTCCCGGTCATCGCCGACTCGTACCGTGGGCTGCGTCGCTGGTCGGCGGTCGAGCGCGTGTGGAACCAGATCAAGGCGGCTTCGCCGTCCCAGGACGTGATGTCCGAGGGTCGTATCGTGATGGCCAATTCATTGGCGGACCAGGGTGACATCGCGGGAGCAATCGCGGTGATGCAGGACGGACGCAAGGCGCCGAAGCGAGTCCGTGATCATCACCTGCGCGAGTGGTATGTGCTCGGTGACCTCTACGACCGGCTCGGTGAGACGATCACCGCCCGTCGCTGGTTCGGGGCCGTCGCCGACGAGGCACCCGACTTCGTCGACGTCCAGGACCGCCTCCGCGGGCTCGGGCGCTGAGCGCCGTAGCCTCGAAGCGATGGGCAGTCTGCACTTTCGCGCCAACGTCGTCGCGGTCGTCACCGACGACGACGGCCGCGTGATGGCGTTCGAACGAGCCGATCTTCCCGGCGAGTGGCAGCTGCCGCAGGGTGGGATCGATCAGGGGGAGACCCCCGTCGAAGCTGCGTGGCGAGAGCTCGCGGAGGAAACCGGACTCTCCGGTGACGACGTGTCGCTCGTGGGCGAGTTTCCCGAATGGACGGCGTACGAGTGGCCGGATGGCCCGCGGAAGAACGGGCGCCTCGGTCAGGTCCAGCGCTGGTTCACGTTCCGCGTGACGAGCGACAAGATCGAGCCCGAGCCCGACGGCGTCGAGTTCACGTCGTGGAAATGGGTCAAGCCGGGTTGGCTGGCCGAGAACGTGGTCGAATTCCGTCGCTCGTCGTACGCGCGCGTGCTGGTGCCGGATCAGAGCTGATGTCCGACGACCTCTTCGCTGCGGCTGCGGAGACGGCCAAATTGACCCGGGCGCCGCTCGCCGCCCGATTGCGTCCACGGTCGATCGACGACGTGGTCGGACAGACCCACCTGGTCGGCCCCGGTCGTCCCCTGCGACGGCTCGTCGAGTCAGACCGACTCACCTCGGCACTGCTGTGGGGTCCGCCCGGAACCGGCAAGACGACACTCGCGCTCGCTGTCGCCGGAACCACCGACCGGGCATTCGAGCAGATGTCCGCTGTCACCGCCGGGGTCAAGGATGTCCGCGAGACCATCGAACGTGCCCGTCAACGCCTCGGCGAGCGTGGGCAGGGGACGATCCTCTTCCTCGACGAGATCCACCGCTTCTCGAAGGCCCAGCAGGACGCGCTCCTGCCCGCCGTCGAGGACGGGACGCTGACACTGATCGGGGCCACGACCGAGAACCCGTTCTTCGAGGTGAACGCGCCGCTGAGGAGTCGCTCGACTCTGTTCCGGCTCGAACCGCTCGAGCCCGCTGACATCGAGGTGCTGATCCGACGGGGGCTCGAAGCGGAGGGTGCCGTCGCCGACGAGGACGCGGTCCGGTTGCTCGTCGACCGATCGGGAGGCGACGGGCGCCAGGTGCTCACCTCGCTCGAGGTCGCCTGCGCCCTGTCCGACTACACGCGCGTGCAACTCGAACACGTCGAGGCCGCGTTGGGGACCAGCGCGCTGCGATACGGACGCGATGATCACTACGACGTGGTCAGCGCGTTCATCAAGTCGATGCGCGGTTCGGACCCCGACGCTGCGGTGTACTGGCTCGCGCGGATGCTCGAGGCAGGGGAGGACGCCCGATTCATCGCTCGCCGAATGGTGATCTTCGCGAGTGAAGACGTCGGCCTGGCGGACGGGCGGAGCCTCGAGATCGCCGTTGCCGCGGCGAGTGCAGTGGAACACGTGGGTCTCCCCGAAGCGCAGCTGAACCTCGCGCATGCCGTGATCCACCTGGCGACCGCGCCGAAGAGCAACCGTGCCGCCCTCGCGATCTGGAACGCTCGAGCGGCCATCGGCGACGGCGCGCTCGGCGAGGTGCCCGCGCACCTCCGTGACGCCCACTATCAGGGTGCGGCTGCGCTCGGCCATGGCGACGGCTACAGGTATCCTCACGACCATGACGCCGGTTGGGTCGAGCAGCAGTACCTTCCCGATGGCCTGGTCGAACGACGCTGGTACGACCCCTCCGATCACGGTGACGAACGTGCAGTGGCCGAGCGAATGGCTCGACGCATGAACCCGCCGACGACGGAGCGACCCGAATGACCGCCGCCGATCTCGTCGTCGTGCTGGCCGCGGTGCTGCTCAGCATCGGATTCGCCGCTCTGATCGTCGTGCTCCTCCGCGTGCTCGACACGCTGCGGGCGTTGCGATCCGAGGTCGACGATCTCCGCGACGAGACCCGAATGCTCATCGACGACCTGCGGATCTCCGCCGATGAAGCTCGGGAGTCGGTCGACGAGGCTCGCCACGACCTCGAACGATTCGATCGCGTCCTCGGTTCGGCCGAGGCGATCGGTGACGCCGTCGGCTCCACCGTCGCACGTTCAGCGTTCTCGTCGCCGGCGATCAAAGCAGCGGGGCTCGCGCGCGGCGCCTCGCGCACGATGGCGCGCTTGCGTCGCAAGCCAACCGGAAGCAGCGTGATCGAAGTCGGTCGAACACCGAGTGACGAGCTGCCCACCCCAACGGGAAGGAAACGAGCGTGATGAAGCGAGTGACATGGTTCGTGGGCGGCGTCGCCGCAGGAGCAGCCGGTGCGAGCTACGCGAAGAAGAAGGTCAAGGAGAAGGCGGCGCAGGTGTCGCCGGCGGGCGTCGCCCGATCTGCCGCCTCGCGCACCAAACAGTCTGCGCTCCACGTCGTCGGAGCGCTCCGTGAGGGACGCGAGGCGATGACACAGCACGAGGACGAGCTCAAAGCGCGCCGCGACGGTCGTCTCGTCGAGCTGTCCGAACACGTCTCGCCGGGTGACCAGGTGTTCGTCGACGGGGTCGAGGTCGAATCGGGCCGCGTCATCGTCATGCGTCCGAAGTGAACGACTCGGTCATCGCCGCGCTGCGCGAGCGGATCGACCCCGGTCGCGTTCGATCGGGGGCGACCGAGACCCGGCTGTACCGACGCGACGCGTCGAACATGACCGGTCGAGCGGGCGTCGTCGTGTTCGCCGAGACCACGGCCGACGTGCAGGCGGCGGTCGAGGTCGCCGCGCGTTTCGGCGTGCCGTTTCTCGCCCGTGGATCGGGCACCGGCCTCGCCGGGGGAGCGGTTCCTCCCGATGGGGCGATCGTCATCTCCACGTCGAAGATGAACCGGATCCTCTCCGTCGATGCCGAGAACCGGCAGGCGTGGGTCGAGCCCGGCGTTCTCAATCTCGATCTGTCGAAGCAGATCGCGCACCTCGGTGTCCACTTCGCCCCCGATCCGAGCAGTCAGCAGACCTGTTCGATCGGTGGAAACGTGGCCAACAATTCCGGTGGGCCCCACTGTCTCGCCGATGGGGTCACGAGCGCGCACATCCTCGGTCTGGAGGTCGTGCTTCCGGATGGAACGGTCACGATGCTCGGCGGCGAGGAGCCCGAACCGGATGGGCTCGACCTCCGCGGAGCATTCGTCGGCTCCGAGGGCATGTTCGGCGTGGCCACGAAGGTGTGCGTGCGGCTGATGCAGAACCCTCCCGACGTGGCGACCATGTTGATGGAGTTCGACTCGGTGGGTGATGGCGCTCAACTCGTGAGCGACATCGTCGCTGCCGGAATCGTGCCCGCGGCGGTCGAGATGATGGACCGACTCTGTCTGCAGGCGGTCGAGGCGTGGCTGCACATCGGGCTTCCCGTCGATTCGGCGGCCGCACTGCTCATCGAATGCGTCGGCAGGAGCGGGCAGGTGGCGTTCGAGGTCGAGCACATCCGGACACTGGCCGAGGCGCGGGGGGTCGCCGGTGTCCGCGTGGCCGCCGATGACGGTGAGCGTGGCGAACTGTGGAAGGCCCGGAAGGGAGCGTTCGGCGCGGTGGCGAACATCAAACCGAACTACTACCTTCACGACACCGTGGTCCCGCGGGCTCGACTCGCCGAGGTGATCGAGAAGGTCTACGAGATCACGGCGCGGTACGGGATCGACGTCATCAACGTCTTCCACGCGGGCGACGGCAACCTGCACCCCCTGCTGGTCTACGACGCACGTGAGGAGGGGATGGTCGACAAGGTCCACGCCGCGGGACGAGAGATCGTGGCGTTCTCGGTGGCTGTCGGGGGAGTGTTGTCCGGCGAGCACGGAATCGGGCTCGAGAAACGCGACCTGATGCCGCTGCTCTTCTCCGCGGTCGACTTGGCTGCGCAGGAGTCCCTGCGTGTTGCCTTCGACCCCCAACTGATCGCCAATCCGGACAAGGTGCTGCCGAATCCGGCAACCTGTGCTGATCTCCATGTCGCGCCCGAGGGCGCGTGGATCTGAGCCGGGTGTCGTCGCGATGACGCGCGGGAGATGAAGGACGTGGGATGGCAGACATGAATCGATCGATCGAGGAGTTCGCATCGAGCGTCGGTTCCTCCTGTC
>NZ_JBAVYV010000311.1:0-3992 GCF_049588435.1 Ilumatobacter sp.
CTGCTACGTTCACCGCAGCGAGCTCGTCAAGGGGGAAGACGGATGGCACTACTGGAAATCCAGGACGTTTCGGTGCGCTTCGGCGGCATCGTGGCGCTCAGCGAGCTCTCGTTCGAGATCGAACAGGGCCAGATCTGCGGCCTGATCGGCCCCAACGGAGCCGGCAAGACGACACTTTTTAACGTCGTCAGCCGCATCTACGACCCGACGCAGGGGCAGATGCGCTTCGACGGTGACGACCTGCTCCCGCATGCGCCGCACGAGATCAGTCGGCTCGGGATCTTCCGGACGTTCCAGAACCTCGCGCTGTGGCCGCGGATGACGGTGATCGAGAACGTCATGGCCGGAGCGCACACGGCAGCCAAGCAGAACATGTTCACGTCGATGTTCAACCTCGGCCGCCGACGCGAAGAACACCAACTCGAACTTGAGGCATACGAGATCCTCGTCGATCTCGGCCTCGCCGGTGAGGCCTTCACCCCCTGCGCCGGCCTGCCGTACGGAACCCTCAAGCGGGTCGAGCTCGCGCGAGCGCTGATGGGCAAACCCAAACTGCTGATGCTCGACGAGCCGGCGACCGGCCTCACCCACAGCGAGGTGGACGTGCTCTCCGACCTGATCCGCGACCTCCGCGACCGCTACAACCTCACCGTGCTGCTCGTCGAGCATCACATGGGCATGGTGATGAAACTCAGCGAGCACATCGTCGTCCTCGACTTCGGTCGCAAGATCGCAGAGGGCCTGCCCGCCGACGTGCAAGAGGACCCAGCAGTCATCGAGGCCTACCTGGGAGCACCGGCATGAGCGAGTCCACCAACGAGAGCGGATCGGACGCCGTCGCCGCCGACACCCCAGCCGCCAAGACGATCGGCGACACGCTGCTCGACGTGAAGGACCTGCGCGGCGGATACGGACCGATCCAGGTCCTGCATGGTCTCGACTTCCACGTCGCCGAGGGCGAGGTGGTCGTCATCCTCGGAGCCAACGGCGCCGGGAAGACGACGACCCTTCGGGCATTGTCCGGCAAGGTCGACTCCAGTGGAAGCGTCACGTTCCTCGATCAGGAGATGATCGACAAGAAGACTGCCGACATCGTTCGGCTGGGTGTCGCCCACGTCCCACAGGGACGCGGCACGCTTCCGGAACTGTCGGTCGAGGACAACCTCCACGTCGGTGCGTACGTCCGCAAGGACAAGGAGGTCAACGCCGACATCGAGCGCTGGTACGACGTGTACCCGGTGCTCAAGGAGCGCCGCCATCAGCGCGCGGGGAGCCTGTCGGGCGGCGAGCAACAGATGCTGGCGGTCGCCCGGGCGCTCATGTCACGTCCGAAACTGCTGTTGCTCGACGAGCCCTCGCTCGGCCTCGCACCGCTCATCGTGCAGGACCTCTTCCAACGCTTCCGCAGGATCAACGAAGAGACCGGCACCACGATGCTGGTCGTCGAGCAGAACGCACAACTGGCGCTGAGCATCGCCGACCGCGGCTACGTCCTCGAATCGGGGACCATCTCGATCCAAGGAAACGCCCACGAGCTCATGAACAACGACGCCATCCGCAAGGCCTACCTGGGAGTCTGACATGGACCTCTTTCTCGCACGACTCTTCGACGGACTCTCCAACGGCTCCACCTATGCGCTGATCGCACTGGCGCTGGTGATCATCTACAAGGCGACCACCCTGATCAACTTCGCGCAAGGCGAGATGGCCATGTTCGGGGCCTTCATCGTGTTGGTGCTGGCCACCGAACGCGGTTTGCCGATCTGGGTCGCGGTGATCCTCGGCATGCTCCTCAGCGCCGCCGGGGCTGCCGTGATCGAGCGGGTTCTGATCCGACCGTTCGACCCCTATGACCACCTCCCGCTGGTGATCGTGACGTTGGGGTTGTTCCTGTCGATCACCGCCCTCGCCGGCATCATCTGGCGCTTCGGACCGCGTGCCTTCCCGCGGATGTATCCGGCAGGCACCGCCGTCACGATCGGCAATGCAACACTCACCTGGTACACGGTGGGCGTCGTGGCCACGGTGCTGATCGTCGCCGGGCTCGTCACGTTGCTGCTCAACACCACCAAGATCGGCCTCGCATTCCGTGCGGTGTCCTCGAACCTCGACTCGAGCGAACTCTCCGGGATCCGAGTCGGGCCGACCCTGCAGTTCGGCTGGGCGCTCGCCGCTGCGGTGGGAACCCTCGGTGCCTGCGTCTTCGTCGCCGACCCGATCCGCCAACTCGAACCGACCGTCATGGTGCGAGTGCTGATCTTCGCGGCCTCGGCAGCCGCGATCGGTGGACTCGACAGTCTGTGGGGTGCCGTGATCGGTGGCCTCGTCATCGGCATGGTGCAGAGCATCGTGGTCCCGTACGTCGGGTTCATCCCCAACGAGATGAGCTTGGCCACCGCCGTCATCGTCCTCATGCTGGTCCTGCTGTTCCGACCGTCCGGACTGTTCGGCACGGCGAGAGTGGAACGCGTCTAGGGGGACGATGATGTCTGCACGATTTGTCTGGGCTGCCGATTCACGGGAGGCTCGAACGTTCAAGATCGTCGGCTGGACGTTGTTCGTCCTGGCGTTGGTGCTGTTCGCGTTCGCCTACGCCGACACCGCCCAGCTCACGATCTTCGACAACGGCTACGCGATCAGCCTGCCGCGAGCGTCCAAGGCGATCGCCTTCATGATCGCCATTCTCGGGTTGCAGGTGGTCGTCGGCTACACGGGCCAGTTGGTCCTCGGCCAGAGCTTCTTCTTCGGGACCGGTGCATACCTCGGCGCCTACATGGTCGCCGACCACAATTGGCCCTGGCTGCTCTCGCTCGTGGTCGTCGTCCCCGCCTGCTTCCTCATCGGAGCACTCTTCGGTTTGCCGGCCTTGCGGATCAGAGGTCTGTATCTGGCGTTGGTCACCCTGGGGATGGCGGCAACATTCCCGGCGATCGTCCAGCTCGACTCGCTCGACGAGTACACGGGCGGTGCAGCGGGCAAGTCGGTCGACTCCGATCTCGTACCGCCGAGCTGGTTGCCGCTCGACGGCATCGCGGCGATCTTCCAGAAGATCCCGATCATCGGTCAGTACTTCGGGGATGGAGACCTCTCGAGCAGCGAGTCCGACCGGATCTGGAAGTTCTTCCTCTTCACGGTCCTCCTGGCGGTGTGCATCTGGCTCGTCTCGAACCTGATCAAGAGCCGAGCCGGGCGAGCCATCCGCGCCATCCGCGACAATGAGACGAGCGCCGCTGTCTCCGGCATCAACCTGGCCAAGGACAAGACGTTGTCGTTCGGCCTCGCCTCCGCGCTCGGTGGTGTCGGCGGCGTCGTCTACGTGGCCGAACTCGGCATCGCATCACCGCTCGACTTCACGCAGCTGCTGGCGATCAACTTCATCGTCGGTCTGGTCGTCGGAGGTGTGGGCACACTTTCCGGGGCGGTCATCGGCGGCATCGTGATCGCCTTCGTGCCCGACTGGTCATCATCCACCGAAGAGTTCCCCGTGATCCCCGAGCGATGGCTGCAGGGACCGACCGGTGTGCTGATTCTCGGTGCGATGCTGATCGTGCTGACCTTCGTTCTGCCCGGTGGTGTGGTGGCCGGAATGAGGAAGATCAAGGGGCGCATCGTCCAGATCGTTCCCCAGCCGCCCGCGGGGGCCGTCGCGCCGACGCCACCGGACGGCGCGGACGCGGAGCTGCACCGCGAGGCGGAAGAGATCTCGGCCGGCTCGGCGTCGAACGATCCCCTGACCGACGAACCCCACAACTGATCGACTTCGACGGCGACGCAGGTCACCCGCGCCGTCGTCGAACGACCCCACGCCGGTGGGGATTCACCACGGGATCGCGGACGCGAACTATGGTGTGCCTGAGGTCACATTCCCGTGGCCGGGGAAGCAACAGGGGGAGAAAATGCGAACACCACGCACGAGAAAGCGCGCCATCGCCGGGATGCTGGCGGCAGGTCTACTCATCGCTGCCTGCGGCAGCGACGAAGATTCCGGTGAC
>NZ_JBAVYV010000312.1:0-9103 GCF_049588435.1 Ilumatobacter sp.
ACACGTCACCGTCGGGCCTGCGCGCGTGGGCCCACGACACGCTCGACGACATCGAAGCGCTCGACCGTGCGAAGGCCCGCCCCGGCGTCCCGCACGAACTTCAACTCGTCGAGGCCGAGCGACGGGTCGCCACCGCACTGCTCGACTTCCTCCGCGATCGTCCACGAGGCGACGGTGCGGAATTCCGGTCGTGGGTCGCGACCACGAATCCGTTCGACGACCAGTCGACGGACGGCGTGGAACTGCTGACGTTCCACGGCTCGAAGGGCCGCGAGTGGCACACCGTCCACGTGACGGGGCTCGAGGTCAGTCTGATGCCGCACAAGTCGGCGACGACGGCCGCCGACCGGGCCGAAGAGGCTCGCCTGCTGTACGTCGCGACGACCCGTGCCACCGACTCCCTCGTGTTCAGCCGCGCCGAGCGCCGCGCCGGCTACGCCCGCAAGCCGAGCCCGTTCATCGAGGACCTCGATGTCAGTGAACCGGTCGCCACTCCCCTGCCCGCCGCGCTCCGTCGACCGCGGGTGATCGATCCGACGTTGGAGCGCCTCACCGAGTGGCGCGCCGCGTCAGCGTTGCGGGCGCGTGTCGTCCCGACACAGTTGTTGACCGATCGCGACCTGTCGGCAATCGCGAGCGCGAAGCCGACGACCGCTGAGGAACTCGACGAGGCGACCTCGATCGGATTGATGACCGCGCAGCGCCTCGCTCCCGAGGTGTTGCCGTTGGTCGCCGGAGACGACGACCGTGAGGACGACGAGGGTTAGGCGGCGCTGCCGAGCGCCGACTTCTCGAGGACGTGCACACCGCACGCGGAACCGAGTCCGATGACGTGCGCGAGTCCGACTTTGGCGCCCTCGATCTGGCGATCTCCGGCTTCACCGCGGAGGTGATGGCAGACCTCCCAGATGTTGGCGATGCCCGTTGCCGAGATCGGGTGGCCCTTCGACTGCAGACCTCCCGACACGTTGACCGGTGTCGAACCGGTGCGCCAGGGCGCCCCGGAGTTGAAGAAGTCGGCTGCGCCGCCCTCCTCGCACAGCATCAGGTTGTCGTAGTGGACCAGTTCGGCAGTGGCGAAGCAGTCGTGCAACTCGACGAGGTCGAGGTCCGCCGGGCCGACACCCGACGTCTCGTAGGCCTGGGTGGCGGCGTTGCGGGTCAGGGTGTTCACGTTCGGGAGGATCTGACACGCCTCCTCGAAGGGATCCGACGTGAGCACCGACGCCGACACCTTGATCGCCCGACGCTGCTGTTCGAGCGACATCGTCCGCAGCTTCGAGCCGCTCACCACGACCGCCGCGGCCGCACCGTCACAGTTCGCCGAGCACATCGGTCGCGTGTTCGGATAGGCGATCATCATGTCGCCCATGATCTGCTCGAGCGACATCGCCTTGCTGTACGCCGCGAGCGGGTTGAGCGTCGAGTGCGAGTGGTTCTTCTCGGAGATCCGGGCGAAGAGTTCGGCATCGACACCCTCGTACTTGTGGCCGTACTCCATCCCGATCTGAGCGAACAGAGCGGGCATCGTTGCACTGCCGATCCGCCCGTCTACCCCGGCGACGGCACCGAGACGGCCCGACGGTTCCCATTCGTGGGTATCGGACTTCTTGGCGTCGCTGCTGCCGAGCAGGCCCGCACCGGCCAACTTCTCGACGCCGACGGCGAGTCCCATGTCGCACTCGCCGGCCTTGATCGCCATGATCGCCGTGCGCAGAGCGGTCGCGCCGGTGGCACACGCGTTCGAAACGTTGTAGACGGGAATCCCGGTCTGGCCGACCTGCTTCTGGAGTTGCTGGCCGACGCCACCCGAACCCATCAGGTTGCCCGCGGCGAGAATGCCCATGTCGCCCATCGTCACGCCTCCGTCGGCGAGGGCGGCCATCATCGCCTCCGCGCCGAGGTCGACGACGTCCTTGTCGAAGTGCTTGCCGAACTTCGTCATGTTGATTCCGAGGATGAAGACCTCGTCCGATGCGCTCATGGTGTGCTCCTCTGTGGATCCTTCGTGCGGTGTTCGTCGTGCGGTGTGTTCAGGCTGGGTTGTTCAGGTCGAGTTGTGCAGACTGGATTGTTCAGGCGACCGGCTCGAAGCCGTATCCGATCGCCTCGACTCCGTTGTCGTCGGTGCCGAGTGAGTAGGTCGCGAGGCGAACCGTCATCCCGGTCGAGATGTTCGCGGGATCGGGCTCGACGTTGATGATGTTGCCCTTGACGCTCGTGCCGTCGCAGTCGACGACCGCCGCGACGAACGGCACCGGAACACCCGGCGCCGCGAACGCGACGATCGTGAACGCCTGGACGACACCGGTCGTCGCGATCGGGACGGTCGTGAACTCGGTCGCGAAACACCCGGCGCAGGCGTTGCGGCGATCGAAGAACCGGGCGCCGCAGGACGTGCACTCGTGTGCGACGAGGTGCGGTTCGCCGTCATCGAGGACGAGGTAGTCCACGTGAGGAACGATCGAGGTCGTGGTGGTCGTGGCATCGGTGCTCATGTCGATCGCGACGCTACGCCATCGGTCGCGACGCGTTGCGATTGAGCGCGGCGGGCCGGGCTCTGCTTGCATCGCCACATGACGCTGTTCGACACGACGCTGATCCTGCCCCCTCCGCCGGAGGGTGCCGTCGAGATCCTCCACGACCGCGAGTACCGGGTCGAGGCATTCCGGTTGTCCGCCGACCGCCTGTTGATCCAGGGTGCGATGCGCGACCAGAAGCCACCGGGGTTGTACCTGCGCGAGGATCCGGACCCTTTGACGGTGCACCACATGCAACTGTCGATCGAGCTGGCGTTCCCGAGCCTCGAGATCGTCGACGCGACGGCCGGGTTCGAGTCCCACCCCCACGACGAATGCCCGTCGATCACCGCCCACTACGAGAAGCTCGTCGGCCTGTCGATCGGTCGCGGTTTCACGAAGCAGGTCGGCGCGTTGTTCGGCGGCCCGCGCGGCTGCACCCACGTCACCGCCCTCATCAACGCGATGGCACCGGTGGCGATGCAGTGCTTCTGGTCGATGCGCGCGGCCGAAGCAAGACTGGCCGGGAAGGAGACCAGCCTCTTCGACCGCGATCAGTCCGATGACACGATGTGGAAGAGCATCGTGAACACCTGCCACATCTGGGACGAGAACGGCCAGGCCGTCGCCGATCGGCTGGCCGGCGCACCGATGACGATCCCCGTCTTCCTGCGCGATCGGCTCGCGCAGAATCCCGCCCTTGCGTCCGGAGCCGATGAGCGCGATCATCGAGCCAGGACCCGTGAGACGTCCACCAGGGATCCAGCATCGGAGCCAACCGCTCCGGTCGACTGATCCAAGCTTTCCTCGCAACGGGAACGACAACTCACGGGTCCTGTCACTGCCCCGGCTCCGACTCTGTTCGCCCGTCCGCCGAGTTCTACGATCGCTCCCGTCACATCACAACGCCCCGCGACCGTGGGCACGATCGAGGAGCCACATGAAGTTCGGACTCGCATTCGCAAGCAGTATCGCCCAGGAGCAGGACGACTCGCTCGAGCTCTGCCGACGCGCCGAGGCGTCCGGGTTCGAGTCCCTGTGGGGCGGCGAGCACGTGATCCTGCCGACGTCGATCGAGTCGTCGTATCCGTACACCGCGGACGGCAAGATTCCGGCCGAACCCGAGACCCCGATTCCCGATCCGCTGATCTGGCTCGCGTTCGCGGCAGCCGCGGCCCCGACGATGCGGCTCGGCACGTGCATCCTCATCGTGCCGCAACGCAACCCGCTGATCCTCGCCAAGGAACTTGCGACGCTCGACCGCATCTCGAACGGCCGCGTCGAGCTCGGACTCGGCATCGGGTGGATGCGTGAGGAGTTCGATGCTCTCGGCGTCCCGTGGGAGCGTCGTGGCGCCCGCAACGACGAGTACATCGCGGCGATGCGCGCGCTGTGGGCCGGCCCCCACGCCGAGTTCCACGGTGAGTTCGTCGACTTCGAGCCCGCGACGTGCAGCCCGCGACCGGTGCAGGACAACATCCCGGTGCTCGTCGGTGGAGACAGTGACGCTGCGATTCGGCGCGCCGCGCGCCTCGCCGACGGCTACTTCCCGGGCGAAGGCGACATCGACCGGCTCAAGGGGCTGATCGAACGCCTCCGGGTCGCTGCCGAAGCGGAGGATCGAGACCCCGCCGACATCGAGGTCAACGCGATGTTCGTCGCCCAGCTGGCCGACCCGCTGCGCGGCGTCGAGGAGATGCGCGAGGCCGGCGTCGGCCGCGTGATGATCCCCGCCTTCTTCTACGCCGGCGACGGCGGACTCGACCGACTCGCCGAATTCGGTGAGACGGTCATCGCACAGTCGAACTGACGATTCCCCGATCGCCAGACCGCCGAACACGCGAAGCCGACCGACATGAAGACGACACACCAGAAGACGACAGACCAGGAGACGACCACCATGAACCCCTTCGACCTCACCGGCAAGTCCGCAGTCGTGACCGGCGGCGGCCAGGGAATCGGTGAGGGCATCGCCAAGAGCCTCGCCGAAGCCGGCGCATCGGTCATCGTGGCCGCCCGCCATGCCGACCGCATCGAGCGCGTCGCATCCGAGATCGTCGCGGCCGGCGGGAATGCTCGTGCGGTGACGACGGACGTGACCGATCGAGACGCGCTCGTTGCGCTCGCCGACGCCGCCGTCGAGTCGTTCGGCGGGCTGCACATCTGGGTGAACAACGCCGGTGGCTCGCCACTGCGAACACCGCTCAGCGACATCGCCGACGACGACTGGGAGTCGTGTCTCAGCCTGAACCTCACCTCGGTGTGGCGCGCGTCGGTGATCGCCTCCGAGCGGATGACCGACGGCGGAGCGATCATCAACATCTCCTCCCCCGCCGGAGACCGCGGTGTGCCCGGGAGCGGTCACTACGCAGCGGCCAAGGCCGGCGTGAACTCACTCACCAAGACGATGTCGCTCGAACTCGCCCCGAAGATCCGGGTGAACGGAATCTCGCCGGGCTACGTGCCGACCGAGGTGATGATGACCGCGCTCGACACCAACGAGGAACAGCTCGAGCAGATGGCCACGAAGCGGATCCCGCTCCAACGGCTCGGACGGCCCGACGACATGGGTTCGACCGCCGTCTACCTCGCCAGCGAGGCCGGGAGTTGGGTGTCCGGCCAGACCCTCATCATCGCCGGCGGCCTGTAACCCCGCCGCTCAATCCTGCGATCTCGTGAACTCTTCCGGCGCTCCGTGCGCGAACTGTTCACGAGATCGCTGGGTGGGGTCGGTTGGCGGGGCGTGGGGGTCTGATCGACGGTCCGCCAGGGCCTCGGAGCGCACGGCGATGCGCTCCTCGGACGACGCCCACGACCACACCGAGATCAACAGCAGCGGGAGCGTCGTCGCCATTCCGCCGACCCACATCAGCGACGCCGCGGCGCGCTGATCGTCGATCGCCGACCTCGTCCCGCGGACGGCCTCGTAGGTGGGCACCAGCGGGCTCGACGCCGACAGCAGGACGACCCCGAGCAGCGCGCTTCCCGCGATCACCGCGAACACCGCTCCGATCCGGGCGGGCGCGGCACGACGAGCCGTTCCGCGCAATGCAGCCCAGAGCGCGATCGCACTCGCGATGTACGCGACGTGCTCCGTGTCGTGGACGAAGCGATTGGTCAACGCCTTGTCGTAGATCGCGGTGAGGTGCGTGATGTAGAGCACCCCGACGAACAGCGCGGCGCTGGCGATCGCACCGTTGGACCGCCACCACCCGGCAACGCTTCGTTCGGCGGGGGTGACGCGGTCGGGCATCACGCCGAGTGCGCGAATCGCCCGATTCGGGTTCGCCACCACCAGCAACGGCGCCGCGACCACGATCATCAGCAGGTGCTGCACCATGTGCCCGGCGAACGACTCCAGCGCCCAGGTCTCCATCGCCGGGATCACCGAGATCAGCAGAGCGGTCACGCCGCCGCACCAGGCCACGAGGCGCCACGCCGACATCTTCCCGGAGCGCCACCAACCGATGCCGTACACGACGACTGCGATCATTCCCAGCCCGACGATCACGCCGTGCTCGGCTGGGCTCGTGTGTGCGATCAGCACGGGAGCCCCTGCTGAATCACGTATCGCTGTCGTGGGTGAGGAGCAACAGCTGTGACATGACGACGGCGAGGCCGATCATGCTCAACCACGAGCCGATCGCGACGCCGGTCAGCAGTGCGGCCGTACCCGCTGCGAGTGCGACGGGGCGCAGGCTCGCGGTCGGATACACCCCGACGACCCCGGTGTGGTCGATCGCATCGACGTCGGCCCGGTCCTCGACGCGTTCGTCGTGGCGCCGGGTCCAATGCCACGTCCATCCGGCGATGAGCCCTCCCAGGCCCGTCGCGATGAGCAGCAGTGCGACACCGGTCGCATCACCGCCCACCGACAGGTAGATCAGTCCGATCGCGGCGAAGTACAGGGTGACCCCGGTCCACAGGATCGCTTCGATTCTCACGACTCCTCACCTCCGTCGGTCCCGACGCTCTCGGGGGCCTCGCCCTGCCCGTCGCCGGCGCGTTCGACCGGGCGCGCGCCCGATGTCAGATTCTGCTCGTCCGCCGCAGACCACTGATGAAGCGGGAGCCATTGTTCGTCGTGCTCCTGGCGAGCCTCCCAGGCGTCGACCGAGTGCGGCGCGCCGACGCCCTCGTGGTTGATCCAGCGCAGGTCGAAGACGGGACGCTCGGAACGGATCGGCGGCAACCAGGTGAAGTTGTGCTCGACGGGCGGTGACATGGTGGCCCACTCCAACGAGTTGGCGTGCCACGGGTCGGCACCGACAGTCGCCGGGCTGCGGAACGACTTGACGACCGCGATCAGGAATGGGACCATCGACGCCACGATGATGAGAAACCCGAGCGAGGAGATCTTGTTCCAGAGTTCGAAGTTCTCGATCGGCCGGTAGTCGGCGACGCGTCGCGGCATGCCGTCGCGTCCCAGGAGATGCTGGACGAAGAACGTCGTGTTGAAGCCGATCATCAACAACCAGAAGTGGACCGTGCCGAGTCGCTCGGAGAGCATCCGTCCGGTGACCTTCGGCCACCAGAAGTAGAGCGCAGCGAACATCGCGAAGATCACTGTTCCGCCCATGACGTAGTGGAAGTGGGCCACGACGAAGTACGAGTCGGAGAGATGGAAGTCGAGGGTCGGTGAGGCCAGCATCACGCCGGTGACTCCTCCGGCCACGAACGTCACGAGGAAGCCGATCGAGAACTTCATCGGTGCTTCGAAGCTCAGCGAACCGTCCCACATGGTGCCGATCCAGTTGAACACCTTGACGCCCGTCGGGACCGCGATCAGGAACGACGTCGCGGCGAAGAACGGGAGCACGATGTCGTCGGTGACGAACATGTGGTGTGCCCACACCGAGGTCGAGAGCGCGCCGATCGTGAGCGTCGCGAGGACGAGCCCCTTGTATCCGAACACCGGTCGCCGCGAGAACACGGGGAAGATCTCGGTCACCACGCCGAAGAAAGGCAACGCGACGATGTACACCTCCGGATGGCCGAAGAACCAGAACAGGTGCTGCCAGAGAATCGGCGATCCGCCCTCGAACGGTGCGTAGAACAGTGTGCCGAAGGTGCGGTCGGCGAGGAGCATGAGGAGCGCTCCCGAGAGCACGGGGAACACGGTCAGCACCAGGAACGACGTGATGAACAGGTTCCACGTCAGGATCGGCATCCGGAACAACGTCATGCCCGGCGTCCGCATCATCGTGACGGTGGAGATCACGTTCACGGCGGTCAATGTGCCCGAGGTGCCCGTGAGGATGATCGAGATGATCCACAGGTCGGCTCCGAGCCCGGGGGATCCCTGGAGCCCCGAGAGGGGTGGATATGCGAACCATCCGAACGGCGCTGCTCCCCCGTCCGCGAGGAAACCGCACAGCATCACCACGCCGCCGATCACGTACAGCCAGTACGAGAAGGCGTTGAGTCTCGGGAACGCCAGATCCGGCGCACCGATCTGGAGTGGCATCAGGTAGTTCGCGATTCCGAAACCGAACGGCACGGCGAACAGGAAGACCATCACGCTGCCGTGGATGGTGAACACGCTGTTGTAGGTGTCGGCCCCGACGAACTGCTCCCCCGGCTCGGCCAGTTCGGCGCGGATCACGCCGGCGAGCCCCCCGCCGATCGCGAGGAAGATCATCGACGTGATGATGTAGGCGACGCCGAGCGCCTTGTGGTTCGTCGTCGTCAGCCAGCCGGTGATCGTGCGCGGAAGCCCGCGTTCGTGCGCGTCGGGATCGCCGAGGAAATCGTCGATCTCGACGAGTCGGTCGGGGTCGTGACGCCCCAGCGACCCGTCGGACGAGTTGCCGGAAGCGTCCCCGCCGGAGTCACCGATCGGGTCGACGTCGGGATGGACGGTGGTCATGAGGTGGTCTCCTCCGTCGTCGGCTGATCGGCCAGCCACGCGTCGAACTCGTCCGGCTCGAGCACGAGCACCGAGAACTGCATCAATGCATGGTCGAGACCGCAGTACTCGGCGCAGACCCCGGCGTTCGGGTACGAACCGGCCGAGTCGGAGTCCATGTCGACGCTGAACTCGGTCACGGTGCCGGGAATGATGTCCCGCTTGAACCGGAACGCGGTCAGCCAGAAAGAGTGGATCACGTCGAGCGATTCGAGCTCGAACGACACCGACGAATCGGCGGGCAGGACGAGCTCGGGAATGTCGTCACCGGCGCCACCGATGATGCGGACGCCGGATTCGGGGTACTCGAACTCCCACTGCCACTGGAATGCGGTGACGTGAACCTCGAGGTCGGGGTCGTCGTTGGTCTGGTCGACATCGTTGATCGACACGAGCGTCACGGCGAACAGTCCGACGATCACGACGAACGGAATGGCGGTGTAGGTCACCTCGAGCGGGATGTTGTAGTGCTTCTGACGAGGGAGCCGGTCGTCGCGCCGCCGGTAGCGGATCACGATGTAGAGCACCAGGACGACGACGAACGCGAGGACCCCGATCGCGAGGTACAGGAACAGGTCCCAGACGCGATCGGCCGTCGACGCCTGTTCGGTGATCGTCGGGTCGAGCGCGCTGTCGAGTACGGGCGACATCACGGGCTGACCTCGGTCGCGTCGGC
>NZ_JBAVYV010000313.1:0-3786 GCF_049588435.1 Ilumatobacter sp.
GGGCTCGACGGTTCGGTGGCTCGCGCCGGCGGCCGGGCCACCGACGTCGGTGGGCTGATCGACTTCGTCTTCGACACCGTGGCGTACGCGGCGATCCCACTCGGGCTGGCGTTCGGGATCGATGAGCGTGCGACGTGGATCGCGACGGCAGTCCTGCTGGCGAGCTTCTACGTCAACTCCGTCTCGCTCGGGTACGTGGCGGCGCTGCTCGAGAAGCGCGACCTCGTCGCGTCGGCGGAGGGGCGGCCGACGAGCGCGACACTCCCCCGCGGCCTCGTCGAAGGAACCGAGACGATCATCGTGTTCACGCTCGCCCTCGCCATCCCCGATGCGGCGACGACGATCTGGTGGATCATGGCCGCAGCCGTTCTCGTCACGGCATTCGAGCGCGTGCGCTGGGCCGCCCGGACTCTGCGATGAACACGCCCGTGCGGACGTGGACACCCATGCGGACGTGGACGCTACGGATGCTGGTCGTGCTCCTCGTCGTGGCAGCGATCGTCGGCTGGCGCAGTTACCAGGCATCGACCGGGCTGTCGACCACCGAATCCGGCCAACGCTTCATCGACGGCATCGACTCGGCATGGTGGGGCGTCGCCGCCTACGTCGCGGTCTACGTCCTGCGGCCCCTCGTGCTGTTCCCGGCGTCCGTGCTGACGGTGATGGGTGGAATCCTGTTCGGAGCGTGGTGGGGAATCCTCGTGGTCGTCGTCGCGGCCAATGCATCGGCGATGGTCGCCTACGGAATCGGGCTTGTCCTCGCCGGTCGATGCGACGACCCCGATCGATCCGACACGATCTTCGACAGGACCGGCACCAGCGCCGACGAGCGGCGTTCGTTCGCCTCGACGTGGGGCGATCGGCTCCGTGAGAACAGCTTCGAGACCGTGTTCACGATGCGCTTGCTGTTCCTCCCGTACGACGCCGTCAACTACGGCTGCGGCGCACTCCGCATCCGATGGGCGCCGTTCCTGCTCGCAACCGCCCTCGGCTCACTCCCCGGCACGATTTCGTTCGTCCTCCTCGGGGCATCGCTCGAACGCATCGACGAAGGCATCGGCGGGATCAATCCGTGGGCGGTCGTCGCCGGCGTCGCGATCTTCGCCGCCAGCGTCACCATCTCCCGCGTCTATAGAAAGCGACACGCATGAACCAGCACGACCCCGCCCGCACCTATCGAGCCGCCGTCATCGGTGCCGGCTCCGGTGGCCTCACCGTTGCGATCGGACTCACCGGTTTCGGCCACGAGGTCGCGCTCATCGAATCCGGACCGGTCGGCGGCGACTGCACGAACGTTGGCTGCATCCCGTCGAAGGCCCTGCTGCACGCCGCGGCGGCTGGTCACACCGATCCGTTCGGCACCGTCCGGGCGAAGCGCGACGGCCTCCGGGACCGCGAGGACGCGGAGATGGTCGATCACGAAATGATCCACCTGGTCCGAGGCAGGGGGCGGCTCACCAGTCGGAAAGGACCCCACGTCGTCGAGGTGACCGGGCCCGACGGGTCGACCGTCGAGGTCGTCGCCGAGAACGTCGTCGTCTGTGCGGGATCGCGACCGGTGGACTTCGGCATCGACGGGCTCGACGACGAACACCTGCTGACCAACGAGTCACTGTTCGAACTCGAGGAGGTTCCGTCCAAGGTGGTGCTCGTCGGGGGCGGAGCGATCTCGCTCGAGATGGCGACGGCATTCCGCGACCTCGGCAGCGCCGTCGAGATCGTCGAGATGCAGGATCGTCTGATCGCGACCGAGGATCCACTGGTGTCGTCGACGATCGAGGCGGTCCTACGCGAACGTGGCGTGGTCGTCCACACCGGAACGACGATCCACCGGTTCGACTCGACGACCGCTCACCTGGCCAACGGCGCCACGATCGACGACGTCGACAAGGTGCTGCTCGCGGTGGGACGGCGTCCGCGCCTCGATGACCTCGGACTCGATGCGGCCGGGGTCACCGTGACGAAGACCGGAATCACAGCCGACAGCTTCGGGCGGACGAACGTCGACGGGATCTACGCGGTCGGCGATGTCACGGGCGACACGGCGACCACCCACGGGGCCAACTCGATCGCGCGGCGGACCATCCGTGCGATCGCGCTCCCCAAGCTGCCGAAGATCGGGGGGGCGCGCGCTCACCCGAACGCCGTCTTCTCCAGGCCACAGATCGCTTCGGTCGGGATGTCGGTCGACGAGGTCGATGCCCTGCCGTCGATCGGCCGACGGCGTTACGTCGTCCAGATCGCAGATCTGGATCGTGCCTACACCGACGATGTCGCGCACGGGATCGCAATCGTCGATGCCGAGCGATTCACCGGGAAGATCCTGCGCGCGGCGATCGTTGCGCCGACGGCGGCCGAGATCATCGGGATGTTCACGCTCGCGATCGACCACGGCATCGGACTCCGCAAGATCTTCGCGACCGTTCATCCGTATCCGACCTACGCGCTGCTCGTCGGCACGGTCGCCGACGAATTCGCCAGCGACACGTTCAGCACGCTGCCGCAGGAGTGGTGGGCGATGGCGCGTGGGCGTGTCGCCCGACGGCTGAAGCGATGACGGTTGCGACCTGGTGGTCGCCGACCACCGATGCGGGCGTCGCGGTCCAGGTGGTCGTGACCATCCTCGTCGCGCTGGTCATCGTGGCCCTCGTTCGCGAGGAACGCTCGCTCGTTCTGCTGACCGTGGGCGTGACACTGGTGATCCTGGGCTGGTACGGCGTCCGGAGCTTGCACTAGACCGGACGCATGACGATCGGACCGACCGCGCTGCGTCAGGCGGTGAGCGACCTGCCGCTCGAGCGGCGGGTCGAGCTGCTGTCCGGTGCGACGTTCTGGGCGACCGAGTCGATCGACGAGCTCGATCTCCCGGCGATCACCCTGACCGACGGTCCTCACGGGCTGAGGCTCCAGCCGGACGATGCCGATCACCTCGGCATCGGAGAATCACGTCCGGCCACCTGCTTCCCGACCGCCTCCTGCCTCGCGGCGAGCTGGGACACGGCGTTGATCGAATCGGTCGGCCGTGCCCTCGGTCGGGAGTGTCGAGCCAACGGGGTCGGGGTCGTGCTCGGGCCGGGGATGAACATCAAGCGGCATCCCTGCGGCGGCCGCAACTTCGAGTACCTCTCGGAGGATCCGGTGCTGTCAGGGCACCTGGCGGCGGCGATGGTGCGCGGCGTGCAGTCCGAGGGTGTGGGGGCATGCCTCAAGCACTTCGTGGCCAACAACCATGAGGCGTACCGCATGGTCTGCGATGTGATCGTCGACGAGCGCACCCTGCGCGAGCTGTACCTGCGCGGCTTCGAGATCGCCGTTCGCGAGTCGGCCCCCTGGGCGGTGATGACGTCGTACAACCTGGTCAACGGCGAGTACGTGTCGGACAGTCCCCGCCTCCTGGGAGACGTGCTGCGCGACGAGTGGGGTTTCGACGGGCTCGTGGTCACCGATTGGGGTGGCATCAACGACCGGGCGTCGGCAACTGTCGCAGGGGTCGATCTCGAGATGCCGTCGAGCGGTGGGGCTCACGACCGAGCGGTCCTCGACGCCCTCGACGCAGGCGAACTCGACGAGGGAGCGGTGACCGACCGTGCCGTCACGGTTGCGGCGCTCGCGGAACGTGCGAGCCGCGAGGTCGCCGAGCGCGGTCGAGGCGTCGTCGACGAGGTCGCCCACCATCGTGTGGCCCGGGCGGCAGCGGCGGCCGGAACCGTGCTGCTGACGAACGACGGAGTCCTCCCGCTCTCCGAGGACACCGACATCGGCATCATCGGTGCCTTCGCCGACCAC
>NZ_JBAVYV010000314.1:0-6114 GCF_049588435.1 Ilumatobacter sp.
CTCGCTCGAGATCCCCGTCGTCGTCGTGTCGTACGACTTCGTCCCCGGGCGCGCCAGCCAACTCTCGGCGCGCAAGGCCGCAGCCTGTGCCGTCGCGTTCGAGGACTCACCGTTGCCGAACGCGACCGTGACCGGCGCACCCGTCCGTCAGGACCTCCTCACCCTGGATCGAGTGGCCGATCGCGGTGCGGCACGTGCCCGTTTGGGACTGCCCGACGATCGCTTCGTCCTCGCGGTGATGGGAGGATCGCTCGGTTCCGGCGTGCTGAATGCGGCGATCGCCGACTATGCCGGGGCCCATCGGGATGACACGAAGCTCGCGATCCGTCAGGTCGCCGGCGACCGGTTCGTGGATGGCATCGAGGCCGTCACGCCAACGGGTGACGACGGAATCATCCATCAGGCCGTCGGCTACGAGCGCGACATGCCGGCCGTCTATGCGGCCGCCGACCTGTTGGTCGGCCGGGGTGGTGCGAGCACCGTGCACGAGGTGGCCGTGACGGGTGTTCCGGCGATCCTGATCCCGTGGGCGGGAGCGGCCGACGATCACCAAACGGCGAACGTCCGATGGCTCTCCGATGTCGGCGCCGCGGTGTTCCTCGACGAGGCTCAGCTCGCCACCCGCAATGCGCTCACCGATCAGATCGACCGGCTCCGAGCCGACGATGCCGCACGCGCCGAACTCGCGGTCGCGACGCACGCACGTGGAGAGATCCATCGATCCGGTGCCCTGGCGGAGTTGATCGAACAGGTCGCCCTAGCATCGTCCGGGAAATGACCGAGCAACTCCCCGTACCCGAGGCTCCACTCGACCTGTCCATCCCGCATCGCCTCCACGTCGTCGGCATCGGGGGACCGGGCATGAGCGCGATCGCGATCGCGCTCGCCCAGATGGGGCACGAGGTGTCGGGCAGCGACCTGCGTGAACATCCGGTCCTCGAACGCGTGCGCGCTGCCGACGCGACCGTCAACATCGGGCACGATCGCTCGCTCGTGCACGGCGTCGACGCCGTCACCGCGTCGACCGCGATCCCGGCGAGCAACATCGAACTCGACGAAGCGCGCCACGAGGGAATCACCGTGCTGCGCCGGGCGGGCATGCTCGCCTCGATCTGCGCCAACGCGAAGTCGCTCGCCGTCGCCGGGACGCACGGGAAGACGACGACGACTTCGATGCTGATGCTGATGCTCGCTGCCGGTGGGCTCCGGCCGAGTTTCATCATCGGCGGCGACGTGACCGATCTCGGAACCGGCGCACAGTGGACCGGCTCGGAGTTCTTGGTGGTCGAGGCCGACGAGAGCGACGGGACCCACCTCGAACTCCCGCTGTACGGGACGATCCTCACCAACGTCGAAGTCGATCATCTCGACCACTACGGGTCGTTCGAATCGATCGTCGAGAGCTTCGACACGTACCTCGCTCAGATCCCCGGTCCGAAGGTCGTGTGTGGTGACGACGCCGTGGCCGCACGCCTTGCCGAAGCACACGACACCGTCACCTACGGCCGCAGCGACGGCGTCGACGTGCGTGCCGTGGACGTGCGCGCCGCAAACGGTGCCTTCGTGTTCGGTGTCGAACGACACGGTGACCTGATCGGGACGATCGAGTTGCCGATGCGCGGGATCCACAACGTGGTCAACGCAACGGGTGCGATCGCGATGGCGCTCGAGGTCGGCGTCGCGTTCGACGACGTGCGAACGGCGCTCGCCAAGTTCGGTGGCGTCGCTCGTCGTTTCGACGTCCGAGGGATCGACGGCGGAGCCACCTTCGTCGATGACTACGCCCACCTGCCGTCGGAGATCTCTGCCGTCCTGGCTGCGACCCGGCACAGCGGGGAGGCCTGGAAGCGCGTGATCGCGGTCTTCCAACCGAACCGCTACAACCGGATCGCCGAGATCTGGGAGCAGTACGGCGGAGCGTTCTCCGAGGCCGACCTCGTGGTGCTGACCGACATCTTCGCGTCCGGGACGACGCCGATCCCCGGTGTGACCGGCAAGTTGATCGTGAACGCGGTGACCGAGGCGGATCCGACCAAGCGTGTCGTCTGGTTGCCCCGACGCTCCGATCTCATCGACTTCGTGGCGGGCGAGGCACGCGACGGCGACATCGTGGTCTCGATGGGCTGCGGTGACATCGCGACACTCCCATCCGAGGTGCTCGATGCCCGTCGCTCCTCCTGACGTCATCGACCGGGCCGTCCACGAGCTCGGCGACCTCGCTCGGCGTGACGAGCCGCTCGCACCACTGACGACGTACAAGGTCGGCGGAGCTGCCGACATCTACGTCGAGATCACCGACCCCGCCGACCTCCATCGGGTCGCCGCGGCGAGATCGGCGAGTGGGCTCCCCGTGCTGGTCGTCGGACGGGGGTCGAACCTGCTCGTCGCCGATCGGGGATTCGGAGGGATCGCCGTGTCGCTCGCCGACGTCGCGACCGAGATCGAGATCGACACCGAGCGTTCGATCGTGCGCGCCGGGAGCGCGGTCGCGCTTCCGGTGCTGGCACGGCAGGTGGCGACGGCGGGCCTGACCGGATTCGAGTGGGCCGTCGGTGTCCCGGGCTCGATCGGTGGAGCGGTGAGGATGAACGCCGGAGGTCACGGTTCGGACATCGCCGAATCGCTGATCGACGTCGCCGCGTTCGATCTGACCACATCGACCGACATCGTGCTGTCGACGGACCAACTCGGTCTGCGATTCCGGGGGAGTGGGCTGCCCGCCACCACCATCGTGCTGTCGGCCCGTCTGCAGCTGGGGCCGGGAAGCGCCGACGCCGCTCGTCGTGAGCTCAGCGAGATCGTGGCGTGGCGACGTGCGAATCAGCCCGGAGGGCAGAACGCCGGTTCGGTCTTCGTCAATCCGATTCCGCACGTGCTCAGCGCCGGTCAGTTGATCGACGATCTCGGTCTGCGCGGTTTCCGGTACGGAACGGCATCGGTCTCGGAGAAGCACGCGAACTTCATCCAGGCCGATCCGAACGGTTCGGCCGACGACGTACATCAACTGATCCAGCTGGTGCGCGAGCGGGTGTCCCACGCGACCGGCCACCTGCTGCGGAGCGAGATCCGCCTGATCGGATTCGACGTGGGGGAGACGGAATGAGCCGCTGGTGGAAACGTTCGAAGAAGGACTCCCCGAACCCCGACTCCGCGCTCGGCGTGGGTGAGTTCTCCGATGTCAAGATCGTCAAGAAGGACGTCGCCGGCGGTGCCGTCGAGCAGAAGTCGGACCCTCAGGTCTCCGATCCACAGCTCCTGACCACGCAGGAGAACGACGTGCTCGCGGAACTCTCCGACGCATTCGGTGACACGGGCGAGGACGCCACGCCCGACGACAGCGTCGGCGTGCATGCCCACCCGTGGAAGAGCACGGGTTCCGAGGAATCGGAGCCCGAATCCGTCGAGGACGATGCCGAGACACCGGCCGATGCACGACCGATCGACGACGTCGGCGAGGGCGACGGCGGAGAGGGCGGAACGGAGTCCGACGATGCTGCCGTCATCGCCGTCGACCCGGAGGATGCCGACACCGCTCCGACGTTGCGGTCGAGAGAAGTCCCCACGACGATCGCGATCGGGGGCGATGACGACCTACCCGACGCGGTCTATCTCGACGAAGAACTCGCCTCCGGCCCCGCCGATGACGACTCGGCACCCGTTTTCATCGACGACGACGGCACGGGTGACACCATCGCTGCGAAGGACGCCACCGGTGCTGCCGGGATCGAACCCCGACTTCGCCAGCGCCGGATCGGGGTCCGGCGTGCCGAGGGCAGACGACGACTGAAATGGGCCGCCGTCATCGGCGGGATCCTGTTCGTGGTGATCGGCGTGCTCGCAGTGCTGGGTTCGTCGTTGTTCTCGGTCGACGCGGTCGACGTGACCGGTGTGAGTCGCAGCGATCCCGCGGCGGTCCAAGCGGTGGTCGACGACCTCGTCGGCGAACCGACATTGCTCGCCGACACCGGCGCCGCGGAGAAGACCCTCGAGGAAATCCCCTACGTCGAGACGGCCCGGGTCCGCACGGACTTCCCGAACGGAGCGAGCGTCGAGATCCGCGAGCGCGAACCGGTCGCCACCGCCCAGGGTGTCGACGGACGGTTCCGGATCATCGATCGTGAGGGTCGGGTCGTCGACGTCATCGACGGTCAGCCGATCGAGTTCGTGTTCATCGACGGCACGACGACGCTCGATCTCGAGGCCGGCCAGTTCGCCGACGTCGGGTTCTCCGCTGCCGGCGCGATCGTGACCAAGCTGACGCCGGAGGTCCGCGCTCAACTGATCTCGATGTCGGTCGTTCCCGACGGGACCGACCTCCGATTCATGCTGTCGAACGCCCCCGGACCCGACATCGAGGTCCGCCTCGGGGACGCGATCACCGACAACGATCAGATCGAGCGGCTGGTCCGGTTGCAACGGCGCCTGGACGACGTCGTCGGCTCCGACACGACGGTGATCGACGTGTCGACCGTCGAGACGACCGATCAATGAATCGGGGATCGCCGCGGAAGTGCGCGCCGTCTCGGCTAGCGTCCCTGCGCGGTGACCCCGGACCTGGCACAATGCCAGATAGTCCGCGTCGCCGGACCGAAAGATGCATGCACTCATGATCGAACAAGAGGCCGCGGTGAACGCGAGCACATGGAGGACCCACTGATGGTCGGCACACCGCAGAACTATCTCGCCGTGATCAAGGTCATCGGCGTTGGCGGCGGTGGCGTCAACGCGGTCAACCGGATGATCGACGCCGGGCTGAAGGGCGTCGAGTTCATCGCCGTCAACACCGACGCCCAGGCGTTGCTCATGAGCGATGCCGACGTCAAGCTCGACATCGGCCGCGATCTCACCCGTGGCCTCGGCGCCGGGAGTGATCCCGAAGTCGGTCGTGAGGCCGCGGAATCACACCGCGACGAGATCGAGGAGATGGTCCGAGGCGCCGACATGGTGTTCATCACCGCCGGTGAGGGAGGTGGCACCGGGACCGGTGCCGCGCCCGTCATCGCCGAGATCTCCCGCGAGGCCGGCGCATTGACGATCGGTGTCGTGACCCGCCCGTTCTCCTTCGAGGGTCGTCGCCGTTCGGTGCAGGCCGACAACGGCGTCCAGAAGCTGAAGGAGAAGGTCGACACGCTGATCGTCATCCCGAACGATCGCCTGCTGACGGTTGCGAACGACAAGACCAGCGTGCTCAACGCGTTCAAGATGGCCGACGAGGTGCTCCTCCAGGGCGTGTCGGGCATCACCGGGCTGATCACCACACCCGGCCTGATCAACACCGACTTCGCCGACGTCAAGGCCGTCCTGAAGGACGCCGGTACCGCGCTGATGGGGATCGGCCAGGCGAGCGGTGACGAGCGCGCCGTCTCCGCCGCGAAGGCCGCGATCTCGAGCCCGCTGCTCGAATCGGCGATCGACGGTGCCCGCGGGGTGCTGCTCAACATCACCGGCCCGTCCAGCATGGGTCTGTTCGAGATGAACGCGGCAGCCGAGATCATCCACGCCGTCGCACACCAGGACGCGCTGATCATCTTCGGAACCGTCGTCGACGACGAGATGGGCGACGAGGTCCGCGTGACCGTCATCTCGGCCGGCTTCGACCGGTCGGACGGTCCGGTGACCCCGCCGTTGTCGGAGAGCCAGCCGCGCACTTCCCCGACGCGGATCACCGAGCTGTTCGGCGACGTCGAGGACGCAGATCCGCTCGCCGACGACGACGACGATTTCGACGTTCCGTCGTTCCTCAAGTGAGGCAGGCGGGTGCCCACCCCGCTCTACCAGACCGTTGCCGGCGGGCGTGACGTCCGCATCGTCGCCACCGATCGCTTCGATGGTGACATTCATCCCGACCACGTGATCACCGACGTGCTCGTCGAGCGACAGACTCGCGCCACCGGACAGCGCTGGACGATGCTCGACGAAATCCACGGAGTCGAGGTGGTCGACGTCGATCCCACCGCCGGCACCGAGAACGGCTCGTCGATCACCGCCGGGATCGGCGACGTCGCGGTCACCGCCCGCTCCGGCACGCATCTCGCCGTCTGGACCGCCGACTGCGCTCCGATCTTCGTGCTGGCCGACGACGGCACCGTGGTGGGTGCGCACGGAGGCTGGCGC
>NZ_JBAVYV010000315.1:0-4420 GCF_049588435.1 Ilumatobacter sp.
GCGCTCGGCGGCGCGGTCGAGACGTCCGGCCGCCTGCTCGTCGAGCAACCACCGAGCCAGGCCGGCCGCGGCCTGGCGAACCACGAGCCGGTTCATCCGCATCGAGCCCGCACCCACAGCGGCGCGCAGGCCGGCGGTCCCGAACTGCAACCGGCCGGCGAACCTCGCGTCGAGGTCGGCTGCGGCGTCGGCGTCTCCCGATTCGGTCGATTCGATCAACGCTGCCAGTTCGACGCGGAGGTCGTCGTCGGGCTCGGCCTCGAGCCAGGCGCGTGCGGTACGGAGCGTCTCGTCAGGCATCGCTACGAAGAGTATGCAACTCGACGAGCGGTCGCGGACCGACGTGGCTGATCACCTCGGCTGCAGCGATCGATCCGAGGCGGCCACACTCGGCGAGCTCGGCCCCGGTCGTCAACCCGTGCAGGAATCCCGCTGCGAACAGGTCGCCTGCACCGGTGGTGTCGACAACCTTGCGGACCTCGACGGCCGGCACCTCGATCACCTCATCGGCGGTGACGATCACGCATCCGGACGGGCCGCGGGTGATGACCCCGATCCGGCATTCGGCGCGCAGCGCTGCGATCGCGGAATCGAAGTCGTCGAGTTCGTACAGCGACAGGAGCTCATCCTCGTTGCCGAACAGCAGGTCGACGCTCTCGGCGACCAACTGGCGAAAATCGGCACGGTGCCGGTCGACGCAGAAGGAGTCGGAGAGGGTCAGCGAGACCGTGCGCCCGTTCGCGTGTGCAACCTCGGCGGCCCGCCGGAACGCAGCCTTTGCGGGCTCCCGATCGAAGAGGTATCCCTCCATGTAGAGCACCTGCCCGGCCGCGATGACCGACTCATCGAGGTCCTCGACTCCCAGCGTCGACGACACACCGAGATAGGTGTTCATCGTGCGCTCGGCGTCGGGGGTCACCACGATCACGCACCGCCCGGTCGGGACCTCCTGCGCCGTGACCCCGCCTCGGAACGCCACGCCCACGGCGCGCATGTCGTGGCCGAAGACGAGTCCGAGATCGTCACTGTCGACCTTGCCGATGTATGCAGCGCGGCCCTTGAAGCTGGCGACACCGCACATCGTGTTGGCCGCCGACCCGCCGCTCATCTCGACGGCACCGGACAGGGCGCCGTACAACTCGACCGCACGGTCGGTCTCGATCAGCGTCATCGCTCCCTTGACCAACTCGTGGTTCGCGAGGAAGTCGTCGGACGCATGCGCGATGACGTCGACGAGAGCGTTGCCGATCCCGACGACGTCGTACGTCGGCCCGACTGACGGCGGCTGGGTGGTCGTCGAATCGGACACGGCCAGGAACGATACCCCCGGTACTCTCCCCGTCATGGTGACCGACCCGACGAACTCTGCCGCTCCCGCCGACGCTGGGGAACCGCGGGACGAATCCGATCCGTACCGTCTGCCTGACACGGTGCGGCCCGTGCGCTACGACGTACGGATTCGTCCCGCGCTCGGCGACGCCTCATTCTCGGGCGAGGTGTCGATCACCCTCGCCGTCGAGCGTCCGACATCGGTGATCGTGCTGAACGCCATCGAACTCGACATCGGATCGGTCGAGGTCGACGGAACGGCCGGTCGCTGGACACTCGACGAGTCGACCGAGCGCATGACCGTGGCACTCGACGACCAGATCGATCCCGGCCCTGCGGTGTTGACCATCGGGTTCAGCGGGACCCTGAACGACAAGCTCCGTGGCTTCTACCGCAGCACGTACGTCGACCACGACGGCGTCGAGCAGGTCATCGCCACGACCCAGATGCAGGCGACCGACTGCCGCCGGGCGTTCCCGTGCTGGGACGAACCCGAGTTCAAGGCGGTGTTCGGGATCACCCTCGACATCGACGAGGGGCTCACCGCGATCTCGAACGGTTCGGAGATCGAACGCTCCTCCGCCGACGGGCGCACCGTCATCCGCTTCGCCGACACAATGGTGATGAGCTCGTATCTCGTCGCGTTCGTGGTCGGCCGCCTCGAGATGACCGAACCGCTCGATGTCGACGGCATCCCGCTCCGGCTGGTGCACGTGCCCGGCAAGGCGGACCTCACCGGGTTCGGCCTCGACGTCGGCGCATTCGCGCTGCGCTGGTTCCAGGAGTACTACGGCATCCCGTACCCCGCCGACAAGGTCGACCTGGTCGCCCTCCCCGATTTCGCCGCCGGAGCGATGGAGAACCTCGGGTGCATCACGTTCCGCGAGAGCCTGCTGCTCGTCGATCCGGACAGCTCGACGCAGAGCGAGCGACAGAACGTCGCCGACGTCGTCGCGCACGAGTTGGCCCACATGTGGTTCGGCGATCTGGTGACCATGCGCTGGTGGAACGGCATCTGGCTCAACGAGGCATTCGCCACCTTCATGGAGATCGCCGCCTGCGACGCATTCGCACCCGAGTGGGAGCGTTGGACCAGCTTCGGTCTGGAGCGAAGCTTCGCGTTCGAAGTCGACTCGCTCCGGAGCACGCGCCCGGTCGAGTTCGCAGTGCACTCGCCGGCCGAAGCCGACGGAATGTTCGACGTCCTGACCTACCAGAAGGGTGGTGCCCTGCTCCGCATGCTCGAGCAGTACCTCTCGCCGGAGCGTTTCCGGGAGGGGGTGTCCCACTACCTGCGCACACACGCCCACGGGAACACCGAGACCAACGACCTCTGGGACGCCATCGAGTCGACGTCCGGCGAACCGGTCAGGCGGATGATGGACTCCTGGATCTGGCAGCCGGGCTATCCGCTCGTGTCCGCCGAACTCGTCGAACGCGACGGGGCCCGCGCGGTCGAACTCCGCCAGGAACGCTTCGCCTACTCCCCCACCGATCCGGCGTCACCCGATGATTCCGAATGGGTGATCCCGGTCCACGTTCGGGTCGGAGACGAGACCAGCACCGTCGTGATCGAGCCCGGGCGGTCGCCGCGGATCCCGGTCGAGGACTCCGATGTCGTGGTCGTGAATGCCGGCGGTCACGGTTACTTCCGGGTGTCCTACGGCCCGGAGCTGATGACCCGCTTCGCCGATCCCACCGTGCTCGGCGGGCTCAGCACGCTCGAGCGGTACTGCCTGATCGACGATGCGTGGGCGGCCACGGTCGCCGGGCGGATCTCGGCCGTCGAGTTGCTGGACCTGCTCGACGGATTCGTCGACGAGGCCACGTATGGGGTGTGGCAGGCCGTCGTGGTCGCCCTCGGCGGGCTCTCGCGACTCGTCGACGACCACGCGCGCGACGCGATGCGGGCTCGGGTCCGCGCGCTGCTGGCACCGGCGTTGAGCCGACTCGGCGATCCGCAGACCGGAGAGTCCGACCTCACCCGCAAGTTGCGCGGCATGCTCACCCGAACCGCCGGGGCACTCGGACGCGACGAGGCCATCATCGCGACGTGTCGTAGGGCATTCGCACGGTCACTCGACGGCGACACCGTGGACGCTGAACTCCTCGCGGCGGCATCCGGCGTGGTCGCCGCGACCGGAGGGGCCGACGACTACGAACGGATGCTCACGGGATTCTCGACTGCCTCGACCCCGCAGGAACAGCTCCGGCACCTGTACGCGCTCGCCGAGTTCGACGACGACGGGCTCGTCGCCCGGACCCGCGAGCTCGCGATGAGCGACGCTGTGAAGACCCAGAACGCACCGTTCCTGCTCCGAGCGACGATCGCGAACCGGAACCACGGGCTCGCCTCCTGGGACTTCGTGAAGCAGAACTGGGATCTCGCGAACGAGCGGTTCCCCGGCAACACGATCGTCCGGATGGTCGATGCGGTGAAACTGCTCAACACCGCCGATGCCGTCGACGACGCCCGACGGTTCTTCGAGTCCCATCCGATCGCGCAGGCGACGCAGACGCTCGACCAGGTGCTCGAACGACAGCGTGTGAACACCGCATTGCGCGATCGCGACGGTGACGCTCTCGCCGCACGTCTGCTGGCCTGATCGGAGCCGTCAACGGCGAGAACCCCAGGCGACCGCCTCGCGGTGGACGCCTGGGGTTCTCGGGAATCGTGGAGCTAAGGAGAATCGAACTCCTGACCTCGACAGTGCGATTGTCGCGCTCTACCAACTGAGCTATAGCCCCGAGGGCGATGGAGTGTAGCGGGACGATCTCGGTGCCCGCACCACTCGGATCAGGTCACTCGAGCCAGTCGCCGTACGTCGCGCTCTCGGCGCGCTGGCGACCTTGCGACAGCATGTAGACGTACCCGACGAGCGCGAGGAGTGCGAGCACGAAGACGTACAGCGCCACGGTCGAACTCGTAGTGAGCGTCAGGAAGAGCGCACAGGCGGTGGTGATCAGGAGGCCGAACAAGATGTTCGAGCGGCGCTGCTTTGTCGGATTGCGTGTCGCCTGCCTGCGCTGGGCGGGAGCGGCCGGGCGACGTTGGCCGCCGGAGGAGTCGCCGTGGGCCCGACGTCCGTTC
>NZ_JBAVYV010000316.1:0-1594 GCF_049588435.1 Ilumatobacter sp.
TCGGGCGGGATCGGGTGGGGGGTGTTGCCGAACGCCTCGATCCCGAGCGCCGTCGCCAACCGTCGGGCCGGATCGACCGTGAGCACGAGGACCCGTCCGTGTTGACGCTGCACGGCGGCGACCCCGAGAGCCGCGGCGACGGTCGTCTTGCCGACACCGCCCGATCCGGCCACGAGGATCATCTCGCGACTCGCGAGCAGTGGGTCGAGAGTCGGTGGTGTCGGGGCGGGCGGACTCGGTTTGCGCGTCGAGGTGGGCCGGGGCATCAGCCGATCTCCTCGTCGAGCGCCTCGGCAACGAGGGTCACCACGCGATGACCGTGAGCGCGGGAGAAGAGCTCCGAGACCGTGAAGATCGGGAGCTCCTCCGACCGGCCACGAGTCGAACCGGAGCGGTCGAGGTCGCCGACCGCGCTGCGCAGACGGTCGAGGTGTTCGGCCCCGATCGCACGCCGCGATTCGATGATCGATGCCGCCTCGACGACGGCGGGAGCGCCCGGCCCGACCTCGTCGACGAGGACGTTCATCGCGCTGCGGACGCGCCGGGCGACGGGCTGTTCGGCGCGATCGAACATCGCCGGAAGCACCCGGTTCGCGATCACGGCGGCGGGGTGACTGCCGGTCTCGGCCCGCAGTCGCTCGAGCAACTCGATCGACTCGGTGACCGGCATCTCCTCGGCCGTCGTCACGACGACGACTCCGGTGCGCTTCGGGTCCTCGAGGATGTCGAGCATCCACTGGGTCTGATCGCGCACCAGTCCGACCTGGACCAGGTCGGCGATCACACGGGGCGCACCGATCTGGCTGACGACGTGACCACTGGCCTCGGCATCGACCACGACGAGGTCGTAGTTGCGTTCCTTGACCTCCCAGCAGAGCTTGCCGACGGCGAGGATCTCCTTCACTCCGGGAGCCGCGTCGGCAACGAAATCGAACGTCGATGCGAGCAGACCGAGCCGGCCGATCAAGGGGATCTTGACGAACAGCCGGAGGTACTCCCGCAGCGAGTCCTCGGTCGACATCGACATCGCGTGGAGGCCGGGAGCGACCTCGGTCGGTTCGAAGACGAGTTCGCCGACCTCGAATGCGGTCGCGAGCGCACCCTTCGCATCCATCTCGCAGACGAGAACGCGTTGGCCGCGTTCGGCCGCGACGGAGGCGAGTGCGGCGGCGGTCGTCGTCTTGCCGACGCCGCCCTTCCCCGTGACGAACACGAGGTCGAGGTCGAGCAGGTGGGTCACGGCGATGCGCGGCGCTCGGGGCTGCTCAGCGGTGGCTGAACGTCAGCCACCGAAGCCGATGCTGCGCGATCCCTCCTGTGAGCCGAGTTCGACGTACGCGATCTTGGCTGCGGGCACGAACGACTCGTTGCCCCGCTTGTCGGTGATCGCCAGCACGTCGCTGGCACCGCTGAGCGCCGCTTCGATGCGCTTCTTCAGATCCTTGCGATCCGCGTCATCGGCGAGTTCGAGGTTGATCTCGCGAGGGGCCTGCGTCACTCCGATACGTACATCCACGTCTCGCACGCTACCCGCGGGCCGACGCCGCTCGCTCGGCGTGGGCATCAACCGCGAATGCGCGTCGGTGCCCGGCAC
>NZ_JBAVYV010000317.1:0-25414 GCF_049588435.1 Ilumatobacter sp.
CCGGTGCCGTGCTCGGTGCCGTCACGTCGCTGGCCCTCGTCGGACGGGCTCGGCTCGTGCCCGTCATGCTCGCCGCGGCGCTGGTGGCAGCAGGCGCCTTCGTTGTGCTCGGCCTGGCGATCTCCACGGTCCTTGCCTTCATCGTCGCCGCGGTGACAGGCATGTCGCGCAGCTTGATGGAGGTGTCGGGGCGAACGCTCCTCCAGCGCGTCACATCGACGGAGCTGCTGGCCCGCGTGTTCTCGTTCAAGGATGGCCTCTCGATGGCCGCATGGGGGATCGGTTCGGTCTCCATCCCCATCGTCATCGCCATTGCCGGCCTTCGAGGCGCGCTCTTCTTCACCGGTGCCATCGTTCCGGTGATCATCCTGCTTCGCTTCCGGCCACTTCACGCCGTCGATGCTGCGGCCGTGATTCCCGCCGTCACGATCGCGCTCGTCCGCTCGGTCGACATCTTTCGCGCGCTGCCGGTGACGGCGCTCGAAGGCGTCGCCCAGATCGCGTCGGAGGTCGTCGTACCGGCAGGTGACACGATCGTCGTCCAGGGCGAGCGAGGTGATCGCTACTACGTGATCGCGGAGGGCCTGGTCGAGGTGCTGGAGGACGATGTGCGCGTGAACACGATGGGTCGTGGAGATGGCTTCGGTGAGATCGCTCTGCTCCACGAGATCCCGCGGACGGCAACGGTCAGAGCACTCAGCGAGACCTGGCTCATCGCCATCGAACGTGAACCATTCCTCGTTGCGCTCACCGGCCACGCGCCGACGCTCGCCAGCGCGCGGCAGGTTGCAGCGGAGCGCCGCCACCTGAACCCGGACGAATGAAAATGCGGTTGCGGACCGGATGCTCCACCGCCGCCTGTCGCTGGAGGAGGATCAGCGGCCGGCCGGATGCACCGGGTTCCGGAATCAGCGGTTGTTGTCGCGCTTCTTCGGTGGCGCCTTGAACGGTGCCTCGACCAGCATCTCGAAACGCTGATCGTCGGGCTGATTCGGCTCGTTGATCTGGCGCAGGTACTGCTTCAACGCCGCGCGACCGGCCGTCACGTGATCGCCCTTCGCTCCGACGGAGCGAGCGAGCGCATCCTTGGCCTTACCCACACGCTCCTTGCGCGTCGCCTTCTCCTCGTCGCTGAAGGTGCGGGAGACCTTGTTGGCCTTCTTCTCGGCGGCGGCCTTGCGGTCGGCTTCGACCTGCTGAAGGGGAGTGAGCTTGTTCTGTGCCATCCCGACGACGCTACAAGCGTCGGCTTTCGGTGCCGCCGGGCTGGAGATGCAGATGTGACGGGGAGCGCTGGAGGTGTCAACCTGTACCGCATGCACACGATCGTTCGCCACCAACCGATCGAGCCCTGCGCCTGATGGCCACACAGGAGATCCTCGACCGGGTCTTCGAAGCGGACCGCTTCATCGAGCGGTGCCGTCGCGACGACGTCTGGACACGGACGCCCGAGGCGCCGGAGACGCCGCACACGCTCTACCACGGGACGGCGGGAATCATCCTGTTCCAGCTGGAGCTCCATCGGGCGACCGGCGACGTCGCCCATCTCGATCGCGCGATTGCAGCCGGCGATGCGATCGTCGCCTCCCTGAACGGCCGAGACGTTCTCTCGTGTGCGATCTACTCGGGTGCGGCCGGGCACGTCTTCGTCTTGAACGAACTGGCGATGGCATCGGGCGAGGAGCGGTTCCGCGCCGCAGCAGTCGACGTTCTGGATCGGATCATGGGTTCGGCGCAACCGCTCGGCTCAGGCATCGGATGGATCGAACCGATGCCGTTCTCTGCCATCACCGGCATGACGGGTGACCGTGAGCTTCTCGACCTGAGTATCGGGGCAGCGGGAACAGGAACGGTGCTGCTCTACGCGCACCGACAGGGCCTCGACGACCGGGCTCTGGGTTGGGCTCGTCAGGTGGCGGATCGCTTGCTCGAGATGTCGATCGAGACCGAGCACGGACCCAACTGGCCGATGATGGCCGACCAGCCGTTTCCGTTCAACGCCCCCAACTTCGCTCACGGAGCGTCCGGCGTCGGCTACTTCTTCGCCGATCTCCACCGGGAAACCGGCGACCGGGACCTGCTCGACTCCGCCGTCGCGGCGGCCGGGTACGTCATGGCCAACATCATTTCGACCGAGCCACCAGGCGACGAGGAGTCGTTCCTCGTCCGACACACCGAGGAGGGGCGGCCCCGAGGGTTGTGCTATCTCGGGCTGTGCCACGGCCCGGTCGGCACGGGGCGGCTCTTCCACCTGCTGCACGAGATCACGGGCGACGAGATCTGGCGGCTGCGTCTCGATGCCAACATGCGCGGCCTCGAGGCCACCGGGGCTCCCGAGGTTCGGTCCGACGGTCTCTGGAACAACTACGGCCAATGCTGTGGGGATGCGGGCATCGGCGACTACGCCCTGTCGCTCTACCGACTGACCGGTGACGAGCGCCATCTCGCGCTCGCCCGCCGATTCGCCGATGTCGTGTTGGCGGTGAGCGAGGTCGAGGATGGAGCTCGATCGTGGCCTCAGGCCGAGCATCGCACCCGACCCGAGTTCGTCGAGGCGCAGACCGGTTACATGCAAGGTGCTGCGGGCATCGGGAGCTTCCTGCTGCACCTCGCCACGATCGACGATGCCGAACCGGTGAAGATCGTTCTCCCCGAGTCACCCTTCACGTTCGACTGACGGACCGAGCTCGGTCCGTTCTGCGGTCACGGCGCCGTCGTTCGCGTCCGAGGACGATGCTCGGTCCGACGCGTCTCGGCGATGCCGATCGGATCACCGCATCGTTCACAGCGGAGTTCGGCGCGGACCCGTCCGCCGCAGCTGTCGTGCGTGAGCGAGTCGGGCGGCGCTCCGTGGGAGTAGTAGCTCTCACCCCAATCACGGAGGGCGGTGATCACCAGGTGTGTCTCGCTGCCTTTTGCGGTGAGACGGTAGAGGTGGCTCCGACCATCGTTCGGATCGGCGGAACGTTCGAGGAGCCCCTCGGCGATGAGGAGATCGAGCCGGCGCGTGAGCGTGCTCGGGGCAATTTCGAGACGTTGCTCGAACTCGTCGAAATGGGTCGATCCGAGGAACGCCTCGCGCAGGATCAGCAGCGTCCACCGTTCGCCGAGGATCTCGAGCGCTCGTGCGATCGAGCAGTCCTGGCCTTCGTAGTGGTTCGGCAGCACGGCGCGAGTCTACCGAAATGATGAGTTGACTTTCATGACACGAGCCATCGAGAACCGGATGTATTGCGAGTTCAAGTTGCACAAGATGAGGTTGGTGCCCTAGGCTCCGAGTGTGAACGCGCACGAACCCGTCGACGGTCGCCGCGCCCGTCGTCAACGCAGCCGTGAGGCCGTCATCGAGGCGGTGTTCGCCCTCGTGAGTGAAGGCAAGGTCCCGCCGAGTGCCGATGACGTGGCCGCACGCGCTGGTGTGTCGGTCTCGTCGATCTTCCGGAACTTCGACGGCCTGCACGATCTTCAACGCCAGGCGCTCGAACGGTCTCAGGCGAACTTCGCTCACCTCTTCGTCGTCGCCGACGCCGACGAGCAGCGCACCGTCCGAATCCGTTCGCACGTCAGGGCTCGGATCGAACTCTTGGAGGCGGCCAGCGGTTTGCTGCGGATCGGGCGGTCGCGTGCGCTCGATCACGAGCCGCTCGTCGAGGGTCTCGCACGGCTGCGCGGGCGCTTGGCGGATCAGACGCGTCAACGCTTCGCTGCGGAGATCGATCAGCTCACGCCCGCCGAAGCGGCGAACCTCGTGGCGCTGATCGACGCCACGACATCACCCGAGGCATTCGACTTGATGTGCGCCGCGCATTCCCGGACGTCTCGCCAGATCGCGAAGACCTGGATCAGAGCACTCGACGCACTGTTCGCGCGGTGGGTGCCCGAAACCGAGGAGCAGACATGAGCAGACCATCTCGTTTCGAAGGAACGATCGGGCGCACGATCGCCGACTCGGATGCGTGGTTCGACGAGCCCCCACACCCGGGTACCGGCACGCCCAACGTCGTGATCGTGCTGCTCGACGACACCGGGTTCGCGCAGTTCGGTTGCTATGGGTCGGACATCGACACTGCACACATCGACGCGCTGGCGGCGAACGGGCTGCAGTTCACGAACTTCCACGTCACGCCGCTGTGCTCGCCGACGCGGGCGTCGTTGTTGACCGGCCGATCGCAGCACGCGGTCGGCATGCGTGCGGTATCGAACTTTCGGACCGGGTTCCCGAATCAACTGGGTCACATCAGCAACCACGCGGCGACCGTTGCCGAGGTGCTGAAGTCCGAGGGCTATGCGACATTCTGTGTCGGTAAGTGGCATCTCGCGCCGATGGAGCAGTGCTCGGCGGCCGGACCGTTCGACCAGTGGCCGCTCGCCCGCGGGTTCGACCGCTTCTACGGCTTCCTCGAAGGCGAGACGGATCAGTTCCATCCCGACCTCGTCGCTGACAATCATCCGATCGAGCCGCCGGCGCGGTCCGGGCCGGGAGACACCGACGGGTACCACGTCAGCGAGGACATGATCGACCAGCTGCTGAAGATGGTCAGCGACAGCAAGGGTGTTCGCCCCGACCGGCCGTTCTTCGCATACGTCCCGTTCGGCGCCACCCACGCACCGCATCAGGCACCTCAGGCGTACCTCGACAAGTACCGCGGAAAGTACGACGAGGGCTGGGACCTCGTGCGCCAGCGGTGGTACGAGCGGCAGCTCGAACTCGGCGTCATTCCGGAGGGCACGGAGCTCGCGCCTCGCAACCCGGGCGTCGAGCCGTGGGATTCGCTTCCGGAGAACCAGCAGAAGGTGGCCGCGCGGTTGCAGGAAGCGTTCGCCGGATTCCTCGACCACTCCGACGACCAGATCGGTCGTCTCGTCGCCGGGCTCGAACACCTCGGCGAGATGGACAACACGATCTTCGTCGTGCTCGCCGACAACGGCGCGTCCCAGGAGGGCGGCCCATTCGGTGTGATGCACGAGATGAAGTTCTTCAACGGCGTGTTCGATGACGGCGACGCGATGATCGACCAGATCGACGACATCGGGGGCCCGCACAGCCACACCAACTACCCCTGGGGCTGGGCCCAGTGCGGCAACGCGCCGTTCAAGTGGTACAAGCAGAACACCCACGAGGGCGGTGTCCACGTCCCGATGATCATGCACGCTCCCGGACGGGTCTCTCCCGAGCAGACCGGGCGGCGCGATCAGTTCGTCAACGTGTCCGACATCGTTCCCACGATCTACGAGATGGTCGGCATCACGCCACCCGACACGTACCGCGGCATCGATCAGCTGCCGGTCACCGGCCATTCGTTCGCATCCACGCTCGATGACGCCGCCGCACCGCCCACCAACCGTTTGCAGTACTTCGAGATGGGTGGAAGCCGTGCACTCGCGCAGATCGACGACGACGGTGTGGCGTGGAAGGCGGTGTGCAAACACACCAAGGACGCCGACTACGACACCGAGACCTGGGAGCTCTACCGGCTGTCCGACGACTGGTCGGAATGCAACGACCTCGCCGAAGCCGAACCCGACAAGCTCGTCGAACTCGTCGACCTGTGGTGGAGCGAAGCGGAGCGTCACGGCGTGCTCCCGCTCGATGACCGGATGTTCGAACTCTTCGGAGCGCGTTTCCGAGACAACTCACCACACCCGTCCGACATGCGCTACGTGTACCGGCCGCCGATGTCGCCGATGCCCGGGCAGGCATCGGCCGCGATCGCGGGCAAGTCGTTCGACCTGACCGCTCGGGTGACCCGCTCCGGTGGCGACGGAGGCGTCATCTACGCGACCGGTACCGAGAACTCGGGGATGTCGATCTTCGTCCAGGACGACCGGCTCGTCGTCGACTACAACGCGTTCGACGAGCACACCGTCCTCGAGTCGGACACGACCATCCCGGACGGCGACGCCACCCTCGTCGTCAAGCTCCGACGCCGTGCCGGGATGGCCGGCGAGATGGCGATCTTCGTGAACGGGGATCCGACCGGACAGGTCGAGTTGCCGTTGTTCATGCGGATGATGTCGTCGGTCGGGCCGAGCCTCGCCTACGACCACGGGTCGCCCGTCTCGACCAGATACACCGCCCCGTTTCCGTTCGAGGGGACCCTCCACGAGGTGGAGATCCAACTCCTCAGTCGACAAGACGCGGAAGCACGCGATGCCGAAGCCGCAGCAGAAATGAGTCGCCAATGACCCTCGCCGTCACCCTGTTGGGAACCGGATCGCCGATGCCGTCCCCCGATCGCGCCGGACCCGCCACGCTGATCTCGGCGGGACCGGATTCAGGCACGGGACCCGACGCCGAGCACTACCTCGTCGATGCCGGCCGTGGCGTATTGATGCGCCTGGCAGCGTGCATGCTCGGAGCCCCGAACCTCACCGCCGTGTTCATCACGCACCTCCACAGTGACCACATCACGGACCTCAACGACGTCATCACGACGCGTTGGGTGATGACGTTCGAAGAGACGCCGCTGACGATCGTCGGGCCGATCGGCACCCAGCAGGTCGTCGATCACATCCTCGCGTCACTCGACCCCGACATCGAGTACCGCCTCGCCCATCACCCGGATCTCGACCACCGTCCGCCGGTGCGGGTGATCGAAGTGACCGAAGGCGTCGTCGAACTGCCGGACGGGCAGGGCGGTGCCGTCACCATCACGTGCGGTCAGACCGATCACAAGCCCGTCGAACCAAGCGTCGGATTCCGCTTCGACTTCGAAGGTGCATCGGTGGTCACCGCCGGGGACACCGTGCCGTGTGACGGCCTCGACGCGCTGTGCGGCGGTGCCGATGCGCTCGTGCACACGGTGATCCGCAAGGACATCATCGCCAACGTGCCGATGCAGCGGATGCAGGACACGCTCGACTACCACTCGTCGCCCGAGGAAGCAGCCCAGACCGCGGCGAAGGCCGACGTCGCCACGCTGATCCTCACCCACTACGTCCCTCCGATGCCCGTGAGCGGTACCGCGGACGACTGGCGCTCGCTGTCCGCCGCCCACTTCGACGGCACCATCGAAGTCGGCGACGACCTCCACCGCGTCGAGATCCATCCCCGCTGAAACCAGGTCATCGGGTGTCAGGTACCCGATGACCCACCGACCACCAACCGAACCGAAACGAGCCGCGCATGGAAACCCTCCGGACCCCCGACGAACGATTCACCGACCTCGCGGACTATCCGTTCGAGCCGAACTACGTCGACGTCTCCGACCAGGACGCCGAACATCCAGGCGGTTCACTGCGCGTCCACTACCTCGACGAAGGTCCGGCCGACGGCCCGATCGTGCTCGCGATGCACGGGGAACCGTCCTGGAGCTACCTGTATCGCAAGATGATCCCGCTGCTCGTCGCCGGTGGGGCGCGCGTGATCGCGCCCGACCTCGTCGGCTTCGGCAAGAGCGACAAGCCGACCGCGAAGTCCGATTACACCTACGCCCGCCACGTGGCGTGGATGCAGGAGGCGATCATCGATCACCTCGACATCCGCGGCGCCACGTTCTTCGGTCAGGACTGGGGCGGCCTCGTCGGCCTGCGACTCGTCGCCGACAACCCCGACCGCTTCGATCGTGTCGTCGTCGGCAACACCGGCCTCCCGACCGGCGAACACGCTCCGAGCGATGCGTTCCTGGCGTGGCAGAAGTTCAGCCAGGAATCCCCGGTGTTCCCGATCGGGCAGATCCTGCAGGGCGCCACCAACACCGAGCTCAGCGAAGGTGAAGTCGCGGCCTACGACGCACCGTTTCCCGACGAGACCTACAAGGAAGGTGCGCGGATCTTCCCATCGCTCGTCCCCACCTCCACCGACGACCCGGCAGTGCCCGACAACGTCGCTGCGTGGAAAGTGTTCGAGCAATGGGACAAGCCGTTCGTCTGCTGCTTCAGCGATGACGATCCGGTCACCGCTGGTGGCGACAAGCCGTTCCTGCAGTTGGTCCCCGGAACGCAGGGCCAACCGCACACGACCGTCACCAACGCGCATCACTTCTTCCAGGAGGACGGCGCCGCACAACTCGCCCAGATCGTCCTCGACGCGATCGGTCGCGGCTGACATGACCGAACCCACCGAACCCCGCTACGGCACGATCGACCGGGACTACGCGATGACGCTCGCGACAACGCCCTCCGGCGACGACGGTCCTGTGTGGATGGTCAACCTGATGAAGTACCGCGACGTAGCCGAGTACGCGGACGGGCGCGACTCGACGATCAGTGGGCACGAAGCCGACGACCTGTACTCGCCGTTCGACTCGCTCGCTGCGGTCGGGGCCCAGCCGGTCTTCTTCGGCGACGTCGACCAACAGTTGCTCGGTGAGTCGCCGTCGTGGGATCGGGTCGGCGTCGTGAAGTATCCGACGCGCCGTTCGTTCATCGACATGCAAGCGCTCGCCAGTTTCCAAACGTCGCATCAGCACAAGGACGCCGGCATGGAGTCGACGATCGTGCTCGGGACGCAGCCGATGGAGCAGCCGACGGCACCCGACGGATTCGCCCCGGTCGACGGGGCCGACGTGCCGCACCCGTCGACCGACGACGACGGACCGGTCGTGGTGATTCACGTGTTGCGCTTCCACGATGCCGAAGCCGCACACGTCACGCCGAGCCACATGGAGCAGTACCAGAGCGAGGCGGCCAAGGGCGCGCTGGCGCATGGCATGCGGATCAACGGCTGGTTCGCGGTGGAGGGAACGATCATTGGCGACGGCCGGGCCTGGCATCAGGTCCGCTTCAACGAGTTCCCGAGCAAGGCGGCGTTCATGGCCGTGGTCACCGACCCGGCACGCCTCGCCGCGCAGAAGGATCATCGAGAGGCCGCCATCGCGGACACCTACACGATGATCGTCCGAGCCCACGTCAACACCCTCGACGCGTCGACGAGCAACTGATGGTCACGATCGAGAGAACCGCAGTGGTCCCGGCATCGCCCGGTGACGTGTGGGCGGTGCTCGCCGAGTTCGGCGACATCAGCCGATGGGCGACCAACGTCGACCACTCGTGCTTGCTGAGCGAGCAGACCGAGGGCATCGGAACGACACGACGGATCCAGACGTCCCGTGCGACCGTCGTCGAGACGGTCGAAGCCTGGGAGCCGGCCTCATCGGTGGCGTATCGCATCACCGGCCTCCCGCGGGTCGTCAGATCGGTGACGAACACGTGGCGGCTCGTCGACGACGGGGCCCAGACCACGGTGTCCCTCACCACCGAGGTCGACGCCGGGCCGCGCCCGCCACAGCAGCTGATCGCCAAGGCGGTCGGCAAACGGCTCGCTTCGGCGTCGGACCAGATGCTCGACGGACTCACCCGACACGTCGGCACCCCCGGGGCCACCGTCGCGGTGCCCGCCAACGCGACCGGAGCCCCCGCATGACCGAGCATCGTCCCGACGTGATCATCATCATGTCCGATGAAGAACGCGCAGCGCCGCCCTACGAAGCCGACGACGTCGCAGCGTGGCGTCGGCGCGCGCTCCCGGGCGCGCAGTGGTTCGAGGACAACGCGGTCAACTTCCGTCGTCATTACACCGGCTCGCTCGCGTGCGTGCCGAGCCGACCGACGATCTTCACCGGTCAGTATCCGGAGGTCCACGGGGTCACCCAGACCGACGGGCTCGGCAAGACGGCCGACGACTCGCGCATGCGCTGGCTCCGTCAGGGCGAGGTGCCCACGCTCGGCCACTGGTTCCGCACCGCGGGCTACGACACGCACTACGACGGCAAGTGGCATCTCAGCCATGCCGACCTGCATGATTCGCGAGGCCGGCGTGTCGACACGAACGACGACGACGGCAACGTGCTCACCGACGGCGTCGAGCGGTACCGGAGCGCCGACGCGCTCGATCCGTACGGATTCTCGGGCTGGATCGGTCCCGAACCGCACGGCGGGCGACTGCGCGACGCCGGGGTCCGCCGCGACCCGTTGATCGCCGACCGCGTCGTCGCCTGGCTCGACGACCGGTACGCGCGCCGCGCCGCGGGAGACGCGGACGCCCAGCGGCCGTTCCTCCTGGTTGCGAGTTTCGTCAACCCACACGACATCGTGCTGTTCCCGGCGTGGGCGAGGCGCGGCAACCCGATCGAGCCGTGGCCGATGGATCCGCCGCACGTCCCCGAAGCCCCGACCCAGCACGAAGACCTCGCCACCAAACCCGCCGCCCAGATCGCCTATCGCGACACCTATCCGTCCGGCTACGGCCCGGTGCGTGCGGTGCTCGGGGCCTACGACAAGAAGGCGCAGCAGTACCGGGACCTGTACCACCGGCTCCACGCCGAGGTCGACGCACCGATCGATCGGGTCCGCACGGCGATCACCGATCAGGGCACCGACGCCGTCATCGTGCGCACCTCCGATCACGGCGACCTGCTCGGCGCACACGGTGGCCTGCATCAGAAGTGGTTCAACCTGTACGACGAGGCAACCCGCGTCCCGTTCTCGATCGCGCGGGTGGGCACCGGAGCGACCGCTGCTGACGCCGTGACCGACGCACCGACTTCGCATGTCGACATCGTCCCGACGCTGCTCGCGGCGGCCGGGATCGACGAGGCGATCGCAGCCCAGGTGCTGAGCGATGCGTTCAGCGAAGTCCACCCGCTTCCTGGACGAAACCTGATGTCGGTCGTCGACGACCCGTCGAGTGCCGACCGCGACCGGCCCGTCTACATGATGACAAACGACAACATGCTCGAAGGCGACAGCAGCGCATCGGCCTTCGCCCGCCGGCTGGGTCGGACCGTCAAGCCGCCGCTCCCACTTCGGATCATCACACCCGCCCACGTCGCAGCAAACTTCGAAGGCCTCGTCCACCGCGTCGATGGCGCGCTCTGGAAGATCGTCCGCGTCTTCGACGACCCCGCCACCTGGACCGAGCCTGGCGTTCGTCACCTGGCCGCAAGCGGAGGGCCGGCATCGGACCAGTACCGGACCGCACCGCTGCCCGACCAGTGGGAGCTGTACGACCTCGACACCGATCCGATCGAGACGGACAACCGCTGGGACGACCCCGCCGCGGCCGCCGTGTTCGCAGCGATGCGACGGGCGTTGAAGGAAGAGCGCGCACGAGCCGTTCCCGCGCGCAATGAACCGTGGCCGTACGCAACGCGAACGCCGACGTCAGGAACACCGATGAAACAACCACCACCTCCCGCCCGTCTGCTGCGCAAGGTCCTCAAGCGCGTGGGTATGCATCCGGACGACCCCGACGCCACGACGTTCGACCTCACCGGGACTCGCGCACTCGTCGTTGCCACCAACGTCGCCTGGCTCGACATCGCCAAGCCGACCGGTGTCTTCGCCAGCGAGATGACCGTCCCGTACTACGCCTTCCTCGACGCCGGAATGGACGTCGACATCGCCAGCCCGACCGGCGGCATGGTCGCCGTCGACCCGATGTCGCTCAAACCGATCATCCGCACCGCCGACGACGATCGCTTCCTCGCCGACGACGAGTTCAGGGCGAAGGTCAGCGACTCCCGCGCGATCGGCGACGCCGACATGGCCGACTACGACATCGTGTTCCTCGCCGGAGGATGGGGCGCCGCATTCGACTTCGGGTTCTCCGAATCACTCGGCGAGAAGATGACCGAAGCGAACGCGGCAGGACTCGTGATGGGTGGCGTGTGCCACGGACCGCTCGGGCTCCTCAACGCGAAGGCAGCCGACGGTTCGTCGCTCGTGGAGGGTCGCAGGATCTCCGCGGTCACCGACAAGCAGGTGAAGGAACTCGGGATCGATGCGACGCCACATCATCCCGAGCGCGAGTTGCGAAGTGTCGGCGCACTTTTCGAGAGTGAGACGAAGTTCCGCGACCCGCTCGCCAATCACTGGGTCGTCGACGGGAACCTCGTCACCGGCCAGAACCAGAACGCCGGCCCGATGGTCGCGCGCGAGATGATGCAACTCCTCGCTTCGGCCGACCAGAAGCTGAGTTCCTCATGAGCGCGCCTCCGTTTCGAGACGTGGATAGCGGCTTCGTTCGCTGGCCTCCGTCCAGTCATGGTGGTTGCGGACGTACTGGTTGGCGACGTCATTGGCGGGCAGATGGTCCCACGAGACGGCGGGCCTGCTGCCGCCCGCGACGAATCACGAAGATCGGTGACGACATCATCTCGGCGGCGTACTCCCCGAACGTTTCGTCAACCGGATCCTCGGCACCGGTCGCGGCGGGCAGCAGACTGCGCCCGCCGAACCCATCTGCGACACCTGGCGCCCCGGCGGTGTCGAGCAACGTCGGCAGCAGTGGCACGCGGGCCGAGCGCTCGTGGAACGACATCTTGAACCATGCGCCTCGATCGCCGAGCATGTCACCGTGGTCGCTGGTGACGATCACGACCGTATTGTCCGTCTGGCCGGTTTCGTCGAGTGTCGCCACGAGCTTGCCGAGCCAGTCGTCGAAGTAGCTGACGTTGGCGTAGTAGCCGTGCCGAGCGGCGCGTACCTGGTCGTCGGTGTACCCGACGGTGTCGGCCTCGATCCCGGCCCGGATGCGCCGGGTGTGCGGGTCGAGTTCGGCCTCGTCCCAGGCGTCGGGCATGTCGATGTCGTCGTGGTCGTACAGGTTCCACCACTCGGGACGTGCGACGTACGGGTCGTGCGGGTGGATGAAGGACGCGCACAGGAAGAACGGTCGCTCGTCGGCATCGCGGGCGATGTCGAGCAGCTTGCGACGGGCCGCGAAGCCCACCTCCTCGTCGTAGTCGATCTGGTAGGTGGTGACGCCCTGCCCAGCCTCTTGGAGCACCTCCATGTTGTGGTACCACTTGCCGATCCGTTCGTCGGCACGGTCCCAGTTCGGCGTCCACGCGAAGTCGGCCGGGTAGATGTCGGTGGTCAGCCGCTCTTCGAAGCCGTGCAACTGATCGGGTCCGACGAAATGCATCTTTCCCGACAGCACGGTGCGGTACCCGTTGAGCGCGAGGTGATGAGCGAACGTCGGCGTCGATGCCGGGAACTCACTCGCGTTGTCCCACGCTCCGATCGCCGACATCGACTGGCCCGCCAGCATCGTGTACCGAGCAGGCGCGCACAGCGGCGAGTGGCAGTAGGCGTTGTCGAAGCGTGCACCGCGACCTGCGAGCGCATCGAGGTTCGGCGTCGACACGAGGGGATGCCCGTACGTGCCCGTGAAGTGCGGAGCCAACTGATCTGCCATGACCATCAACACGTTCGGTGAGCGCGTCGGTCGGGACATGCCGGCGACCATACGCCTTTTTGTACGATCGTTCAAGTTGCGGGTCGCTCCACTTCCCGCTTTCCGTGTCGCCGCCGGTCTCGCCATCGGGGCCTTCATGTCACCGGCTACGGCCGCGCGGATCACGTGAGCGCACAGCCCGCTCGCGATCCCGATCGCTGCCGTCTCGGCACGCCGTTGTACTTCAGCGGGCGTCGGGACCGGCGCAATCGTTGCGCTGACGATCGCTGGTGCGGGTGCGAACGTGCCCGAGTTCGTCATCCTCACCCGACTTGCCCGACGCCGACTGGTTGCGATTCTGTTCGGGTACTTCTCTGCAATCGCTGCGCTCGGCGGGTATCTCGCACAAGCGATCAGTCGGTAGGTCGCTGTGCTACGTCGATGTGTGACGACTCGGACGGTTGTCGGAGCCAAGCGGTGCGAAGTGAAACCAGTCAGGCGTGATCCGATGCAGCACCGACTGGATCAGCGGAACGTGAAACATGTCCCGGGGCGGTTCGGGACGACGAGTCGCCCGTCGCGGAGTTCGACCGATTCGGCGAACAGTGGAGCGAACCAGTCGACGTGCTCGACCGAGATGCAGTTGGGGGTGGCGGCTGCGACGCACAGGCTGTGTTCGGTGAAGAAGTGTGACGAGACCGGTGTGTCGTCCGCTGCGGCCAGGGCTGCGGACCGCCGGAACTCGGTGTAGCCGCCGATTCGTTGGAGATCGGGCATGACGATGTCGGCGGCGCGCTGGTCCAGCAGCTGCTTGATGCCCCGGCTCGTGAATTCCGTTTCGCCCGTCGCGATCGGGATGTCCAGCGCGGCGCGGACCTCGGCGCACCCGCGTACGTCGTGGACGGCGACCGGTTCTTCGAACCAGGTGATGTCGAACTCGTCGAGTCGGCGACCGAGGCGGATGGCGTCCTTCGGAACGAACTTCTGGTTCGCGTCGATCAGCAGCCGGACGTCGTCGCCGATCGCCGACCGGACGGCCCGGACCCGCTCGATGTCTGCAATCACGGTGTCGTTGCCGATCCTCAGCTTGACGGCAGTGAAGCCCTGCTCGACGAAACAGGTCGCCTCCTCGGCGATGTCGGAGAGGGACGCGTCGAGCCAGAGCCCGGAACTGGCGTAGGTGTCGACCGAGTCGCGACACGCTCCGAAGACCTTGCTCAACGGCAGGTCGGCGGCGCGGCCGACGATGTCCCAGCAGGCGACGTCGAGCGACGACATCGCAGCGATCGTGACGCCGGCATGGCCGGTCGGGTTGACCTCCATCCAGAGGTCGCTCCAGATGGCACCGGTGTCGTGTGGGTCGCGTCCGACGATCAGCTCGCCGAGCCCTCGGATCATCTCGTCGAACGCGGCAAGCCTGGCGCCGTTGATCGTGAAGACGAATGACTCACCCGCGATGCCGTCGTCGGTGCGCAGTGTGACCAGGACGCAACCGACCGACCGAATGGCGTGGATCGCCGTGCCGATCGGGCGCGGAAGCGGCAGTTCGACCAGCCGGGTTTCGACCGCGACGATCCTCACAGGACGACCTTCACGAGGTGGCCGATGGCTTCACGAGACGATCATTGGCGGTACGACGGGTCCTGCTGGTCGAGCAGGCGCAGTAGCGCTGGCCACTCGTGCTTGCCGAGCGGGAAGTGGTCGTACTGACGCTTCGAGAGCTCCCAGATGTCGGTCGGACCCGGGTCGACGTCGAGGCCGCTGCCATGTGCCTTGAGCAGTGTGCGACATCCGCGGATCAGGTAGTGCATCACCATGAACGCCTCGCCCGCCGTCTCGCCAACGGTGAGGAAGCCGTGGTTGCGCATGATCAGCGCACGGTTGCCGTCCATGTTCTTGGCCAGCCGCTCGCGTTCTTCAAGCGTCAGCGAGAGGCCTTCCCAGTCGTGGTAGCCGATCTCTCCGTACAGCATCGACGTGTCTTGCACGAGGTGCTCGAGGCCGTTCCTCAGCGCGGTGACGGCGAGTGCGTCGGGCACGTGCGCGTGGAACACGACCTTCCACTTCGGAAAGTCGTTGTGGATCGCGGAGTGGATCACGAACCCGGCGGTGTTCACATCGGCGGGCCCCTCCAGCACGGTGCCGTCGGAGTCGACCTTGATCAGGTTCGATGCGGTCACCTCGTTGTAGAGCAGCCCGAACTTGTTGAGGAAGAAGTCGTGATCCGAACCCGGAACCCGCATCGTGATGTGGTTCCAGACGAGGTCGTCGTAGCCGAAGTGTGCGGCGAGTCGATACATCGCGGCGAGGTCGATGCGCGCCTGCCACTCGTCGCCGGTGAAGCTTCCGGCGTTCGCCGACGCGAAGTCGTCCGCGGTCACTTCTCGATTGCCGGTCATCTTGTCGCTCCGTTCGATCCTTCGTGAAGGATGAGTGCGTTGTCGCGTTCGATCCGCTTCATCGCCATGAGATGTGGCGCACCAAAACCGAACTCGTCCTCGGCAGCAGCGTAGAGCCGACCGACATCGGCGGTGAACGCCAGGGTGGCGCCGACCTGTTCGGCGAGACCGAGTGCGAGGCGGAGGTCTTTCGCAGCGAGGCCGAGGTCGAACGTGTCGTCGTAGCCACCGTTCAACAACTCCGGTCCGTACTGCTCGGCCACGTAACTGTGGCCCGTGCTGTGCTGGATGATGTCGAGCATCTTCGCCGGATCGACGCCACCCTTGACGCCGAGCACCAGCGCTTCGGTGAGACACACCGAGTTGAGGTAGCAGAGCATCACCTGGGAGATCTTCGCCACGTAACCGGCCCCGCGGGGCCCGAGGAGGGCGTACCGATCCCCGAGCGCCGCAAGGACGGGAACACATCGGGCGTGCACGTCGGCATCGCCACCGACGAGCAGCAGCAGTGTGCCCGCCTCGGCTCCTTCGACACCGCCGGTGACCGGAGCGTCGAGCACGTCGACACCATGACGAGCGGCGAGGGCGTCGATGGCACGGCCACAATCGAGATCGCTCGTGCTCAGATCGATCCATGTGGCGCCGCCGTGCATCGCCGGCACGATCTGCTCGCCGACCGCCCGCACCTGAGCCGGACCGGGCAGCGCCGTGAGCACGATGTCGGCAGCGACGACGGCGGTGAGCGCATCGGCGGCTCCGCCGGCGCCGAGAGCGACGAGAGCGTCGACCTTGACCGGGTCGAGGTCGGTCACCGTGACGTCGAAGCCGGCTTCGAGCAGGTTCCGCGCCATCGGCGCACCCATGTTGCCGAGACCGATGAACGCCAGCCTGAGTTCCGCCACAGTCAGTCGACCAACCCGTCGACCAGCACTCGCTCGCGAGCGTGGTGGAACTCGGTCGCCCGTCCGTAGATCGTCGCCGAGTGGTACGAGCGGTTCATCCGATACGGATCGAACACATAAGAGGGAAGGCCGTTGTAGCGCGTTGTGGTACCGACCACCGCCGTCACCCGGTGCAGCGAGTACCGGCCCGCAAAGAGTTGCAAGTCACCAGGAATGAGGTCGAGCTCACGGACCCCGTCACGACCGCCGGCCAGTATGTGTGCAACGTGCTCGAAGTTCTCGGCGTCGGGCCGACGGATGTTGGGCACGTACTCGAACACCCCGCCGCTGTCGGCCTTCTGCGCGAGCATGCTCACGGTGAACTCGTTGCCGTCGAAGTGCCACGGCAGGCTCTGACCCGGTGCCTGGACCCCGTACGGATTCCGGCCAAGCGGATCGGCCCAGCGGTAGATCGGCCGGTCCACGCCGAGGCACTCCCAGATGAAGTGGACAACGACGTCGGAGTCGTAGATCTGGCGCAGCGGCGAGTCCGGGAACAGGAGGTCGGCATTGATGAACCCGCTCTCGCGATGTTGGAACGTGCGCTTGGGATGCTCGGCTGGGAGCAAGTCGTCGTCGGCGGAGAAGTACGGGTTGTGGTCCTGGCGCGTCCAGGACACCTGGTCGTGTAACGCCGTCGCTTCGAGTCGCATCGCATCGACGGCCTCGGGCCGCAGGAATTGAGGGATGCGGAAAGACCCCTTGCCAGCCATCTGATCTCGCGTCTCGGCGACCAGGTCTCGACGCGTCGGATCGGTGACGTCGTGGACCGGATACCGATCGAGGTCGATGAAGCGGTCGAGGTCGATCTCGACCGCTGCGAATGCCGTCGCCATGTGTCCCCCAGGACTCGACGGGCACCTTGATTGGGCGCCACTGTGCTATTGAAACAGAGGACTGGACGAATGTCCAGTCCTCTGTTAGAACACGTGGAGTGGGATCGTCCGCCGACCTGACCGAAACCCAGGAGGCGATCCTCGAGGCAACGATGTCGTGCATCGTCCGGGACGGTCTCGACGGCATGAGCCTGCGTGACGTGGCACGCGAGGCCGACGTGTCGCTCGGCCTGCTGAGCTACCACTTCGACGACCGCCGCGCCCTGATCGTGGCGGCATTCGGTCTCGCGAACGATCGGCTGCTGACGGCGAGCATCGGCTCGCTCGACGGCATCGACGGCCCGGAGGAGCGGGTCCGCGCATTTGTACGCGGCTCGTTCAACGGCGAGTTCCTCGAGCGCGACTACCTCGCACTGCGCGTCGCGATCTGGGCGATCTCGCGCACCGACGATCAGATCGAAGTCGTCGAGAAGCGCACGAATGCCCAATACCTGGACACGATGGCGACTGTCATCGTCGAAGCGCGCCCCGGTCTGGATCCGCGCACGGCCCGCCATCGCGCGATCGACGTCACGGCGTTGCAGAACGGGTTGTGGCTGAACTGGGCGCGCTACGCCGATCGAGCCGACCTCGATCGAGGACTCGCCCTGTGCGACCGAATCGCACTGGCACCGGCCCGATGACCCAGCCCGAGAGATGGGCGGATCCGTCGAACCCGGCCGATCGCGAAGCAACCATCGTCTACTTCCACCAACTCAACGCGTCACGGGCGATCTCCCCGGTACCCGATCGTCAACGTGCCGGAATTGGCGAGTCGTACGCCCGCCCGCTCAGCCTGATGACGCCCGACGTCCGTCAGACCAGGATCATCGCCGCTTGTGTCCGCATCGCCGTGGCGCACGAGATACGGGGTGCTCGTCGGCACGACCAGTCGTGCAGCGTCCCAGACCTGTTGCGACACCCGATATCGCCCTCGCGAATGTCGTCTCATTGCGGCGGACTCGCGCAACACTCCAGCCGAAGTGCAGTGCTCGATACTCGCGTCCTCCGACGGCCTCAGACCCGTCCGGGATCCGGCATTTCAATCGGTTTCAGCCCACAGAATGCCACTCATCATGTGAGCGCCGTCGCCCGGGCGCCGTCGCTCGCCGATCTACGGTTGGGTCGTGGAGTTCGTCATCGCCCGGAACCCTGATCCAGCGTCGTCGCTGCCGTTCCTGGTGCGCTTGCCGCTGGGATCCCGTCCGGTCGTTCTGAAGGTGAAGGACACGTGGCCTCGCACTGCCAAGGTGTTCTGCCATCCGGCGACCGAGTGGCCAGACCCCGAGGAACTCGAGATCGTGGAGCGGGTGCCGGTGACCTCCTGTGTGCGTCGTGGTGTCGCCATCGATCTCGTGCTCGATCGTGCGCGGGAGAACAGGTCGCAGTTCGTGTTCACGAAGGCTCGGGGTCGCGATGTCGTGTTCTGGCAGTCGGCGCGAACCCGCAAGCAGGCCCGGCCGAACGTTGCGGTACCGAAGGCTCGCGCGTCGGGTCGTCGCCTCGACATCGTGGTGGACACGCGTGAGCGGTACGCCTGGAAGTTCTCCGACCAGCAGGCGACGACCTCGAAGCAGGCACTGCCGGTTGGGGACTACGCCGTCGAAGTGGACGGTGTGGTCGTGGCAGTCGTCGAACGCAAGAGCATCGAGGATCTCGTGTCGACGATCGTCGGCGGAAAGCTCTGGACCTTGCTCGCTGCGATGGCCGACGTTTCTCATGCCGCTGTGGTCGTCGATGGTCGTTACTCGTCGTTGTTCAAGCTCACTCGCGTTCGCCCGGCCTCGGTGGCCGAGCAGATCGCGGAGGCGGCGGTGAGGTACCCGACGGTGCCGATCGTGTTCGCCGAAACCCGCCAGCTCGCACAGGAGTGGACGTACCGATTCTTTGGTGCTGCGATCGAGCACCGAGCCAACGATGCAGTCGGCACTGCGCGCGTCGATGCGCTGCCGATCGGTGGCCCGGTGCCGGTACCCGAACCGACGACGGCCGAGGTGCGGGCCTGGGCGATCGCCGCGGGCCTAGACGTGAGCGATCGAGGTCGGCTTCGACCGGAGATCTGGGAGGCCCATTGCGCCGCGACGGCGCAAGCACCCACATCACGAGCGGGGGAGTGAAGCGAGTTACCCGAGGAGCATGTCGAGCACCGTCCGAACGTCACTCCGGTTGGCCCCGTCGGACCAGCATGGGTGAGCATCATCCTGGAACGGCAGGCTCGCAGCGGTCAGCCGCTTTCGATCCTTCTTCGTCATCGCCTCGGCCCACTGTTCCAACTTCGGATCTCGTGCTGCGCACGTGAGAGGGTGGCGAGATCTCGCTCGTGCTTCTCCTTGTCGAAACGTGAGGCGGATACGACCTCCGTCGCGGCAGCCGACTTCGCGACGATTTCTCCGAGCAGGTTCGAAGTGCGAACTTCGAACCACTCGCTTGCGAGGTCTACGGCCACGGGCTCCGGACGCTTGAACGCCTGCGTGGCGCCCGGCGCTTGCACGACGCGTCCCTGTCCGGTCTCGACCGGGTCGGCTCCGAGGCCGTCGGGCGTGAGGAGGTCGATCTTGGCGTCGCCCTTCATGAATCTGACGATTCCCTCCGGCGACTGTTCTGATTCGAAGCCGTCGGCCACCAGCTCATCGGCGACGTCTCGTCGCGCGTTGCGGGTGAACGTGCGGACATGACGACGATGTCTCCGTCATCGGTTGCCCGCGGCAGTTCAACGCCCCGGACGGTGGCGTGGATTGCAACCATCTGCCCGCCGACGACCGCCCACGTCTGGGTGTTCGTGGATGCGACCATCCGCGCAATCGCCGTCCACGTCTCGTGCGCGGCCGGATGCAGCTGACCGAAGTCGACGGTGATCGTCATGAGACGACTCGGAGCGCCTCGGCGGCGGCGAGTGTGTGGGCGGCATCGAGCAGATCGAGCACGGCAACGATCGGGTGCATGAACTCGTCTTCGAAATCGATCGGGTCGTTGACGATGCGAAGCACGACGTTCAGATCGTCGGCATCCGGTTTGGATGCAACTCAACGGATGGCTGTCATTCGGCGAGGTCTCGCTTGTCAGCAGAATGTCCGCGAACGGAACGAAACCAGCGGGAATCAAACGACACCAGCCGAGACGAACGCTCGTCGAAAACATGCTCTGACCAGGCTCAACGTCACTTGACGAGCTTCGACGAGAACTCCAGATACCGAAGTTCAACGGCTTTTTCCCGGCCGTGAAAGCACACGCGATGCGCCGGGATTGTTCGTTGCCCGGGCGAGCGCGTAGCGTCTCGCCGATGAAGCGGACGCTTGGCCTGATCATCACCGCGGCGTTCTTGGTCGGGTGCGCCGGAAGCGATTCGGACTCCTACGGTCCGTCCGGCACCGGGACGAACCCGGTCGAGCCGGACACCGCGCCGGTCGACACGGAGACCGTGGCGACGGCGGAGCCGCCGACGACATCGGACGTGTCGACGATCACCGAGGCGTCGCCGGTCGACGCGGATGGCACCCGAGACGACCCGGTGCCGCTCGGTGTTGCCGCCGACATCGGCGGGGGATGGGCGATGACCGTCAACTCGGTGGAACTGGACGGGACGGAGAGCGTCGCGGCTGAGAATCCGTTCAACGATGCGGCACCCGAGGGAACGCGGTACGTGGTGGTGAACATCACCGCGGTCTACAACGGCGATGAGCCGTCGGACACGACCGGGGTTTCGATCGGTGGAGTCGGCGAGGGAACAAACGTGGTGTCCGACATCTCGAGTGCGCAGAACTTCGCGGTTCCACCCGCTCCGGCCTACCAGTCGTTCTCGGAGGTGTTCCAGGGTGGCGAAACGAGTGGCAACGTCGTGCTCGAGGTTCCCGTCGAGGACATCGACACGCTCGTGCTCATCGGGCAGGCGTTCTTCAGCTTCGACGAGGACGATCGCAAGTTCTTCGCCACGCGCTAGCCGCTGATCGGACGATCCGGCGAACGTCCGGCGCGTTGTCGCACCGGCCCCTCCTTCGATCGGCGATGCCGCTTACGACGCGATGACGGAGTCATGCTGGGACCCCACGGCTTCGACGATGATCTGGTTCACCAACGGAGCCCGAAACCGGTAGTCGTCATTCGTGCGGATGAAGAGGCCACGCTCCACGAGGTGTTCGCACCGCTGCCGGACGGAACACTCGTCGCCACCGATCGCTGCCGCGAGCTCGGCGGTGGCGTACGCCGTCGGTCGAACCGTCGCCTCCAGCAGCAGCGTTCGATCGAACTCGTCGAGCCCGCGCACCGTACTGAGGACGCGATGGCGCATCGTCGGCGACGGGCCGGTGAAGCCGGCTCGCTGCCACCGCCATGCATCGGCCAACAGCCACGGGACGCCCCCGGTCCAGCTCACCAGATCGTCAACTAGGTCGTCGAGGGTTTCCTGATCGAGCGCACCCAACTCGATCGTCGTGCAGGCCGGGAGGCCCGGCAGCGCTGTGAGGTCGGTGTCGTTGGGCATCGCGGGGAACGACACGGTCGCGACGATGGTCAGGGGAATCCGATGGATCTGTTGGACGAGGAGTTCGATGCATCTCATGACCGAGTCATCCGCGAACTGCAGATCGTCCAGCAGGAGAACGAGCGGTCCATGCCGCTCGACGAGTGCGATCAGAGGCGCCAGGAACGAGGAGTCGAGTCCGAGCCATTGGAGCGCGCCGTAGTCCTCGGCGGCACCGGCAATGGCACCTCCGCGGAACGCATCGAGGGTCGCTTCGGCGAGCGGGACGCCGGGTCGGTTGCGCCCACCCTCCACATAACGGTGACGTCCGACGGCGAACGTGCCGTCGACGAGGACCTGATGACGGGCGATGGCGTCGAGCAAGGCGGTCCGCCCGAAACCTGGAGCCCCGCGAACGACGACGAGCGAACCCGCTCCATCGAGCGATCGCTCGATCGACGACATGACGTCGCCCAGCTCTCGCGAACGACCGACGAAGGGGAGGCGACTCGCGGGGATCCGCCGCTCGATCGAGCGGCGGAGCAAGGTGATCGTTCCGGCGGAATCGGAGATGATCTCCGAGACGAGGTCGCGAGGGGCGACTCCGGCATCGATCGAGCCCGCGAGGTCTTCGGTCGCAGATGTGAGATCTCGGCCCAGGCCGTTCTCCACGACCGTCCGACATCGTTGGTGAACATTCTGTGCGACACCGTCGAGCCCCAGGGAGTAGTTGGCGACCATCGCCAGCCGATATGCCTCCTCGGCGTACGGACTGAACCGAATGGATTGCTCAGCGGCAGCGATAGCACCGTCGGCGTCGCCCACGGAAAGGAGGTCCCGTGCGAGCTGCACCCCACAGCGGGTGACACGTTCGCGGTACAGCTCGCGTGCGCCGAGCGCCCACGTCGCATCCTCCGCGTCGAGGAGCAGGTCGGCCGTGGCCAACTCCATCGCTCGCGCACGGAGATCGATGCGATGAACGGTGTCATCGGAGGCCTGCCGGCGGAGACGATCGAACACGTCGATGTCCACCGTCACAGCGTGGCGGTCGATCGAGTAGGCACCATTGCCCGTGACGATCAGACTTGCCGCGGCCGGAGACAGCCGCGTCAGACGCTTCCGCAGGACGGATACATATGACTCGAGCGTCGCGAAGACCTTCTGCGGTGATCGGTCGGTCCAGAGGTGTTCGGCCAGCACGTTCTTGGAGACGGCACTGCCGTTGTGCAGGAGGAGAATCTCCAGAATCTCTCTCGGCTTCACCCCGCCCAGATCCGCGGGACCGCTGAACCGCGACCCGCTGCGGACGCTCAGCGTTCCGAACATGGTGATGAGAAGCTCACCGTTCTCGTCCATGTCTCGTTCCGTCCCGATCCCGTCGATCGCACCGCTCGCGAACTCTCCTCGACCTTGCGGTCGACCCGTCGACAAGGTGCTACCAGACGTGGGTTCCTGACACAAGTTGGACGACATGAGTCCGGTCCCGACGGGCTTCATCGCGGTCCGTCGAGGTGACCACCGGCGGCCACATCGGACGGACGTCACATCGGGTTGGCGGTGATCTCGAAGGTTTTCCAAAGGTCGATCGATTCGGATGGTGCTCAGGCGGAAGGAGCACCCTTTGACGGGCGGACGCACAATGGAGCGAGTCGAGGTTCGTGAGGCACGCGCATCGTCGCGGGGAGTCTGGCGTACGCCGAACCTCGTCGCAGGGATCGCAGCGATCGCAGCGGTCGCCGGGGTCGTCCTTGCGATCGGGTTGGCGACCGCCGAACCGGTCGTGACCGCCGGAACCGAGGCGCGGAGCGGGGATCTTTCGTTGTGGGTCTCGTCGTCGGAGTGGCTCGAGCATGATCACAGTGCCCACGACCACGGCGACGGTGGCGACGGCGGCGATGACCACGGCGACGGCGTCGATCCGAACGAGGTGCCCGTGAGCAACGTCACCGACGTCGTGCAGGGCTTCCAGATGCCGGGAAGCATGATGCCGGGCACGCCCGACGAGGGGTCACAGCGGCTGCAGATCAACGTGAGTCTGACCAACCAGGGCAACACGACGAGCGTCGTCGAGCCCGCCGACTTCGTCCTCGTGGGAGCGAACGACGCCACGTGGGATCCGCTGGAGGGTGGCACGTTCGTCCCGATGGAGGTCCCTCCGGCCCACGCGTTCAGCACTGTCCTCGCGTTCGACGTTCCGAGCGCCGAGATCAACGAAGACCTCTACGTCGAATGGACGTCGTCGGGCCAGAAGACGCGCCTCGCGATCGCCGAATTGGAAGGACACGATCATGGCTGACTCCCCCGTCGACCAACCGACGAGCACAACATCGCGCTGGGCGACGATCGGCCCGGCGTTGCTGCTCGCGGTCGGCGTCATCATGTGGCAGCACCTCCTGCACGCGAAATTCGTGCTGCGCACCCACGACGACATGCTCGACCACCTCCCACACATCGGACGCGACGCACTCTTCGCGATCCCGTTCGCGTTCATCGCGCTGAGTTGCGGGCGATTCTTCACCCTCGCGATCACGATCCGTCAGCCACGCGCCGGATTGTTCGTCCGGGCGGCGATCGCCACCGAGGTGTTCTTCGTCCTGATGCTCGCCGGCGTACCGGCGCACGGCCTGATCGACGAACGGCTCGGCGGTGGGCACGTCCACGAAGGGTCGGTGCTGGGTCACGCGCTTCGCGACTCGCTGATCGGCCAAGCGGTTGCGCTCCCGCTTCTGGTGGTCGGACTCTGGCTCGTCGGTCCCGGCCGGAAGGCCGATCGCCACGTCCGTTGGTTCATCATCGCAGCGGTCGCGGTCAGCCCCGCGCTGCTCCTCGCCGGCGTGTCGGGGTTCGTGGTGCTGGCGGTGCTGGCCGTCTTCGGTCTGGCTTCGGCACCGCGCACCGATGTTCGCGAGCGACGCGTCGGAATCCTGTCGATGGCACTCATCCTGTCAGCGGTCGTCGTGCCGTCGCCGCTCCAGTCGCCATCCGTGGTGTCGGCAGCCGGCGAGGAGTGCAGCGCCGCCGCTCCGATCCGACAGTACGACGTCGCAGCGATCGACGTCGACATCGTCTTCAACGCGTTCGGTGATCATGACCCCGAGGGCAAGATGTTCGTGCTGCGCGACCGCATCGACGACGTCCGGGATGCCGAAGCGTCGGGCGAGGTCACCCCCGGACTGCGCGACGACGCGATCCAGCCGCTCGTCATCCGTGCCAACCTCGGCGACTGTCTGGAGATCGAGTTCCACAACGACCTCGTCGGGCGTGATGCGTCGTTCCACGTGACCGGACTGCCGTTCACAGCCGCCAACGCCGGCGGCAACGTCGGGTTCAACCCGAACTCGCTGGCCGCACCCGGCGACGTCATCACGTATCGCTTCCAGGTTCCCACCGATCCGTACGCCGAGGGCGCCTACGTGTTCAACTCGATGTCGGACACGCGCTACACGATGTCGCATGGTCTGTTCGGCACGCTCGTCCTCGAGCCCGAAGGCTCGCGCTATCTCGATCCCGCCGATCCGAGCACCGAACTCGAGTCCGGGTGGGAGGCGATCATCGCCGACCCGAACGGCGCCGACTTCCGAGAGTTCAACATCTTGTTCCACGAGATCGGCAACGAAGACTTC
>NZ_JBAVYV010000318.1:0-1976 GCF_049588435.1 Ilumatobacter sp.
GGCCTGGGCCGATGCGGGCGGACGCGGGCTGCGCCGGTACCTCGCCTGGGCGCGCCTCCAGGCCTCCGACGCCCAGGTGTCCGAGACGATCCTGCCCGAGCGTGACCAGGACGCCGTGCGGATCATGACGATCCACGCGGCGAAGGGCCTCGAGTTCCCGATCACCGTGGTCAGCGGCATGACCACGCAGCCGAGTCGGCGGCGCGGCGTGCAGGTCGTGTGGCACGACGACGAGTGGCACCTGACGGGGCGCGGCGACGACGGCAGCTTCGCCGACGTGCACCCGATCGACGAACTGATGAGCGATGCCGAGCGTCGCCGACTGCTCTACGTCGCGTGCACTCGCGCTGTCGACCACCTGGTCGTCTCGCTGCACCGGCAGAGCGCGGACGACTTCGTCCCCAAACAGGGGGTGGAGGGATACACCTCTGCCGAGCTGTTGTTCCACTCCGGCTCGTCGGCCGAGTCGTCGGGGGCGATTGCCCGCGTGCTCACCCCCACACCGGTCGAGCGAGTGGACAGCAGCGAGGCGTTCGCACAGGTCGACGACATCGAGGTGTGGCGCACCGAGCTCGCCCGAGCGTTGTACGGTGCGAACCGTCGCAGCGCGGTGGCCGCGACACGGCTCGCCGACGAGGTCCGCCTCCTGCGCGACCAGGAACGCATCGACGATCCCGGTCTCGACAAGCAACCGATCAACATCGATCTGCCACCGTGGCAGCGCGGCCGATACGGAACGTCGATCGGCCGGGCCGTCCACGGCACGCTCCAGTTCTGTGACCTGGCCACCGGCTCGGACATCGACGATCTCGCACGTTCGCAGTGCGCAGCCGAGTCGATCCTCGGTCTCGATCGAACCGTCGCCGCGCTCGCTCGCTCGGCGATCGAGGCGCCGATCGTGCGTGAGGTCGTCGACGGAGCGCCGCACTGGCGCGAGTTGTTCATCGCCGCTCCCGTCGGCTCCCGCGTGCTCGAGGGATACATCGACCTCCTCGTGCGGACGTCCCGCGGTCTCGTGATCGTCGATTACAAGACCGATCAGTGGTCGGGGCCCGTCCAGACTGCCGAGCGGATCGGCCGGTACCGCACTCAGCTCGCTGCCTATGGCGCAGCCCTCCAGGCGACGCTGGACGAGGATGTCGTCGGTGGCGTGCTCGTCAGGTGCCGCGGCGGAGAAGCACCCGAACAGATCGAGATCCCCGACTGGGCCGACGCACTCACCGAGGTTCGTTCGATCGTCGCCGACGACGACGCGTTCTAGACGTCCACGAGTTTCGTGTCGGTCGCCGAGTCGCCGGTCGATTCCGGCGCCGGCTCCGTCGGCTGATCCGGTTCGTCCTCGACATCGAGACCGAGTGCAGCGGCCTCGGTCGCGTTGGCGTGACGTCGTACCCGTGCGGCACGATGGTCGCCTGTCGGCATCACGGCCGCACGGCCGAGCGCGAAGATCCCTTGCATTCCGAAGTCGAAACCACGACGGAGCAGGACCAGGCCGACCAGGACGATCCCCACGATCGCTGCCGGGACGAGGAGCGTCGACAGCAACAGCCGCTTGTCCTCGAACAACGGTGTGAGCAGACTGGAATCGACCGGTGTCCCATCGACGTTGATCGTCTGGATCGGATCGTCGACAACCGGGCACACCACCTCGGTGTCCTCGAGGCCGACCACGGCATCCCCGCCGAACAGCGGTGAATCCGACGACACCTTCGATGCCAGCGCTCCGATGTCGGGGTCGACCGCTGCCGACACGAGGTACTGGGCGTCGACGTCCACATACAGCGAATCCGGGCCGTAGCGAACATCGATCACGCCGTCGACGGCGTACGGCGCGGCATCACCGGCTCGCATCTGGTCGATGTGATAGCGAACAGTGCCCTTCTCGACGAACTCGTCCTTGGCGAGGACGGTGCCCACGAACGCGAGATCGGCCGGGATCGGGGCCGGACAACCGGCGGGGATCTGGATCAGCGCCG
>NZ_JBAVYV010000319.1:0-1692 GCF_049588435.1 Ilumatobacter sp.
CGCTGTTCGAACGCCTGACGGGCCGGACCGTCGTGGAATCCGAGTTCGGCCAGCCGCATCCCGACCGGATTGGCCTGGATCCCGACGCGGTGCAGCGCCGAGTTGGCGTTCGGCGACACGTACGCCACTGCGGCGTCGCGATCGAGCATCATCACACCGTCACCGACACGCGGCGCGGCACTCGAATCGGCGACCCGACCGGCGAACGGGAACGTTCCGGACTCGATCATGTGGGTGAACTGATCGAAGATGTAGGCGTACCCGCGCTCGAGCTCGCCGAGGCTGCGCCCGGACCGCGCGACCCACTCCTTGGTCAGGACAGCGATCACCCGACCGTCATTGCGCACCGGGATCGCCACGACGCGGGCGTTCGATTCCTCGGTCCCGAGAATCGGCATGTTGAGCGTGATGTCGCCCTCGACGGTCTCGCCGCCGTCGGCGGCCCGGTCCATCAACACCTCGGCCTGAGATGCCCAGCTGCCCACGAAGTCGATCGGGTACATCGTCTGATTCGTTGCAGGACGGACCTGGTCGATGATCATCCACCGCCCGTCGTCCGAGCGGACGTGCAGCAGCAGATCCGAGAAACACAGGTCTGCGAGGAACGTCCACTCGGCGGTCAACCGATGCAGATGATCGATGTCGGCTCGTTCGAGCGACGAGTGAGCGCGGCAGAGGGCTACGAGCGACGTCATCACGACGAGTCTGCCTGATCGGGGACCCCGCGAAGGTGGCAAGCGAGCGATGCGAGCCCCTTCAGGTCGTGAATGTCGCCTTCGAGCCACGGAACCGACACGGTCGTGGTCGCGAGTGCGGCCAATTCCGACCGCCGATCGGCTTCTCGCGCAGCGACCATCGCGAGGTCGTCGAAACGGGTCGCCATCAGGTGCAGGACGCGGTCGACGATTTCGTCGTCATCTCCGGTGGCGGCCGCGACGGCGTGCGCAACGGTCGGCTCGCCCTCGGCGTCCGGACCGGTCCGTTCTGCGAGATCTCGGGCGGCCGAACTTGCCGCAGACGACGCGAGCCGTGCGGGGAGCACGCGATTCGCGACGATCGCGCCGACCGACATCTTGCGCTCGGCGAGCGATTCGGCCAGGAACCTGGCTTCGTGGGCGGGCGCCGTCTCGAGCGTGGAGACGACCACGAAGGCGGTGCGCGGATCGACGAGCAGCGCTTCGACCTCGTTGGCGCGCTTGACGAATCCCGACTCCATCTTCTGGAACAGCACGAAGAAGTCGGCGATGTCCTGCAGGAATCGAGACCCGAGGATGCGATCGGCCACCTGGTAGAAGGGTTTGGAGGCGAACGTGAACAGACGTGAGCGGTACGGCACGGTCAGCCATCGCAGCAGGCGGCTGCCGAAGAAGTCGGCCATCCGGCTCGGGGCGTCGAGGATCGCGAGCGCATTGCGCGACGGGGGCGTGTCGACGATGACGAGGTCGTATTCGCCGGTGGCGTGCAGGTCGTGCAGCTGCTCCATCGCCAGGTAGTCGTGGCTGTGCACGAACCTCCCGGTGATGTTCTCGTACAGCGGGTTCTTCAAGACGGCGTCGCGCGTCGCCTCGTCGGGTGCATGCCGGGCGATCAACTCGTCCCATCCGGCCTTGGTGTCGAGCATCGCGACGTGTAGCTCGCCGCGGACGTCGATGCCGGCCGCCTCGAACGCCTCGGGCGGGATCGGGTGGGGGG
>NZ_JBAVYV010000320.1:0-3010 GCF_049588435.1 Ilumatobacter sp.
GAAGGCCATGTTCTCACCGCTGACGACGCGGAAGGGATGCGGTTCGAAACGCAGACCGTCGGTCGACGCGTAGATCGAGACGCGCTGGTCGGCGGTCGAACCGAACCGACCGTCGGAGTCACTCCGATCGAGGCAGTACTCGAGATCGGGGAGTCCCAACATCGGGGCGATCGAACGGCGGATCGCTTCGGGCGCCACGGCGTTCGCGTCGACATCGCGTCGATTGCCGCAGTAGAGGGCATACGGGAACGTCTCGAGGTGACGCACGTAGAGTTCGACGAGCCGCGGGACCGGCGCCATGGCGCAACCCAGCACGATGACGTTCTCGTGCGCTGCGGTTCGGATGCCGAGGTTTCGAGCGTCGGCCATCCCCACTGCGCCGTGCTCCCGGCGGACCTGACGTATCGCGCCGAAGTGGGCTCGGTAGCTGTCCAAAACCGCGCTCGATCGCTCCGAATCGGCACCGCCGACAGCGACGACCTCGAGCAGGTGATGCGGGTACGTCTGGTGAGACAGACAGGCCAACGTACGGGCCAGCACTTCGGGACGATCGTCGATCGTGATGACGATCGAGACCTCCGTCCGCGGCATCGGGCACAAGCGGGCATCGCGGGTACGTGGCCGGTAGTCGTTCGCAACTCCGGAAGGCGGAGCCACGTTCATCGCCACGGGCACGTTGGCGGGACGCGCCGGATGCGGCAGGGGCTCGGGGGGTGCCACCTGTGCCGCTGGGATGATCGCGGCGTATCGGACGCCGTCGCGGAGGTCGGGAGGGACCGTGAGGCGGCCTGAGCACGCCGCAGCGATGCTCATGGCGGCACCGTGTGCGACCGGTTCATCGACATGCGTGACGATGATCTGGTCGTTCGATCGCCAACGTTCGGTCATTCGATGGATGAAGACGGCCGTGAGTTCCGGATCGCGCCCGTCGATCACGATGGAGGGATTGGCGGGCTGGAGGAAGCCTCGACGATCGCCCGAACTCACCCGGAAGAGAGTACAGCGCGGGCTTGGACATCGGGAGCCCCGGCCTTTGTACGCTCCGGCCCTATGACTCGCTCTCGATGTGGTCTCCGCCGACTCGGTCAGCGCGTTCGTTCGGCGACCTTTCTGGTTCTCGATCGCACGGCCACGACGCAGCAGTGTTTCGCGCGTTGCCTCGGCGTTGTGATGCGCCGGTCGGGAGGCAACGCAGCCGTCATCTCGGAGGCGGTCGCGGGGTCCCGATCCAGGTCGACTCGCCGCACGGCTGAAATGATGATGTGGGCACGGGCGATCGAAGGACGCGGTCGGTTCCCGGCGTACTTTCCCGCAACCGGGGTGATCAAGACGCCGGAGGCGAGGGCTGCATCGGTGGTCGGGTTGAAACGACGTCTGGCTGCGAATCCGAGCGAGACAGGAACCCTCGCGAGCGCGGCTTTTCTCCTGGACGATGATCCCGTGTTCGAAGAGGCGCTGAAATTCGTCGAGCGTGACCTCCGAGACCGGCTCGTCCGCACCGCCGTCGCGCCCCAGAGCGGGCTTCCGGCGGAGCGATCCGCGCAGATCTCCGTACTCCGTGACGTCGTCGGCGAGCTCCGACGAGCCGGCCACCGCCCGTTCTTGGTCAGCGGCACCCTGCTCGGGTACGTGCGCAGCACCGAGCTGATGGCCCACGACTACGACATCGACCTGGGCGTCCTGCCCGGCGACGCCGATGCGGATGCCGTGGTCGCCGCCATCTCGGAGCTTCCGCGATACACCGTCGTCTCCCAGAAGCTGAAGGTCGTGGCGCGTTCCCCGTCGGGATTCAGCGCCGACATCTTCGTGCACTACGAGCGCGACGGTCTGCTGTGGCACGGAACCGACATCCACGAGTGGTGGAACACGCCCTTCGATCTCGAGTCCGGGGTCCTTCACGGCGTCGATGTCTGGATCCCGACGAACGCACGGCGGTACCTCGACGAGAACTACGGCACCTGGGAGCGCCCGATTGCGTTCTACAACTTCAGTTTCGATACGCCCAACCGGAGGTATCGCGAGAATGGCGATGCCCTCGCGTACCTCTATCGACGGTGCGTCCGCGCGATCGAGACCGACGATCGTTGGACGGCGGAGTCCGCGATCCGGGAGTTGCGCGACCAGTTCGACGTCGACCTGACCGATGAGGTCCAACCGACCCCCTTGCTGATGCCGTCGGGGCGTCGGTCGGAGTCGGAATGAAATTCGACACGAATTGGCCGTTCCGTCGTCCTCGCGTCATCGAGAGTTCGCCGAACCCGGCCACCGTGGACGAAGTGATACCGATGCAGCCTCGTCAGAGTTCGGACTCCGTGATCAGCGTCGTGGTTCCGTGCTACAACGTGGCCCCGTACGTCGACGATTGCTTCGAATCGATCACCGGACAGACCCACCGAGATCTCCAGATCATTGCGGTCGACGATGGCTCCACGGATGAGACGGGAGACCATCTCGCTCGATGGGCTGCGCGAGACGAGCGGATCACCTTGGTGACGCGGCCCAACGGCGGGTTGGGTGCGGCCCGAAATACCGGAGTCGCTGCCGCGCGCGGCGCGTTCCTTGCGTTCGTCGACAGCGATGACACCTTGCCTTCCGAAGCACTGGCGACGATGGTCGCCTCCGCCGACGTGACGGGATCCGACCTCGTGACCGGCGTCGTTCGGCGCTTCGACGCCAGCAGAAGTTGGAAGGTCGCACTGCATGTCGGGATGTTCACCCGCTACACGCCGACCACTCACATCTACGAACGACCCTCACTCGTGCGGGATCACATCGTCTGCGGGAAACTGTATCGACGCGACTTCTGGGAACGCGAACGGCTCAGCTTCCCGGAAGGTGTTCTGTTCGAGGACATTGAGGTCGCCACCCGAGCGCACTGTCTGGCACGGTCGGTCGACATTGTTCCCGAGACGATCTACATGTGGCGTGCCCGGCCGAGCGGTGACCCGTCGATCACCCAGGATCGGACCCGGCCGGGCGGGGTATCCGGCCGATTCGTTGCGCTGACGAC
>NZ_JBAVYV010000321.1:0-3806 GCF_049588435.1 Ilumatobacter sp.
CACCGTCGGGTACACCGACGACCAGGTACGCGCCGCTCGGCACGGCTACTACGCCAACGTCAGCTACTTCGACGACTGGCTCGGCAAGCTCGTGGCGACACTCGACGAAACCGGCCAGACGGACAACACGGTCGTGATCGTCACCAGCGACCACGGTGACATGCTCGGCGATCGAGGCGCATGGTTCAAGATGTCGTTCCACGAGCGCTCGGCCCGCGTGCCACTGGTGATCGCCGGGCCCAGAATCGCGACCACCACCATCGCGAACGCCTGCTCGCACCTCGACCTGCTGCCGACGTTGCTCGACATCGCCGGAGCGGATCCGAGTGACGATGACTTCGTCGGGCGCAGCCTCCTTCCCGCGGCCGGTGGCGTCGGCGATCTGACCGACGAGACGTTCGGCGAATACGCAGCCGAGATGACGTCGGCCCCGATCTTCATGATTCGTCGCGGCGCGCACAAGTACATCCACTGCGACACCGATCCGCCCCAGTTGTACGACCTCGACGCCGATCCGCTGGAGCGCGTGAACCTCGCCGCCGATTCCGCACACGCCGACCTCGCCGCAGCGTTCGCGGCCGAAGTCTGCGCCCGTTGGGATTCCGATGCGATCCGCGAGCGCGTGGTCGCGTCGCAGCGCAGCCGCCACCTCCTCAATGCCGCGATGGCGTCGGGCCCACTCGTGTCGTGGGACCACTTGCCCACCAACGACGTCGCGAACCACTACGTCCGCAACCACCAGGACTGGGCGGACGCCGGCGCACGCACGCGTTTCCCACGTCACCAACCGAAGGCCGAGGCATGACCATCCAGACGTGCTCGCACATCTTCGACGGCTACCACGCCGACCCGGCCGCATCGATGTCGCTGCACGCCGATGCCTACACCCGACTCGAGTGGTTCAAACGCGAGCAACGATCGGTGTTCGGCGCGGCGTGGCAATGGATCGGGCACGTCGAGAAGCTGCGCGAGCCGGGCAGCTACGTGACAGCTGAGATCGCCGGCATGCCGATTGCCGCAGTACGCGACAAGGACGGCCAACTCCGAGCCTTCTACAACGTCTGCCAACACCGAGCCCACCAACTGCTCAGCGGCGAAGGCCGAGTCGGAGCGATCGTCTGCCCCTACCACGCGTGGACCTACGCACTGGATGGCCAACTCACTGTCGCCCGCAAGACGGGCGACCTCGTCGACTTCCACACCGCCGACATCTGCCTCGACCGGATCTCCATCGAGGAGTTCGGCGGGTTCGTGTTCGTCAATCTCGACAGCAATGCGGTGTCACTCGCCGAGCAGGCTGGCGGGCTGGGCGCCGAGATCGCACGCTGGGCACCCGATGTCGAACAGCTCACTTTCGCCCACCGACTGACCTACGAGATCGACTCGAACTGGAAGAACGTCGTCGACAACTTCCTCGAGTGCTATCACTGCCACATCGCGCACAAGGACTTCGTGTCGCTCGTGGACATGGACACCTACAAGGTCACCACGCACGGCATCTACTCCAGCCACATGGCCGAGGCGGGCAAGACGTCGAACAGCGCCTACGACGTCTCCGAGGCGACCGTCACCGACCACGCCGTCTGGTGGCTGTGGCCCACCACGTGCCTGATGCGGTATCCGGGTCGAGGCAACATGATCGTGCTGAACATCATCCCGGTCGGCCCGGGACGCACCCGCGAGACGTACGACTTCTTCCTCGAAGACACCGACCCGAACGCTGCAGAACTCGAGTCGATCCGGTACCTCGACGAGGTGCTCCAGGTCGAGGACATCGCATTGGTCGAGAGCGTGCAGCGGGGGATGCAGACACCGGCGTTCACGCAGGGACGCCTTGTTGTGGATGCCGCGGGATCCGGACTGTCCGAACACGCCCTGCATCACTTCCACGGCCTCGTCCTCGACGCCTACCGGGCCGCCCTGGCAGCGTCCCCCGACCAACCGGCGTCGCCGGTGGCGGTGCAGCAGCAACCGAGAGGAGCGTCACGATGACCGACATGCTGGCCGGACGCGTCGCCCTCGTCACCGGAGGATGCGGCGGCGCCGGCCGCGCCGTGTGCGAACGCTTCGAGGCCGAACGTGCCACCGTCTACGCAGCGGATCTTTCGGCAACCGGCAGCTTCGACGGCGCAAGCCGTGCCGGAGAGTTCGTCGAGATGGACGTCACGTCCGAGGGGGCGATTCAGCAGACGATGGCGATGATCGGTGACCGCCATGGCGTGCTCGATGTGCTCGTCAACGCAGCCGGGATCGAGATGGAACTCACCATCGAGGAGACCTCGCTGGAGGCGTGGAACCGGATCATGGCGATCAACGTCACCGGCACGTTCCTCACCTCGAAGTACGCCCTCCCACTGCTGCGCGCGTCGGACCACGCGTCGATCATCAACTTCGGTTCCTATGACGGCTACATCGCCGACCCGAACCTCGCCGCCTATTGCGCGACCAAGGGCGCCGTGCATGCGTTGACCAAGGCGATGGCGTGTGATCACGGCAAGGAAGGGATCCGTGTCAACGCGATCTGCCCTGGCTACATCGACACCCCGATGCTGCAGCAGTTCGTCCCCGACGGGGTGGACGCCGCGGCTGCTCGCGCCGAACAGATCGCCATTCATCCGCTCCGCACGATCGGCACGCCGACCGACATGGCCAACCTCGTCAACTGGTTGGCCTCCGACGAGGCCCGCTACGCGACCGGCCAACTCTGGGTGCTCGACGGTGGCATCTCCGCGCAAGTCCAACAGATGAGGTTCTGACCGCAATGGGCAAGACAGGCAGCAATCCAGTCATCATCACGTGCGCGCCGACGGGGGGCATCCACACCCCGACGATGTCGCCGCACCTGCCGATCACGCCGGATCAGATCGCCACGGCATCGATCGAGGCGGCGGAGGCCGGCGCATCGATCATCCATTTGCATGCCCGCGACCCCGAAACGGGCAAGCCCGACCCTCGTCCCGAGCTCTTCCAGGAGTTTCTCCCGAAGATCAAGGGTGCCTGCGACGCGGTGATCAACGTGTCGACCGGCGGTGGGCTCGGCATGAGTCGTGAGGAGCGACTGCTCGCTGCGACCTCGACCTCACCGGAGATGGCATCGCTGAACGTGGGCTCACTGAACTTCGGGCTGTTCCCGATGCTCGACAAGTACAGCGATTGGCAGCACGAATGGGAGCCCGAGTTCCTGGAGATGACGAAGGACTTCATCTTCCGCAACACGTTCGGCGACCTCGAGTACATCGTCAAGGAACTCGGCCAGGGCCACGGCACGAAGTTCGAGTTCGAGTGTTACGACCTCGGGCATCTCTACAACCTGGAGTGGTTGATCAACCAGGGCTGGATCGAGGGGCCGTTCTTCATCCAGATGGTGTTCGGCGTGCTCGGCGGCGTCGGTGCCGACCTCGACAACCTGATGCACATGCACACCATCGCGGACAAGCTGTTCGGTGATTCGTACGAGTGGTCGGTCCTTGCGGCTGGCCGCCACCAGATGTCTTTTGCGACGCAGGCGGCGATGCTCGGCGGCAACCTGCGAGTCGGCATGGAAGACAGTCTCTACATCGGGCCCGGTGAGCTGACACCGTCGAACGCGGCGCAGGTCACGAAGATCCGCACCATCGTCGAGGCGCTCGGTCTGACTGTCGCCACACCGAAGCAGGCTCGCCAACGGCTCGGGCTGAAGGGCGTCGAGCATGTCAACTTCTGAGGTCGCCGCCGGTGGGGTCCCGACCGTCGAAGCGACCCGACTGTTGATCGACGGTGAGCTGGTCGCGGGCGACGGCCGGCCGATCGACGTGATCGATCCGGCC
>NZ_JBAVYV010000322.1:0-19302 GCF_049588435.1 Ilumatobacter sp.
CGGCAGCGGTGGCCGGGCACTGCTACCCCTGGCACAACGGGTTCCGGGGCGGCAAGGGTGTCGCCGCGAGTGTCGGACAGTGTCTCGCGACGTTTCCCGGCTACTTCCTCATCGATGTCGGAGTCGCCGCTGCGACCGCCTCGGTTCCGGCGTGGAAGCGCCGCGCCTACGCGGCGACGCTCGTCTCCAGTTTCGGGTGGGTGGCCGGTGCGGTGCTCTGGTGGGCGAAGGGGTGGCGCAATCTGTGGGGGCCGAAGCCGTCGATCATGCTGCCCGTGGGCGCGCTGCTGTCGAGCGCGATGATCGTCGAACGCTTCGTTGCCGCGGATCGTTCCCGACGGGATTGCGCCGACGATGCGCTGACCGGAGCTTCCTCATGATCGGTCTCGTCACCGACTCGAACAGTCAGATGCCGCCCGGTCTTGCCGTGCGGCTCGGCGTCGAGGTCGTCCCGCTCACCGTGAGTATCGACGGCATCGAGTACCGCGAAGGTATCGACCTCGATGCCGATGACTTCTATACGGCCTGGGCGGACGGTCTCACCCCCGACGTCGATACGAGTCAGCCCTCGCCGGGGGCGTTCGTCGATGCCTACCAGCGGTTGATCGATCGAGGGGTGAGCGAGATCCTGTCGGTGCACATCGCGGAGGCGATGAGCGGCACGCTCAACTCGGCGCGCCTCGCGTGTGACGCGGTCGACGTCCCCATCCGGCTCGTCGACACCGGAACGGCGAGTTTCGGGATCACCTGCTGTGCGTGGGCGGCGGCGGACGCGATCGCGGCAGGTGCGGATCGGGAGACTGCGGCTCTCGTGGCCGAGCATCGTGCGGCCCGACTGCGCACGTCGTTCGTGGTCGGCGTGCCCGGGCTCATCGACCGATCCGGCCGGGCCGGCGGTCTCGACGTCCAGGATCGGTCGATCGAGGGAATTCCGGTCCTGGCGATGAGCGGCTCGGACGTCGAGGTGTTGGACACCGTCATCGATGTCGATGCCGCGGTGAAGACCATGGTCGAGGACGCGCTGGCGTGGAAGCTCCATGCGGGCGAGTGTCGGCGGATCGCGATCGGCACGTCGGACGATTCGAGTCGATCACTGTCGGCGGCGTTGACCGATACGCTCGCCGCCCAACCGTCGATCTCCGAGATCATCCAGTACCGCATCGGTCCGAGCATCGGCGCCCACACCGGCCCCGGCACCGCCGGCCTCTTCGTCTTCTGACCGAAAATGCGCGTTCGTGCCTGGCACCGACGCGCATTCTCAGGCGTTGACGAGCGGGTTGCGGGTCGTCCGGGCGGCGCGGATGCGGAGTTCGGCCGGCACGACCGGGAGCAACATTCCGTAGGGAGCGGCGCTGTAGAGGTGGTGGATCCGGTGGGCGTCCGCGAGCCGGTCGAGGGCGGCGATCCGTCGCCCGGAGAACCAGCCGAGCCGACCGTGGATGTACACGTCGTGGACGAGCGCGTACGCAACCCCGTAGGCGGTGACGCCGACGGCCACCGGAATGAGCGGCCGGAAACCGTCCCAGTTGAATCCGGCGAACAGCCCGACGTTGACGACCGCCGCGAACATCACCGGATACCAGTCGTTCGTTTCCCACCGCGTGTCCCGAGAGCGGTGGTGGCTGCGGTGCACGAACTCGCCGAGGCCGTGCATCACCCACCGGTGGGTGGCCGCGGTGATCGGTTCCATCGCCACGAACGCCACCATGGCGAGCACGATCCACGACACTGTCACGCCACGAACGATAGACCGCGACAGCCCCGACGCCGACGAGCCGAGGCCGAAGTGCCACGATGCTGCGATGCAGGAACCACCGCAGTTCGAAACTCTGCACGCCACCGTCGATGGCCGCATCGGCCGACTCACGCTGAACCAACCCGACAAACTCAACCCGCTGGGGACCCGGCCGCTCGCTGAGATCGCCGACGCAGCGCGCTGGTTTGACTCGACGGAGGCGAGCATCGTGATCGTCACCGGTGCCGGCAGGGCGTTCTCCTCCGGATTCGACCTGCGCGAGTTCGCGGATCCGGCCGCGTCGCCCGACCTGGACGATCGGGCACAGGCCGATCTCGGCCGGCTGATGGCGGAGGCGATGGAGCAGATGCGCGCGCTGACGATCGCCGCGATCAAAGGTCCCTGCATCGGCGGCGGCCTCGTCCTGGCGGGTGTCTGCGATCTGCGCATCGCGGCGGATGACACCGTCTTCGCGATTCCCGAGGTCGACCTCGGCATTCCCTTGGCGTGGGGCGGAATTCCTCGCCTCGTCCGCGAGATTCCTCCTGCGATCGTGCGGGAGTTGGTGCTCACGTGCCGCCCGTTCGACGCGGAGGAGGCGCGGTCGCTCGGATTCGTCAATCGAGTCGTGCCGCGAGCGGAGCTCGACGAGGCCGTCGACGAGTTGGCGGAGAGTCTGTCCCGCAAGGCACCGTCGGTCGTGCGCGCGACCAAGCGTCAGGTGAACACCGCGCTCGAGAACGTCGCACCGACGACGGGAGCGTGGGCCGACGCAGACCAGTTGGGTGCGGCGATGAGGGACCCCGAGGCTCGTGCCGCGGCTCGGGAGTACCTCCGCGGACGGACGCGAGCCTGAGATCTACCTCGAGTAGCCGTCGAGCGCCTCGGCGATCGACGACTCGACCACGCCCGGAGCATCGGCCACCGCGGCCAACCACTTCGGTCGGAAGCTGCTCGCCACGGTGATCGGATTGCGTGCCGGGGACCCCGCGGTCGCCAGCGAGACGAACGACATCGCATAGTCGGCAGGTCGCAGGTCGCGGCCCAGTTCGACGAGTCCGTACGGATCCGGGGCCGAGCCGTCGCTCTCGAGCGCGAAGAAGCTCTGCGAACTCGGACCGGTCGGCCCGCCCGCCAGGCCGGGTCCGTCGGTGAGGATCGCCCCGTGGACCTGTCCAGCTCGTGCGCCCGCGATCTGAAGTGCGATGTACGCGCCGAGTCCACGTCCCAGCACGGTGATCGAGCGATCCGGATCGTCGTCGGTGAGGTGAGCGAGCGCGTGATCGACGTCGGCCATCAGTGTCTCGGGCGAGTACCCGCCACTCGCGGGCACGGTCGACTCCCCGTGACCGGTGAAGTCGAGTGCAGCGATCGGCCCGTTCCAGCTCTCGACCCAGGTCGGGGCGACGTCGGGGGACCGATCGCCGAGGCCGTGCAGCAGGAGCAACGGACGTCCGGGATCGTCGGTGTCGGGCGACTCGGCGCGCAGCAGATGGAGCGCGAGGTCGATCTTGTTGTGGCGCAGTGCGATCCAGGTGCTCATGACGGGTCTCCGATGAAGTCGAGGACGAGCGAGCCGACGAGGTCCGGTTGTTCGATGTGGACGAAGTGGCCGACGTCGTCGAGCACCTGGCACCGTCCGTCCATCGGCATGTACGGGGCGACCTTGTGCGGTGGCGTGCCCCAGCCCATCTCCTCCATCTGGCCACCGAGGATCCCGAGGAACGGCATCGGGAGGCCGGGCAGGCGCATCAGGGTCCACTCCGGTCGCCACGGGCCGAAACCGCCGAACCGAAGTGCCGGATCGATCTTCCAGCGCCAGCCGTCGTCGGACTCGAATCCGCCGGTCGTGACGAGTCGCCGCAGCCACTCGTGGGAAAGGCGTGGGTTCATCCGTCCACGCCGTCGTGCGAGCCCGTCGAGTGTTCCCGGCTTGCGACTGGCCGTGGCGGTACGGCGACGGTGATCGAGCCATCCCGCCAGGTCCTTGGCGAGCATCGTGGTGCGCTCGTGCTCGGCGAGGTCCGGGATGTTGCGCTTGTACGGGATGCCGTCCATGTTGACCAGACAGCGGAACCGATGTGGCTGAGCGTCCGCGAGCTGAGTCATCAATGCCCCGCCCTTCGAGTGACCGACCACCGGGATCGGGCGTCCACTGGAGACATGGTCGAACACGGCGAGCGTGTCGCGCATGTCGCCGTCCCACGAATAGAGCGCAGCGTGTTCGCTGTTTCCGTGCCCACGCTGGTCCCACGCGACGACTCGCCAGCCGCCGGCGGCGAGTCGGGGGGCGAACCCGTCGAAGGTTCGTGCGAAGTCGAATCCGCCGTGCATCATCATCAGCGGTGGTGCGTCGGCATCGCCCCACTCGTGCACCGCGATCCGGACTCCGTGAGCGGGAAGGTCGTAGCTCCGGTCGGGTCGTCGTGCCCCGGGAAACGGCGACTCGCCGTGTTCGTCGAGTCCGGGCTCATCGGGAGCGGTCGCCATCGTGGCGACGGTAGCGGAGGCGGCGACCAGGGTCCGAGACCGGTCGGACCCGTGATGGATTCGGACGACATCGCGACGCCGAATCAGCGGCATATCATGGCCGGTGTATGGAGCAGCGTGGGCCGACACACCTCGGACGTGCCGTGCGGCGCATCGCGATCACGAGTGCGATCGTGCCGGTCGCGGCCCTCGGGCTGGTCGCCGGTTGCGGGACGACCGACGAGGCGTCGCGGATGACACTGCCGCCGCTCGAGACCACGACGACTACGACGACCACGACGACCACCATCCCGCAGGAGCGCTTCTACACCGTGCAGAGTGGCGACATCCTCGCGGTGATCGCTTCCCAGCGAGGGGTCACCGTCGAGGCGATCGTCGAACTCAACGCCCTCGAGAGCCCCGACGCCATCCAGGCCGGACAGGTCCTCGAGATCCCGGCGAACGTCCAGGGTTGATCGACGTCGGGCCGGTGCTCGACACGATGTGACCGAATGCTCTGTTGCAGTTCGGTGTCGTTCATAGACTCGACCACATGAGTTTCTGGCCGAACGCTGACCACTGGAGCGTCGCAATTCCGCTCGAGACACCTCACCCACGCCTCGACGTGCTCGCCGAGACCGGAGTGGTCGTGCTCTCCGAAGCGCCGTTCGAGGTGCCCGAGTCGGAGTACTTGGCACTCGAGTACATGGACTGGAAGTCCGGCGGCGACACGAATTTCGCCCCGATCGCCACCGCCGACGGTGAGCTCGACTGTCGCGGGTTCTGGGACAAGGGCAAGACCGACAAGGACGCCGAGTGGACATCGAACGCCGACGTGGCACCGTCGATCCGCGACTACGTCGACGGAGTGGGTGCCAACTTCGGGCGGGTGCGCACGATCAAGCTCGAGCCCCAGGACCGCGAGGCTGCGATCCGGAGCCTGCACCGCGACGACAACAACCGCTTCAACCCCGATGACGAGGGTTGGGTCGTGCGGTCGTGGGTGGAGTTGACCGACAACCCGGACAGCTACATGATCCTGATGGACAACGACGAGAACGGACTTCCGGACCCCGATACCGAGATCCGCGTCCCGCTCCACAAGGGTGCCCGGTTCGTCGTCGACACGCAGCGCCTGTGGCACGTCGTCGTCCACAACGGCGATGCGCCGCGCTACGCGTTGATCACGAGCTTCGAATCCGGCCCCGTCCTCGACCGCTTCATCGAGGCCAACACCCCCGTCCCCGTTACGTAACGGGTCAGACCCGTTACGTAACGCGGTGGGAGACGGCGAGGTCGGCGATGTCGCGCATGATCTTGGCGATCTCGAAGTCCTTCGGCGTGTAGACCCGAGCGACGCCGATCGACGCGAGCCGCGGCCGGTCGTCCTCGGGGATGATCCCGCCGACGACCACAGGGATGTCGACCCCCATGGTTTCGAGGTGCGCCAACACGTCGGGCACGAGTTCGAGATGCGAGCCCGACAGGATCGACAGCCCGATCACGTCCGGGTCCTCATCGCGAGCCGAGGCCGCGATCTGCTCGGGCGTCAATCGGATTCCCGAGTACACGACCTCCATGCCGGAGTCCCGCGCGGCGACCGCGATCTGTTCGGCGCCAGACGAGTGACCGTCGAGGCCGGGCTTGGCGACGAGCAACTTCGGCGGCCCACCCGCGATCGACTTGACGTACTCGGCCACGCCGGCCAGACCCGACGCCGACGCCGTCGCTCCACCAACACCGGTGGGCGCGCGGTACTCGCCAAACACCTCGCGCATCACCGTCCCCCACTCTCCGGTCGTCCCGCCGGCCTTGGCGAGTGCGATCGATGCGGGCATGACGTTGTCGCCATCGGTGGCGACCCGCCGCAATTCGTCGATCGCATCGTCGACCGCCGCCTGGTCCCGTTCGGCGCGCCACAGGGCGAGCTCGTCGATCGCCTGCTGCTCGACGGTGTGGTCGACCTTCATGATGTTGTTCTCGCCGTCGAGCGGTGAGTCGGTCGTCTCGACGAAGTCGTTCACGCCGATCACCTTCTGCTCACCCGATTCGATCCTGCGTGTCCGCGCGGCCATCGACGAGACGAGCCGCGCCTTGAGGGTCTCGACCGCCTCGAAGGCACCGCCCATCGACAGCACGTCATCGAGTTCGTCGAGGGCATCGGCACGGAGTTCGGCGGTCCGCCCCTCGATCACGACGGACCCCTCGAAGAGGTCGCCGTACTCGAGCAGGTCGGTCTCGAACGCGAGGACCTGCTGCATCCGCAGCGACCACTGCTGATCCCATGGCCGCGGCAGACCGAGCGCTTCGTTCCACGCCGGCAGCTGAACGGACCGAGCCCGTGCGTCCTTCGACAGGGTGACTGCGAGCATCTCGAGCACGATCCGCTGCACGTTGTTCTCGGGCTGCGCCTCGGTGAGTCCGAGCGAGTTCACCTGCACGCCGTACCGGAAACGCAGCGCCTTCTCGTCGGTGACGCCGTAGCGCTCGCGGCCGATCCCGGCCCACATCTCGGTCATCGCACGGAGCTTGCAGACCTCCTCGACGAAGCGGATCCCGGCGTTCACGAAGAACGAGATCGAACCGAACACCTGCGAGAACTTCTCGTCGGTCACCTGGCCCGAATCGCGCACGGCATCGAGCACTCCGATCGCGGTGGCGAAGGAGTAGGCGATCTCCTGCACCGGTGTCGCGCCGACCTCTTGGAGGTGGTACGAGCAGACGTTCATCGGGTTCCACTTCTGGGCGTTCTCGGCGCACCAGGCGACCATGTCGACGATCAGCCGGCGGGACTCGGTGGGCGGGAAGATGTACGTCCCGCGCGACAGGTACTCCTTGACGATGTCGTTCTGAGTCGTGCCGCGCAGTTCGGTCGTGGGCGTTCCCTGCTCCTCGGCGTTGGCGACGTACAGCGCGAGGAGCCACGCCGCCGGCGCGTTGATCGTCATCGATGTGTTCATCTGCCCGGGAGGAATCTGATCGAGCAGCGTGCGCATGTGGCCGAGATGCCCGACCGGAACGCCGACCTTGCCGACCTCGCCCTTCGACATCGGGTCGTCGGAGTCGTAACCGGTCTGCGTCGGGAGGTCGAACGCGATCGACAGCCCGGTCTGTCCCTTGGCGAGGTTGGTTCGGTACAGCTCGTTCGATGCCGCAGCGGTCGAGTGCCCCGAGTACGTCCGCATCATCCATGGCCGGTCGCGGTCGCGCGTCGTCGAGCACTCGGTCACCTTGTCGGTCATCGGGAAAGTCTCGCCCGCGGGGAGTCGATCACCAAACGCGGAGCCGCCCGGAACGACGGTCGTTGTTCACGTTCGTCAGGCGATCGGACCGGGTTCGATCGCGCACCCGTCGGTGGCCGCTGCGAGGAGTCGCAGGTACTCGGACCGCGGCACCTCGACGACGCCCAGTGAAGCGAGGTGCGGCGTCTCCCACTGGACGTCGAACAGGCTGGCGCCGGTAGAGCGGAGCCAGTCGACCGCTGCGACGAGCGCGACCTTGGATGCATCGGTCGCGCGGTGGAACATCGCCTCGCCGGCGAAGAGCGCGCCGATCCGCACGCCGTAGAGGCCGCCGACGAGTGTCCCGTCGGCATACACCTCGCACGAATGTGCCCAGCCGAGTTCGTACAGTCGAACGTAGGCCTGCACGAAGTCCTCGGTGATCCACCGACCTTCTCGGTTCGGGTCGCCGCAGGCGCGCATCACCGCTTCGAAGTCGGAATCGATCCGGGTCTCGAACTTGCGTCGGCTGCGCTGCAGTGACCGACTCACGTGAAGGCCGTCGAGCGGAAGAATGCCCCGTGGGTCCGGTGAGTACCAGGCGATCTTGCTGCGACGTCGCCGCGGGTCCATCGGCATCGGGAACAGACCGGCCCGATAGGCGGTGAGCAGGGTGCCCGGCTCGAGGTCGGCACCGATCGCGATGAGCTCGTCACCGGCTTCGGCGTCCGACGGATCGGGCATGGTGAATCGGGTGGGTGGAGGCACCACGGGCGTGGAGCGTCGCGTCGAGCCACCCCCGTCCACGTCCTGATGGCTCACAGCGTCATCCTGCCAGCCCGGATCAGGGACCAGCACCGCGTGGTGGATTCAGACGGTGTGAACGGCGGCTGTGAGGTCGGCGCCGGGGACCGGGAGGTACGCGCGCAGGATGCCGTAGAACGGCTTCCCCGTCGGGATCCCGTTGGTCCCGTCACCGCTGGGACCGAGCGTGATCGTGTACGAACCGTCCGCTTCGGCGGTGGCGCTGTACGAGGTCCTGTCGTACACACCGAGATCGTTCTCGATCAGCAACTTGTTGTCCGACCCGTAGACCGTCACCGAGAAGTATCCGCCGTCGCGGACGATCCCGGCCGGCACCGTCACCACGTAGGTGTCCTCACCGTTGAAGGGCTGTCCGTTCTCGTCGGCGAGGATCAGCCCGTAGCGCACCGTGTCGGCGGGTGTGCCCAGCTGGCCGAGCATGACCGCTCCGGCGAGCGTGAGATCTCCCACGTCGCCCGACTTCCTCCCGAAAGCGATGTCCGGGTTCAGGTGCGGGACGGAGGAGGCGATGACCGCCGACGCCGCTTCGGCCACACCGGGGGAGAACCGTTGCACCGTGCGATGCATGTCGCCGTCCCCGCCGTCCATGGTGATCGACGCGCTGAGCCGGCGAACCTCGGCCATGTTGTCGACGACGACCATCCGTGTGAGGACCAGACCCTGGTCGGTCTCGAGCTCGACGATCTCGTGGTCGCCGTCCGGAACCTCCTGCCCCGGACGGATCAGGAGGATCGGCCGAGTCGGGTTGGCGATCACGGCGGGGACGTTGTGCCTCATGTCGAAGACGGACACCGAGAAGAAACGCGCGTACGACGGGGTCCGGACGATCGCCGGGCCATCGGAGAGACTGAACCAGCTGTAGCCGTAGTCGACCGTGGCCTGCGGTGTGATCACCGTCGAGTCCGATGGGTCGACCAGCCCGGTGAACGAGAACGAGGCCGGAGCGTGCTCGGCGAGCCAGGCCGTCATCATCGTCACCTGCTGCCGGTTCGGGTACTCGCTGATGAAGTGTTCGATCGTGTCCTGACCGCTCAGGTTCTGCGCGTGTGCTTCGCCCATGTGGGCCCCCTCGTCTCGGTCCCGAACCATCGGTTCGGACCGCGATCGTCGCGGCTCGGAGCAATGTACCTCTCGGCCGTCCGGCCGAGCGTCGGTCAGTAGGCGAGGAACCCGCGACCGGACTTGCGGCCCAGGTGTCCGGCGGCGACCATCCGCTTGAGCGACGTGGCCGCCATGAAGTTGGCATCGCCGAACTCGGCGTGGAGCGCCTCGAGGATCGCGAGCGAGGTGTCGAGCCCGACCAGGTCGAGCAGCGCGAACGGACCCATCGGGAAGTTGCATCCCCCCTGCATGGCGGTGTCGATGTCGGACATCGAGGCGGTGCCGTTCTCCCACATCTTGATCGCGTTGTTGAGGTAGGGGAAGAGCAGTGCGTTGACGATGAAGCCGGCGCGGTCGACGACTTCGACGGCATCCTTGCCGCACGACGTCGCGAAGGCGAGCGCGGTCGAGATGGTGTCGTCGGACGCGGTGAGCGGCTTGACGATCTCGACGAGCTTCATCATCGGGGCCGGGTTGAAGAAGTGGATGCCGCACACCCGGTCCGGCCGGCCGGTTGCCATTGCGATCTCGACGACCGGAAGCGTCGACGTGTTCGTTGCCAGAATCGCGTGCGGAGCGACCACGGCGTCGAGTTCGGCGAACAGCGACTTCTTCACCGCGAGGTCCTCGACGACCGACTCGATGACGAGGTCGCATTCGGCGAGGGCGGCGACGTCGTCGGTCGCGGTGATCCGCCCGAGGATCGCGTCGCGCTCGGCGGCCTCGAGGCGCCCCTTGTCGACCTGGCGGTCGAGGCCGGAGGTCAGCTTGGCCACGGCGGCGTCGGCCGTCTGTTGCGTGCGCGAACGCAGGATCACGCTGCGACCCGATCGGGCGACGACCTCCACGAGGCCGGCGCCCATGATTCCGGAGCCGAGGACGCCGACCGTGCGGATCTCGCCGGCAGCGTCGAGGGTCGAGGTGGTGTCGATTCCGTTCATGCGCACACGCTAGTTACCGGTCGGTAGCTTCGACCAAAATTCGTTGCGGTCGGTCGCGCCGGAATCAGTCCGAACCGCATCGAACCCGTATCGTGTGCGTTTCATCGCCCATGTTCGCGCTGCTCCTCATCCACCTGTTGATCGGCACGGCGATCCTGCTCACCGGCGATCGGCTCGGCCGCCGCGCGTTCGCCGTGGCGGCACTCGCCCCGTTGGCCACGCTGGTCTGGGCTGCAGCGCAATGGTCCTCCGTGGTCGGCGACCCGAACGCCGTCGACGCCGAAGGCCACGCTGTGGGTGGGACCCCGGTGATCCAGTCGGTCGGTTGGATCGGCAGCCTCGACCTCGACCTCGTCCTGCGGTTCGACGCGTTCGCCCTGGTGATGACCCTCCTCGTGTCGGGCATCGGGCTGCTCGTGTGCATCTATGCCATCGGGTACTTCTCCCACATCCTCCCCGGTCAGAGCCGCCTCGCCGGCCTGATGACGTTGTTCGCCGCCGCGATGTTGGGCATCGTCTGGGCCGATCATCTCGTCGCGCTGTTCATCGCATGGGAGCTCACCTCGATCACCAGCTACCTGCTCATCGGCAACGACGACCGCAATCCCCGCGCCCGGGCTGCAGCGTTGCAGGCGATCTTCATCACCGGCGCGGGCGGCCTCGCCCTGCTGGTCGGTGTGATCATCATCGGTCAGAGTGCCGGGACGTATCGACTCTCGGAGATGATCGACTCGCCGCCGTCCGGCACCGCCGTGGCAGCAGCACTCGTGTGCATCCTGCTCGCCGCGTTCACGAAGTCGGCGCAGGCCCCGTTCAGCAGTTGGCTCCCCGGGGCGATGGTCGCACCCACGCCGATCAGCGCCTATCTCCACTCGGCGACGATGGTGAAGGCCGGGGTGTATCTCGTGGCCCGGTTGTCGCCGATCGTCGCGACGCTCGGCCACTGGCGCCTGCTCGTGTTGGTCGTCGGTTCGGCGACCATGATCATCGGCGGGCTGCGCGCGATGCGCCAGCGCGATCTGAAGCTGCTGCTGGCATACGGCACGGTGAGCCAACTCGGTTTCATGATGCTGCTGTTCGGTCCGGGCGAGTACAAGATCGCGCAGGCCGGGATCGTGCTGCTGCTCGCCCACGGAGCGTTCAAGGCGACGCTGTTCATGCTCGTCGGTGTGATCGATCACCAGGTCGGCACCCGGCACATCCGCGAGCTCCACGGCTTCGGCCCCGGTTGGCTCCCGGTGAAGGTGATGGCGGTGATCGGTGCAGCATCGATGGCCGGGCTGCCCCCGTTGCTCGGCTTCGTCGCGAAGGAGAAGGCACTCGACACGTACGTCGAGTACGGCGATTTTGCGGGGGCGAACGTGACGTTGATCGTCATCGTGGTCGGCTCGATCCTGACGTTCGCCTACTCGGCACGCTTCGTGCTCGGCGTGTTCGGGGCCCACGGGCAGGCCGACATCGAGGTCCGCAGCCGGACGGCGCCGGCACCGACGGCCGTCTTCGTGATTCCGGCCGCCGTGCTCACGGTGTTCACCGTCGTGGCCGGGATCTACCCGGCGTTGATCAGCAACCTGACCGAATCGGCGCTGCTCGCACTCGATCCCGCCGCGACGCCGTCGCCGGTCAAGCTCTGGTCGGGATTCAACACCGCCGTCATGCTGTCGATCCTGATCATCTCGGTCGGGACCCTGCTCGCCGTGTTCCGTCGGCCGGTCGCCGATGCCCAGACCGCGCTCTCGCAACCGCTCCGACGGCTCCCGTCGAGTGACCACACGTTCGGCGAACTGCTCCGTGGGATCGACGGCACCGCTCGCCGTGTCACGGGATTCGTGCAGAACGGGTCGCTGCCCGTCTATCTCCTCGTGATCCTCGCCACCGCGGTGATCGTGCCGGTCATCCCGATGCTCCCCGAACTCGACCACCTGCCGCAGTGGGTGGAGAGTCCGATCCAGATTCCGATCGTCGCGATCATCATCGGCTCCGCGATCGGCGCCGCGCTCGTCCACCGCAGGATCGCCGCGATCGTGATGCTCGGCGCGGTCGGCTTCGCGATGGCCGCGCTCTACGAGGCCCAGGGAGCACCCGACCTCGCCCTCACCCAGTTCGCGATCGAAACGCTCGGAACCGTGCTGTTCGTCCTCGTGCTGCGCTTCCTCCCCACCCGCTTCGTCGATCTCGCTCCTGCGGTCATCCGACCGGTGCGGTTGCTCGTGTCGGTGCTCGTGGGCGCCGCGATCTTCGTGTTCGCGATCGTGTCGACGAACGCGCGCACCGACGTCGTCGAGGACTCGGTGTCGGTCGAGATGATCGAACGCTCGAAGCCCGACGGCGATGGCAAGAACGTGGTGAACGTCATCCTGGTCGACTTCCGCGGGGTCGACACGATGGGTGAGATCACCGTGCTCGTCGTTGCCGCCGTCGGTGCGGTGGCGTTGGCCCGCGGGAGCCGCCAGTACGACGACGAGCCGGCCGATCTCGAACGCACAGAGGAGCCGGTGCTGTGAAACGCTCCCTGATCCTCGACGTGTCGGTGCGCCTGCTGTACCCCTCGATCATCGTGCTCTCGCTGTACTTCCTGTTCTCGGGGCACAACCAGCCGGGCGGCGGATTCGTCGGTGGTCTCGCGGCGTCGGCAGCGATCTCGCTGCGCTACGTGACCGGTGGCGTCGACGCGGTTCGTCGCTCGTTCCGACTCGAGCCGTGGACGATCCTCGGCGTCGGACTGGGGACCTCGGTCGGCACCGCGATCTTCTCGATGCTGATGGGGGGAGCGATCCTCGAACACGGCGCGTACACGTTCCATCCGCCGCTGCTCCACGAGGTCAAGGTCACATCTGCGCTGGCGTTCGACATCGGCGTGTACCTGGTGGTGGTCGGGCTCGTGTTGATGATCTTCGAGGCCTTCGGTGACGATCGCGACGAAGAGATGGACATGATCGAGCCTCCGACGAGACCTGCGACGTCGATCGGCGAGGAATACCGACCGCTCACCCAGCACCTGCCCGCGAGTATCTGGCTCCGGGACGAGGAGGACGGGTCATGAGCGTGTTGCTCGCCCTGACGGCGGCCGTCCTGTTCGGTCTCGGGACCTGGCTGTTGCTCCAGCGACGGCTGACCCGGATCATCATCGGCATCGGGTTGATCGGGCACGGAACCAACATCCTGCTGATCACATCCGGCGGCGGAGCCGGCATCCCGCCGGTCATCGGCAAAGGTGACCCCGAGGACTTCGCGGATCCATTGCCGCAGGCACTGGCGTTGACGGCGATCGTCATCACCTTCGGTGTGACGGCGTTCCTCCTCGCGATGGCGTATCGCAGTTGGCAGCTGACCCACGACGACGTCGTCGCCGACGACGTCGAGGACCGCCTGATCAACGCACGACTCCGTCGCGACGGTGATGTCGAGGACGCCGAGGCTGCCGAGCGCGAGCACGCGACCGACTCGGCGGGGGACGACGAACAGTGAACAGCGTTCTCGTTCCGCTCCCGATCGTCATCCCGCTCTTCGCGGCGGCGCTCACGATCATCTTCGGACGTTTCCTCCTGGTCCAGCGCGTGCTGGCCCTGACAGCGCTCGCGTCGACGGTCGGCGTCTCGATCGCGTTGCTCGTGCAGGCGGACCGGCACGACGTGGTCAAGATGGACGCCGGGGGGTGGGCGGCTCCACTCGGCATCACCTACGTCGTCGACCGACTCTCCGGGATCATGCTCGTGACGTCGTCGCTGATGTTGCTGGTCGTGCTGATCTACGCGATCGGTCAGCACGGCGTCGAGGATCACCACGTCGGCTTCGAACCGATCTACCTCGTCCTCGCCGCCGGCGTGTCGGCGAGCTTCATCACCGGCGACATGTTCAACCTGTTCGTCGCGTTCGAGATGATGTTGGCGGCGAGCTACGTGTTGCTCACCCTCGGGGGTCGGGCCGACCAGGTCCGCAGCGGCATGACCTACGTCGTGATCAGCCTCGTCGCATCGGCGTTGTTCATCACCGCCCTCGCGCTGTTGTACGCGTCGACCGGCACGGTCAACATGGCCGATCTCGCCGAACGCATTCCCGAGCTGTCCCCGAACGTCCGCACCGGATTCTCGCTGCTCCTGATCCTCGTGTTCGGCATCAAGGCCGGTCTGTTCCCGTTGTTCTTCTGGCTGCCCGACAGCTACCCGACGGCACCCGGACCGGTCACCGCGATCTTCGCCGGTCTGCTGACCAAGGTCGGCGTGTACGCGATCATCCGCACCCAGACCTTGATGTTCCCACCCGAATCCCAACAGGGCACGATGCTCCTGATCATCGGTGGGCTGACGATGGTCGTCGGTGTGCTCGGAGCGCTGGCTCAGGACGACCTCAAACGTCTCCTGTCGTTCCACATCGTCGGTCAGATCGGGTACATGATCTTCGGTCTCGGACTGTTCACCGTGGCCGGAATCAGCGCGGTCGTGTTCTACATCGTGCAGACGATCCTGGTGAAGACGAACCTGTTCCTCGTCGCCGGGTTGATCGATCGCCACTTCGGGACGAGCCGGATCTCTCGCGTCGGCGGCGTCGTGCGCAGCGCGCCCGTGATCGCCGTCATGTTCGCAGTTCCCGCGCTCTCGCTCGCCGGGTTGCCGCCGTCGTCGGGATTCGCGGGCAAGTTCGCGTTGATCGGCGCCGGTGTCGGATCGAGGGAGTGGACGATCGTGACGGTCGCCCTCGTCGTCAGCCTGCTCACGCTGTTCTCGATGACCAAGATCTGGGCGGGCGTGTTTTGGGGTGAGGCCGAGTCCGCGACGCCGCGCGACGAGGGCTGGACCCGGGGTGGACCCTCGCTGATGGTGTTCGCGACGGGGGTGACGGTCGCCTTGTCGATCGCCTATGTCGTCTTCGCCGGGTCGATCTACGAACTCGCCGAGCGGGCCGGGCACGACCTGATGCATCCGGCTGCCTACATCGAGGCCGTCCTCGGAGGGGGGAACTGATGCGGCAAGCTCTGCGGATCCCGGCGATCATGCTCTGGCTCACGATCCTGTGGGTCTTCCTGTGGGGTGAGGTGAGCTGGGCGAACGTGCTCGGCGGCATCGCCGTCGCCACCGCCGTCGTCCTGTTCGCTCGGCTGGAGAAGGCCTCCCTGCGCCCGACCCACTTCCATCCGGGGTGGGCCGTGTTCTACGCGATCAGCCTGCTGTGGCAACTCCTGTTGTCGAACATCCGGCTCGCCGTCGAGATCCTCACGCCGAGCGACGGCACCCACACCGCGATCATCGCGGTGCCGATCCGTGGCGGTTCCGAAGCGGTCATCAACCTCGTCGCGAACTCGATCACGTTGACCCCGGGGACGATGACGGTCGATGTGTGGGCCCACGAACGCGACGAACTCGACATCGACGGCGACGGGATCATCGACGAGATGACGGCCGGGGCCACGCTGTACGTGCACTGCATCTACGGCCAGGACGTCGAGGCGGTCCGCCATCAGGTGCTCCGACTCGAGGAACTGGCCCTGCGAGCATTCGGATCCGAACGCGACCATGAACTCGCTCACGCCGACGTCGTGGAACACGCCACCCTGCTGGAGTCGGCCGCTCGCGCCGAACGATTGCGACGAGACAACCCATGAACAACATCGCACTCGGGATCACCTGCCTCGCGGCCATGCTCTTCGTGGCGCGCATGCTGCGCGGTCCCGCGCTCGCCGATCGCGTGATCTCCGTCGACGGTTTCGTCTCGACGATCGTCATCGGTGTCACGATCGCCTCCGCTCGGCCCGACGGGGGCGTGGTCGAGAGCACCGTGTTGATCGTCGCGCTCGGCGGATTCGTGGGGACGGCGATCCTGGCCCGCTTCATCGAGCGGCGGGGGAGCTGACGTGGACGGTGTGCTCGATTTCGCCGGTGGCGTGGCGATGGTCCTCGGCGCGCTGTTCGCCCTCCTCGCGGCGATCGGCGTCCACAAGTTCCGCGACCCCTACTCGCGGATGCATGCCGCCGCGAAGAGCCCGACGCTCGGGCTCGTGCTGGTCACGATCGGCGCCGCATTGCAGATCAGGACGTTCAGCGCCATCGCCACGTTGACCCTCGTCGCGATCCTGCAGCTGCTCACCTCCCCGGTCGGGACCCATCTGGCGGCCCGTGCCGTTCACCTGCGCGTCGACGTCCCTCAGGACGGCGTCGACGAACTCCGCCGCGATCAGGACGCGGGCGGGTAGTCGAGTCGTTCGGCGAGGGCGTCGAAGGCTTCACCGAGGACCTCACCGACGGTGGGGAACGGCTGGATCGTCTGGACGAGTCGGCGGACCGGGACGGAACCGTCGATGGCGATGACGAGGGCGTACGCGAGCTCGTCGAACCGGGGCCCGATGCCGTGGGCGGCGACGATGCACCCCGTCGACCGACGCGCCGCGACTGCCAGGAAACCCGGGCCGTGCTCGTCGGTCGATGACCGAGGCGGGTCGACATCGATCTTGGCCCAGACGACGTCGGGGTCGTCGCGGAGATCGTTCCACGTCGGCCCGACGATCATCAGCGGCGGGTCGATGAACATGCACGCCGGGATGACGACATCGTCGAACGTTCGACGCCCCTGACCCGCGAGGTGGTCGGCGACGACGGCGGCCTGGTGATTGGCGACATGGGTGTACTGGCCCTCGCCGGCTGCGTCACCGATGACCCAGACGCTGTCGGCGCCGTCCACCCGACCAGATTCGGACACGGTGAGATCGTCGGGGTTCAGCCCGAGCGACTCGAGGCCGAGTCCCGAGCGGCGCGGAGTGCGTCCCACGGCGATGACGACGCGGTCGGCGGTGTGGGACGAGCCATCGCGCAGGTGCACGGTCGCCGCGGTGTCGGTCAGTTCGATGCGTTCGATCTCGACGCCGAACAGGGAACGGACCCCCGCCCGATCGAGCGTCGCCGCGATGAGTCCGCTCACCTTCGGGTGGAGGTCGTTCGCAGGACGATCGACCGTGTCGAGCGTCGTGACCGAGGTGTCGAACCCGGCGAACATGAAGGCGAGCTCGCTGCCGATGACGCCGCCACCGACGATGACGACCGACTCCGGTCGGTGCTCCGCGGTGAGCACGTCGCGACTCGTCCAGACACGGTCGTGTCCGGGGTCGAGTCCGTCGATGTCGGGGTGGACCGGCTCGGCTCCGGTGGCGATCACGATGTGATCGACGGCGTACACGGTTCCATCTGCCTCGACCGCGCCGTGATCGGTGATGCGTGCCCTCGACCGGACCAGCGTCGCCCCGAGTTCGCGGGCTGCGTCGGCATGAGCTGAGTCGTCGAGGTGAGCAACGATCTCGTCGCGTCGCTCGACCGCGTCGTTCCACGATCGCCGCGTCCGGTCGTGGAGCATCGACTTGCTCGGCATGCACGCAAGGAACGGACATTCACCCCCCACGTACTCGGGTTCGAACATCACGATGCTCTCCTCGCTGTGTTCGAGTTCTCGCACGAGGGCCTCGCCCGCCGAGCCCGCTCCGATGACGGCGATGGTGTGGTCGTTGTTGATGCTCACCCACCGCACGTACCCAGAACCGTCGCGAACGACTCACGCGGCGCTTCCCACCCGGATGGGGTGGGGAGGGGAGGCGGGTGACGATCAGTCGGCGACGGTGTCGAGGAGATCGCCCACGGAGTGACTCGCCTCGAGTGGATGGCGCAGCGGCGCGTCGCGGTTGACGTGGTAGCGGTTCCGACGGCCGACCCGTTCGGTGGTCACGTAGCCACCCTCGTCCAGGTCGTGCAGGATCCGGACGACCGCGCCGGGCGTGACGCCGACGACGTACGCGATGTCGCGTTGGCGCAACTCCGGATCGCGGCTGATCGCGATCAGGACGTGCGCATGGTTCGTGAGGAACGTCCATGGCGGCACATCGAGCTGTGGATCCGACAACATCTCATCTCGATCGTATCCAATCGAAGCAATCTGTTCAGGAGTCGCGCGCACGTGGGCGTCCCCACTCGCGGGCGGTCAAGACGATGGTCGTGGGGATCGCCACCACCAGCACGGTGATCCCGAACGGGCTGGCGACGGCACTCTCCACACCCACCAGGACGACGTAGGTCAGGTAGGACGCGTAGAGGACGAGGAACGTCACCCCCTCCCATCGTGTGATCGCCGATCGTGTGAACGCGAAGGGGATGCACAACAGGGCGACCGCGATCATCACCGGAAGGTCGAAGCGGATCAGTTCGTCCGCGACCGGAAGGTCGGACTGAGTCGCGCTCACCAGACCCAGCACGAAGAGCAGGTTGAAGACGTTCGACCCGATCACATTGCCGATCGCGACTTCTCGTTCGCCTCGGATCGCAGCGATCACCGACGTGACCACCTCGGGCGCGGACGTGCCGATCGCGAGCACCGTGAGCCCGACCACCAGGTCGGGAACGCCGAGTTCGAGTGCGATGTCCTCCGCCCCCGACACGACGAACTGAGCGCTGATGGCTACGCCGACCGCGGAGACCATGAAGATTCCGATCGCGAGGAGGGTGTGGCGGTTCGGCGGTGCGCCGGTGTCCGGCGTCGCAACGGTTGCCGACTCATCGTTCGCCGCGACGACCGCGCCCGGCTGCCGACGAGCTTCGTACACCATCCAGCCGACGTACGCGACCAGGCCGATCACGAGGATGACACCGTCGACGCGTGAGATGTTCCCGTCGAGCGCGAGCCCGGCCGTGATGATCGAGGCGAGGATCATCACCGGGAATTCGACCCGGCGGGCCCGCCGGCTGATCGGGATGATGCCGATCACGGCCACGAGGCCGAGCACCAGGAGGATGTTGGCGATGTTGGATCCGACCACGTTGCCCAGCGCGAGGCTCGGGTCGCCCTCGGCGGCCGCCAGCCACGTGACCGCGAGTTCGGGAGCGCTCGTTCCGGCCGCGACGATCGTCAGGCCGACGACGAGGGGCGGGAGGCCGAGACGCAGCCCGATCGCTGCGGCCCCGTGCACGATGCCGGCGCCCGCGGCGACCAGTCCGATCAGTCCGCCGATCAGCGTGACTAACGCGAGCGCCATCAGGCG
>NZ_JBAVYV010000323.1:0-3418 GCF_049588435.1 Ilumatobacter sp.
CAGGCGGTGCGCGGTCTGATCATCGAGGGCCCGATGCGGCTCGCTGTCAAGACGATCGCCAGCCCGCGCGTGTCCGGCCTCGACCGACTCACCGATCTGCTGCGCCACGAGGATCCCCCTGCGGTCATCTTCGCCCCGAACCACCACAGCCACATCGACACCGGGGTGATGCTCCACGCGATTCCGGCCGTCTGGCGGCGAGAACTCGTCGTCGCGGCGGCGGCCGACTACTTCTTCGACGCACGGTGGAAGGCAGCGGTCTCCGCGCTCACACTGAACGCGATCCCGATTGACCGCGACGCCACCAGTCGCGCGACGTTCGACCGCCTCCGGGACATGATCGTCGACGGTCGGAGCCTGATCATCTACCCCGAAGGCGGACGCTCACCCGACGGCTGGGGTCAGGACTTCAAGGGCGGAGCCGCCTACCTCTCGGCTCGAACCGGTGCGCCGATCATCCCGGTCCACATCGATGGCACGGGCGAGATCTTCGGAAAGGGCGCGACACGGCTGTCTCGAGGTCGGGCCACCGTCCTGTTCGGCACGCCGTTGACGACCGACGACGGCGAGAACACGCGTCGCTTCAACGAGCGCATCGAGGCCGCCGTGACGCGACTCGGCGACGAGACGCTCACGGATTGGTGGACGGCCAGTCGCAACGCAGCGACAGGCCTGAGCCCGCGGCTGTCGGGCCCCGACCACAACGGTTGGCGTCGGCAGTGGCAGCTCGGAGAGAAGCGTCGCCTCAGTACGGCCGGGGTCCGCCGCCGCCGCGCGCGTCGCTGGCCCGATCTCGGGTGACCGCGCTGTCCACGCGATGTCGCCGCTGCGCGCCAGACTGGACCCGATGAAGGCTTCTCGACCGCTGCTCGCTCTCGCGTCCACGGCCCTGTTGCTCGGCGCCTGCACCACGCGGGAGACCGTTGCTCCCGTGACACCGACGACGTCGATCGATCCGGGCACCACCGTTCCGGAGAGCACGGTGCCCGAGACCACGATTCCCGAGACGACGGCGCCGACGACCACGGTGCCGGAAACGACCACGACGGTCCCTCCGACCACCACGCCTCCGCCATCGGGGACCCCGTCATCGGCATCGACCCAGTACTACGCCGGAGGCGACCCGGACGGATGGCTGTACGTCGGCCGATGGACCGGGTCCGGCTGGGAAGGATCGCTGGACGACAACGGTCAGCCCCGCGAGGTCGCCGTCGAGGCGGATGCGATGATGATCCACGAGCTCGGGATCGACCCGATCGACGGCAACGTCGGAGCGACGATCGAGCTGTGCGATGACGGGCGCAGCGGGCCCGTGATCTCACCCAATGCGCGGGCACCCGAGGATCCGGGTTTCGGGTATCGGTCGCTCGCCTTCGCCGGTGACTGGGACAGCGAACCGCGTCCGATCGCGGTCGTCGACGCCGACGTGGCCTCCTACCGAGCAGCCGGCATTGCCGCGTTCGACGGCATCGGCGTCGACGCCGACTCCGGGGAGATTCGCCAGATCGTCGTGACCGACCTCGACGGCGACCTCGACAGCGAATCGCTCGTCGCATTCGGGGGCGAGGACTTCGCGGCATTGCTGTTGATCGACGCTGATTCCGGCGCTGCGATCACGGTCTCCCGCGACTACCCACGAGAACCTGAGACTTCGGACGAGCCGCCACCATCCGACGTGACGACGACCACCGTCCCCCGTCCGCCGATCGACACGTATCGGGTGCTCGCCGTCGCCGATCTCAACGGCGACGGTCTCGCGGAGATCGTCACCCACGTGTGGAACGACCGCAACGAGATCGCCGAAGTCGTCGTTCACGCCTATGACGGCGCCGAGACCGACGCCGTCCTCTCCGCCCGCTGCTGAGGCGTGCCGTCACGGACCCCTCGAGACCAAGCAGACCCGTGACGTCACGGTCACCAGGTGTCGACCTGGGGGCGGCGTGCCCGAGGTGAGTCCGGAGCGGCGTCGAGCAGCGTCGTCAGCCACCGCCGAGTGTCCGCGGGATCGATCACGTCGTCGATCTCGAAATGCGATGCGACGTTGACCGCCTTGCCGTGTTCGTACATCCGATCGACCATCTCCTGGAACAACGACTCGCGATCGGATTCGTCGGCAACCGCCGCGAGTTCCTTGCTGTAGCCGAGGCGCACGGCACCCTCGAGTCCCATCCCTCCGAACTCGCCCGTCGGCCATGCGAGACACGCCAGCGGCGCCTTGGTCGATCCTCCCATCATCGCCTGTGCCCCGAGCCCGTACGCCTTGCGGGTGACGACGGTGATCGTCGGAACCGACAGGTTGGCTCCGGTCACGAACAGCCGTGAGCAGTGGCGGACGAGGGCGGTCTGCTCGACGTCGGGGCCGACCATCATCCCCGGCGTGTCGCACAGCGTGATCACCGGAAGGCCATGGGCATCACACAGCTGCATGAACCTCGCTGCCTTGTCGGCTCCGTCGCTGTCGATGGCCCCACCGAGGTGCGTCGGGTTGTTCGCGACCACCCCGACCGGTCGACCCTCCAGGCGTGCGAGCGCGGTCACCATCCCGACCCCGAAGTCGCGCCGGAGCTCGAGCACCGAGTCGGTATCGAAGAGGCCGTCGATCACCCGCCTGATGTCGTACGCACGCAGCCGGTCCGGTGGGACGATGCCGCGCAACCGGTCCTGGTCGGCCACGGACCATTCGCTCGTCGTTCCCTGGAAATACGACAGGTACCGCTTCGCGATGTCGACCGCCTCCGCCTCGTCGGCGGCGACGACGTCGACGACTCCGTTCGCACGTTGCACGTCGATCGGTCCGATGTCGGTCGGGGCGAACACGCCGAGCCCTCCACCTTCGATCATCGCCGGCCCGCCCATCCCGATGTTGCTGTCGACGGTGGCGATCACCACGTCACAGCAGCCGAGGATCGCCGCGTTCCCGGCGAAGCAGTAACCCGATGCGATTCCGACGAGCGGGACGGTGCCCGACAGTTCAGCGAACCACCAGAAGGCGAGGCAGTCGAGACCGCTCACGCCCGGCGGGTCGGTATCGCCCGGCCGGCCGCCTCCACCCTCGGTGAAGAACACGACGGGTGCCTGAAGCCGTTGCGCGACGTCGATCAGGCGATCCTTCTTCCGATGATTCTGGTAGCCCTGCGTACCTGCCAGCACCGTGTAGTCGTATGACATCACCACGGTCTTCGCGGCCTTGCTGTCGAACAATGCCCCGTTCACATCACCGATCCCGGCGATCATCCCGTCGGCGGGCGTGTTGGCGATCAGATCCTCGACATCACGACGACGCCGCTGCGCCGCGATCGTCACGGGCCCGTACTCGACATAGCTTCCCGGATCGACGAGGTCAGCGAGGTTCTCGCGCGCCGTGCGCTTGCCGCGCGCATGTCGCTTGTCGACCGCCGTGTGGCGGGCAGGGTCGAGT
>NZ_JBAVYV010000324.1:0-22050 GCF_049588435.1 Ilumatobacter sp.
GACGATCGCCGTCTTACCGACACCCGGCTCGCCGATGTGGACCGGGTTGTTCTTCGTGCGACGCGAGAGGACCTGGATCGCGCGACGGATCTCCTCGTCGCGTCCGATGACCGGGTCGATCTTGCCGGCCGCCGCGAGGGCGGTGAGGTCCTGGCCGTACTTCTCGAGCGCGGCGAACTTCTCCTCGGGATTCTGATCGGTCACGCGGTGTGAGCCGCGGACCGCCTGCATCGCCTGCATGACCTCTTCGGAGCCCATGTCGAGGCGGTCGTTCATCGCCAGCAGCAGGTGTTCGACGGAGAGGTAGTCGTCCTTGAAGTCCTGCTGGTACTTCTCGGCGTTGGCGACCGTGTTGGTGAGCTCCTTGCTCATCCGCGGTTCGCTCCCGCCGTACGCGTTCGGAAGTCGCGTGACCGCTTCGTCGGCGTCGTTGCGCACCATCAGCGGTGCGAGACCGAGCTTCGCGAGGACCGCCGGCACGATCGTGCCCTCTTGGCGCATCATCGCCGACAGCACATGGTCGGGGGTCAACTCCGGGTTGGAACGCGCCTTGGCGTCGTCGATCGCGGCCGAGAACGCCTCCTGGGTCTTGATGGTCCACTTCTTCGGATCGAACGCCATACCTTCCACACCTTTCTGGTCACTCAGCAAACTTGAGTGTTATTGTATCAACTTCTACTGAGACTCCCGACCGCGGTTCCGATCGATTTCTCGATCCTGTCCCGCCATGATGGTCGTCGTGAACGAATCAGTCGACACGACCGCGCGAATTCCGGCCCCCGGCTTCACGCCGCGGGTCTCGATCCTCGACCTCGCGATCATCGGTCGCGGTCAGACCGCGGCCGATGCCTTCGCCAACAGCGTCGCACTGGCCCGACGCGCCGAGGCCCGCGGCTACGAGCGGGTCTGGTACGCCGAGCACCACAACATGGCGGCGATCGCGTCGTCTGCGACCAGCGTGCTGATCGGCCACATCGCGGCGCACACGTCGACGATTCGTCTCGGTGCCGGTGGGATCATGCTCCCCAACCACTCCCCGCTCACGATCGCCGAACAGTTCGGCACGCTCGAGACCCTGCACCCCGGTCGTATCGACCTCGGCCTGGGCCGGGCACCGGGGAGCGACCAGACGACCGCACGCGCGATGCGGCGCGACCTCCGAGCATCGGACCAGTTCCCCGACGACGTACGCGAACTGCAGGCGTACCTCGGCGGTGAGTCGCTCGTCCAGGGCGTCACCGCCGTTCCGGGTGCCGGAACCAACGTTCCGCTGTACATCCTCGGCTCATCACTGTTCGGCGCCCGCCTCGCAGCGTCGCTCGGGCTCCCGTACGCGTTCGCATCCCACTTCGCGCCCGGTGCGCTGCTCCAGGCCGTCGAGCTCTACCGCAGCGAGTTCCAGCCCTCGACTCAACTCGCCGAGCCGTACGCGATCGCCGGCGTCAACGTGATCGCCGCCGACGACGACGAGCACGCACAGCAGCAGTTCACGATGGTCCGGCGCACACGCGTCGCCCGGTTCCTGACCCCGGGGCGCGACCTCACCGACGAACAGGCCGACGCAGTTCTCGCATCACCGCAGGGTCAGCAGCTCGCTCAGATGATGCACTACTCCGCCGTCGGGGTGGCATCCGAGGTCGCGAGCTACATCACCGAGTTCGCACATCACGCCGGTGTCGACGAGGTCATCACCGCGCACGCGTCGCCGACGATCGACGATCGTCTGCGCTCCGTCGACCTCGTCGCCGACGCGCTCGACCCCGTCACGATCTGACCCCACCCCGCCCTCTCCGTTCGCGTGAGGTGTGTGCGCCCGACGAGCGCAGACACCTCACGCGAACGGATGATCTCGGCGGACCGGGGCCGTCAGGGGCGGGTGAGGAGTTCGGCGATCGAGTCTCGACGGTCGACGAGGTCCTTGTAGCGGGCGATCCCGGAGGGCATCGCTGCGACGGCACCGGCGATCGCCGCCGCCGACTCGCCGTCGCGCAGCACGGACGCGATCGGTGCGATGTAGGTCCGGATCGTGAACAGGACGCAGCCGGTGGTCGGGAATCGGCGGAGTGTCTCGCGTTCGACGCGGACGAACAGGTCGGCCGCCGCGGGTTCGACCGGGCGGGGCGCGCCCGTTCCGTCGCCCGGCGTGAACCCGTCCGCCACATCGATGATCCCCCAACCCAACCGCCAGAACGAACGGTCGGGCGTGAGCCGCTCGAGGAAGCGGTCAACGGCCGGTTCGAGTTGATCGTTGAGACCTGCGACCGGAGCGTGGACCTCGGCCATCGTGCGGCCCAACTTCGAGCGCAGGTCCCATCGGTTCGGGAAACACACCGAGCCTCCCCCGAAGATGAGCCGGCCCTCGCGCTCGACCATCATCACGAGGTCCTCGGGGACCAGCCGGCTCGCCGCCTCGAGTGGATGCAGCACGTCGTCGAGACACACGTCGGCGCAGCGCGCCGGCCATCGGTGACGAAGGTGGTGGAGAACGGCCTCGGCGATCTCGCGGGATTCGTACTCGACGTCGTCGCGCACGACGAATGCGGTCCGGTGGTGGTCGGCCAGCACTCGCTCCTTCTGTGCGATCCAGCCGCCAGGACCATCTGCGTCGGGTCCCAGTTCGATCCAGTCGTCCAGGTCGAGCGGCCGCACGCCCAGCCGCCAGCGGAACTCCCCGTCGACGACCGACCCGCGCTCGCGCCACGGCGTGTACGGCAACTCGTCGACCAACGACACGCCCACGAGCGTACGGGGTCGCGTCGTCGGGGCGCCTCCGGAGCAGAGTCGCCCCGACGGAGCCGGAACCGCTTCGCCGGCGGTTGGTTCGAGGAGTTCCTCGGCGACGCCTCGTTCGTGATCGCCGCCAGGCCCAGGTGCTCAGCGAACGTCGTCGAGGGAACTGCCCGCCGGCGGCGGCTCGAGAGTCTGCGGCCGTTCGGCCGTCGGATCGGGGGTTCCACCGAGGAAATCGACGACGCTGAGCGTGTGGCGACCGTAGCGTCGATCAAATCGTCGGGCTCGACGAGTCGCTCGTTCCATCTTGTCCGCGCCGTACCGACGCGTCGCCCAACGAGAGCCCGGTCGAGCGATCTGAGGGGCGACGATGATCGACACCAGCGGAACGAACGCACCGACGAGCGCCACTGCGTATCGTCCCTTGGCGACCAGGATCAGAACCAATGCGATGTGGAGCGCCAACACGACAAACGTTCCGGCGAGGGCAGCGAGATCCGCGCCGTTCTCCTCGGACAGCTGGAAGGGATTCAACCCCAGAACGGTCAGGCCGAGCACGGCCACCGCGAGCGAGACCATCTGGATCGACAGGCGGCCCTCCTCGCTCCAGTAGACGTCGTCGAGGCGGAGGATGAGCGCGAACTCGTCCAGCACGAGTGACGTGCCGACGCCGACCAGGATCCCGGCGATCTCGGCCCATCCGTCGGCTCGTCCCGATCCGACGGCGATGAACGCGCCGGCGATCAGGATCACGACCCCGGGCACCGCGTGGTGAACGTGGATGCCCGACTCGCTCACGTTGTTGCGGAATGGCCCGCGACCCGCGCGAATCATTCGAGTGATCGTGCGTGTCGTCAGGAACGTGGCGACGAAGGCCAACAGACACAGGAACAACGGAAGTCGTCCCGGATCCACGATTTGGTCTTGGAACCAGTTCGACACGCGGTCACAGTACGGCACGCGTCGTCTGGCCGACTGATCAGGAAGGGATCGCCGAGACGGTGATCTCATCAGCTCGGCCACACCCCCTCGGTAGCCTGGAGGGTTGATGGCACGACCGTCTCGGCATCGGCCACCGTACGTGGCACAGGGCACCTGGCGGTCGGGCGCGTTGCACGTGTGGGGCTGGAACGGCATCGACACGGCGTCGATGGCCTGGCTCTACTCCGGGTTCCGCACGATCGACTCCGATGGAACGCGCAGCGGGTGGCACGACTCGCCCGTGTCGTACGGTGCGATCGCGCGCATCAGCATCGACGTGCCCCAACGCCCGGCCCTCCACGCCGCCTCGGTCCAGCTCGACGCTCTCGCAACGGCGGTCTGGTTGTCCGAACTCCCGTCCGACAGCGCGGTGATTTCCGATTCGATCGCCTGGTTCGCCCGCGTCGCCGAGCTGGCGCGACGGGTGGTCTCGGCCGGTCGGATGTCGCCGATCGTCGTCGAGGAGGGTCCGTTCACCGTCGCCCGCTGGGTCCCCGAGGTCGACGACGACATCGCGGGACTCGTCACCGCGCTCGACATCGCTCAACCCCCGATCTGCACCGCCGGATCGGGGCACGACACCCGCAAGATCTTCGAATTGATGGTCGACGGCATCGCCCGGGCATCGTTGTCACAGGGAGGCTGGAAGGCCGACGTCGGCCGCGGTCGAAAGGGCTCGACCCAGGCCCTGCGGGCGGTCTTCGGGGCGCTCGCCAAGCCCGACCACGTCGTGCGTGGCGGAACCACCGAATTCGACCTCGCGCTCGGCCAACTGCGCGACGAACTCGACCGACACCGCCGCCGCCTGTCCGGAGAGCCGGTCGTGATCCCGCGCGTCCGCCTGCTGATGTCGCACGACCCCCACGACCCGTGGGAGGTGCGGCTCGAACTCGTCGACGACACCGATTCGATGCGCTGGTGCACGGCGGCCGATGTCTGGGATCGCAACGATCGCGCGACCGAGGTCGCCCGTGAGGAGCGCCACCTGCCCACGCTCGTCGGGCTCCTCAACGACGTCGTCGCGCGGATCGCGCCGGTCGTGCCCGGTCTCGCGGACCTCGCGGTCGAGCACGAACCCACCGGCGTCGAACTCGATCTGGAGACCGCGGAGGACTTCATCGACGTCGCTCCGTTCGAGCTCGAAAAGGCCGGCGTCGAGTTGATCGGACCCGAGCGCCTGATCCGCAACACCGTCCGCGTCGCCGGCGAGGCGACCCCGACCCCACAGGACGACCGCAAGAAGCAGTTCGGTCGCGAGGCACTCGTCGAGTGGAAGCTCGTCATCGGTGACGAGCAGATCTCCGACGCCGAACTCGAACGGGCCCAGGAAGCGGGCGCGACGCTGCTGCACACGGGCGATCGCTGGGTGCGGATCGACGCCGACGAACTCCGCCGCAAGCGCGACAAGCTCCGCGAGTTGGAGCAGACCCGCAGTCGCGTCACGCCACTCCAACTCCTCCAGCTCGCGAACGACGACGAGGCGACCGAGGAGCACCCGACGATCGTCGTGCACGGCGAGAGCGGCGACGTCGAGCTCGGCGCCGACCTCGATCCGAACGATCCGGCAGCGAATGCGCCGATGTCCGACACCGACTGGGTGCGCAACCTTCTCAACGGCCTGCCCGACGACCGCCTCGAGGAGGTCGTCGAGTCGAGCGATTTCGTGGGCGAACTGCGTCACTACCAACGACGCGGGCTCGCGTGGATGCAGTTCCTCTCGCGGCTCGGACTCGGCGGCTGCCTCGCGGACGACATGGGACTCGGCAAGACGGCGACCACGCTCGCGCACCTCGTCGAGCGGCCGGGTCCGCACCTGGTCGTGTGTCCGCTGTCGGTGGTGCGCAACTGGCATTCGGAGTCGCACCGGTTCACCCCGAAGCTCGAGGTGTCCGTCCACCACGGGTCGCAACGTGACAAGCAGCTCGAGTTGATCTCGAAGGCGATGAAGGCGCGTCCTGGCGACGACGCGTCGTCCGCAGACGAGATGTTCCTCGTCGATCCCGAGCTGCAGATCGTGATCACCACCTACGGACTCCTGCCCCGGGACCTCGAGCACCTCGGTGAGATCGACTGGACGACGGTCGTGCTCGACGAAGCCCAGATGGTGAAGAACCCGAACACCAAGGCGGCCCGCGCCGTGCGCCAACTCCGAGCCGACCAGAAGATCGCGCTCACCGGCACACCGGTCGAGAACCGACTCAGCGAACTCTGGTCGATCCTCGACGCCGTCAACCCCGGGATCCTCGGCGGACTCGAGCGATTCCGGAAGGATTTCGCGTCGCCGATCGAGCGCGCGACCGACCCCGAGGCCGCCGCCGACGCTGCTGGACGACTCCGCCGCATCACCGGCCCGTTCATCCTCCGCCGCACCAAGGCCGACAAGCGCCTGCTCCCCGATCTCCCCGACAAGATCGAGCAGATCGCCTACGCCAAGCTCACCAAGGAACAGGCGACCCTGTATCAACAGGTCGTCGATCAGCTCCTGGTCGATGCCGAACAGGCCAAGGGGATGCGCCGCCGCGGCCTCGTCCTCGCCGCCCTGATGCGGCTCAAGCAGATCTGCAACCACCCTGCGCACGCGCTCAAGGACGGCTCGCGCCTGGCGGGCCGGTCGGGCAAGCTCACCCGCTTCGACGAACTGGTCACCGACCTCCTCGAGCAGGGCGAACGAGCACTCGTGTTCACGCAGTTCCGCGAGATGGGCGACCTGCTGGTCCGCCACGTCAACGAACAGTTCTCATTCGACGCTCCGTTCCTCCACGGAGGTGTCTCGCGAACGCGTCGCGACTCGATGGTCGACCAGTTCCAGGACGGATCCGCTCCCCCGCTGCTGCTGGTCTCGCTCAAGGCCGGCGGGACCGGTCTCAACCTCACCGCCGCGAGCCAGGTCATCCACTACGACCGGTGGTGGAATCCGGCGGTCGAGGATCAGGCCACCGACCGGGCGTGGCGCATCGGACAGACGCAGACGGTCAACGTCCACAAACTGGTGTGTGAGGGCACGGTCGAGGAGAAGGTGAGCCAGGTGATCGACGACAAGCGCAAGCTGGCCGAACAGGTCGTCGGCACCGGGGAGGGCGAGGCCTGGATGTCCGAGCTGAGCACCGATCAACTGCGTGATCTCGTCGTCCTGGAGCAGGAGCTGTGAGCCGGCCACGCAAACCGTTCGGTGCGCAACAGCCAGGCCGTCTTCCCGCCACGATGATGAAGGTCCTCGCCGCCGAGATGAGCGACCCGCAGCGTCTCCGTCGTGGGAAGCAGTACGCGAAGAACGGATCGGTTCTCGACATCGTCGTCGAAGCAGGGGTCGTCACGTGCGAGGTCCAGGGATCGCGATCGACCCCCTACATCGCCTCGCTGGAGGTGACCGCCGGCGACGGCATGCCACTGCGCCGAGACGTGCAGTCGGTGTGCAACTGTCCCGACGACGGAAACTGGGACGACCACGCCTGCAAACACGTGGTCGCGACGATGTTCGTGTTCGCCGACGAGCTGCTGATCGAGCCGGAACTCCTCGATGTCTGGCGAGGCAACGAGCGGATCGATGTCGACGACGATCGCGATCACGCTCGGGATGACGATCCGATCGACGACGACCGAACCGAACCGACCGACACCGGCGACGAACTTCCCCGACGGCGGCGCCACCTCCAACTCGTGCGCGACGGCATGGAGCAGGGACGCGCCGAGCGTCGCGAGCAACACACCCGGCGTGAACGCGAGGCGCTGATCGACCCGATCGCCGACGTCCTCGAGATGCGTGACGGCGCGACGCTCCCCGACATCCCGCACCTCGAACGCGCGGAGGAACGACTCCCCCGTCGGCCCGAACTCGCGATGATCCTGCGCGACGCCTATCGACACCTCCACATCGACTGGGACTGACCGACCCTGCGTCCCGCCGTGGCGAGCCGCCACTCGATGCGACAGGTTCTACACTCGCAACGTGGCTGGCGAAATATCGGACGTCGTGAACGCGCTGATCGACAACGTCGACCAGGTCATCCGCGGAAAGCGGCACCAGATCCGACTTGCGCTGTGCTGCCTGCTCACCGAGGGCCATCTCCTCCTCGACGACGTCCCCGGTACCGGCAAGACCAGCCTCGCAAAGGCAATCGCGAACTCGATTGCCGGAGACTGGAAGCGAGTCCAGTTCACACCCGACCTCCTCCCGACCGACATCACCGGCGTCATGATCTACGACCAACGCAGCGGCCAGTTCACGTTCCGCGAAGGGCCGGTCTTCGCGAACGTGCTGATCGGGGACGAGATCAACCGCGGGAGCCCCAAGACCCAGTCGGCCCTGCTCGAGGTGATGGAGGAACGCCAGGTCACCGCCGACGGCACCAGCCGACCGGTGCCACGGCCGTTCTTCGTCATCGCAACCCAGAACCCGCGCGACTTCCAGGGGACCTTCCCGCTCCCCGACGTCCAGCTCGACCGTTTCGCGTTGCGGCTGACGCTCGGGTACGCGGACGAGGCCACCGAGGTCTCGATCCTCGAAGGATCCAACCGGGCACAGCGCAGCGAGGAACTCCGAGCGGTGACCGACACCGACGTCCTCGACCGGACGATCGCGGCGATCGACGACATCACCGTCGCCCATTCGATCCACGAGTACATCGTTCGTATCGCTGGTGCGACGCGCAACCACTCGGACCTGCGCCTCGGAGTGTCGACCCGCGGAACGCTCGCGCTCCTGCGGATCTCGCGCGCTTACGCCGCGACCGACGATCGCGAATTCGTGACTCCGGACGACGTGAAGTCCTTGGTGGCGCCCGTGTTCGGCCACCGTGTGGCACTGTCCGCCGAGGCCGAACTCCGCGGCGTCACCATCGACGCACTGTTGGCCGACATCGCCGACAGCATCCCGGTTCCTCGTACCAGCGGAGCCTGACCGATGCTGACGAGATCGGGACTCGGAGCGGTCCTCGTTTCGATCCTGCTGGCCGCATGCGGGCTCTGGTGGAGCTACGAGGAACTCCTGGTCGCCGCTGTCGGCATCGGGGCGATCGTCCTGGTCGCGGTGATCATGGCGCGACGCAGGTTGCGCGCCCGCGTCGACCGTCGCCTCCACGCCGTCCGCGTCCCCCGCGGTGACCCGGTCCGCGTGAAGTACCGGATCCGCAACGACACGAAGCATCGATCGGGTCGGGCGACCGTTCTCGATCGCATCGACGGGGCGACCATCGAGGTGCACGTCGATCCGGTCGACGCGGGCGACGTCGACGTCATCGATGCCACGTTGCCGACCCGACGTCGCGGGGTGTTCGAGCTCGGACCGCTCGATGTGCAGCGGGTCGACCCCTTCTTCCTCGCCGTCGGCAGGTGGCGCAGCGTCCAGGACGACGACCACGTCCAGAAGGTCACGGTGCATCCGAAAATCTACGAACTGATCGGTCCGCAGGGCTCGTCGCGGGTCATCGAGAACGAATCGATCGTGCGCCGGGCGGCCGCCGACCCACTCTCGGGATTCGTGTCGATGCGCGAGTACGTCTCGGGAGACGACCCGCGCATGATCCACTGGCCGACCACGGCGCGCACGGGGACGCTGATGGTGCGCGAGCACATCGAGGTCCGACGTCCCGAGTTCACGATCGTGGTCGACTCCGGACGAGACGTCGGGACCGACGACGACTTCGAGGAGGTCGTCGACGTCGCTGCGACGCTCGCCGTTCACGCGCTGCGGTCCGGGCTGGATGTCGTGGTTCGCACGACCGACCCTTCGCACGCCGGGAGTGAGCGGCCGATCATGGCAGAGGCCGACGTGCTCGACCTTCTGACGCCGATCCACCAGGTCGGCGATGCACTGCACGTCGCCGCGCTGTTCGGGAAGGGCTTCGACCACACGTCGGTGGTGATGATCACCGGTCCCGACGGTCCGACGACCCGACTGTCGGCTCACGACCGGATGACGACCGTCCGCGTCGGCGACGGCGCACAACCTGGCCTCGGGATCTCCGTCGCCGCTCAGGACGCTCCCGAGTTCGTGCAGCGATGGCGAGCGTGGAGTTGATCGGACGATGATCGACCTCCTTCGACTCCGGCTCGTTCTCGCCGGGGTGATGATGTGCCTCGTCGCCATCTCCGCCGGTGTCGTCTTCGACCAGCAGGAGTGGACGTTCCTGATCGCCCCCGTGATCGTCACCGTCGCTGCATGGTCGGTCTTCGCCCGCCGGTGGACCGGACGACTGGCGACCGGGGTCATCGCGATCGTTTCCGGGACGACACTCGTGGTGATCATCGCCGGCGGAGACGCGGCCGACGTGGTGGCCTCGTTCGGTTCGAGCACCCAGCGCCTGCTCTCCACCGAGTGGCCGAGTCCCGACCGACCGGAGCTGCTGGGAACGGTGGCAACCCTGCTGGGCATCGCCACGCTCGCGGCGGCCGAACTCACTCATCGAGCGCGCTTCCACCTCAGTCCGCTGTTGCCCGTCCTCGCCGCGCAGCTCCTCATCATTTCCCTGAGCGCCCCCCACGGGCCCCAGTGGTGGACCCTCACCGCCCTGGCGCTCCTCGCGGTCATCTTCACGATCATGCGTCCGGGTGCCGAGATGGAGCTCCGCGATCGTCTCGCCCTGCTGCGAGGTGAACGGCGCCTCATCCCGGCGGCCTGTCTCACGATCGGCGTCGCTGCGCTCGTTGCCGTCCCCCTGACGCTGTCCGGGCGTGCCGATCCCCGACGCAACGAGCCTGCCGCATCCTCGGCTTCCCTGATCGACCCGATCGAGGCGACGCTCGCCCTGCAGACGATCGAGCCGCCGATCGAGCTCCACGAACTGCAGGTCTCCAGCGATGTGGCGAACGGCCTCGATGCCGTACCGACCCGGTGGCGAACCGCTGCGTTGAGCCGCTACGACGGACGACGCTGGTCACCGAATCTGGTGCTTCGACCGATCGGTCGGCGGCTGAACCCACCGGCAGACGACGAGATCGACTACACGATCACGTTCGAGAACGACGACGTGCAGTTCGTTCCGCTTCCGGGTGCGCCGATCGTGATCGACGCACCGATCGAGACCGACGAGGCGCGCACCCTGGTCGGCCTCCTCGAGCGACCGGTGGCGGGTGACCCCTATCGGGTCACGGCCAGGGTCGAGCCGACACCGGAGGAGGCCGTGGGCTCGATCGGAGTCATCGAGGCCGACGAGAACACGACCGCACTGGCCGACCTGGCGCAGGGGTTGGCTCGCGAGGGGGGGGCCGAGGAGACGACCGACTTCCTCGAGCAGCTTCGCGGGATCGAAGCAACGATGCGCGAGGAGTTCGTGCTTCGAACCGACGCACCAGGAGGTGGCCTTCAGCGGCTGCTGATCGAACGGTTCCTCCGTGAAACCCGCCGCGGGAACGCCGAGCAGTTCGCGACCGCGTTCGTCTTGCTCGCTCGGTCCTTGGGAGTCGAAGCACGAGTGGCCACCGGCTACGAGATCGACCCAACGAACCTGGACACCACCGGAGACCTCGCGACTCTCACGATCCTCTCGACGGACGCCGCGGTGTGGCCCGAGGTCCGGATCGGTGACCGTTGGGTCGCATTCGATCCGACACCCCCCGAGGAGAGCACCGATTCGAGTCCGCCGCCCGTCGAGCCACAGGTGCAGACGCCGGCTCCACCGCAGCCACCGATCGACGAACCGCCGGACGCCGTCGACGATCCCGTCGTCGCCGACGAGGTGGTCGACGAGGGAACTCCCGCGCGCCTCTCGGTCATCGTGACCTACGCGCTCTACGTCGGCGTCGTCGTCGCGATCCTCCTCGTTCCGGTGCTGCTGTTCGTGCTGATCGTCCTCGGAGCGAAGCGGCGCCGGCGCCGACGCCGACTGTCGGGTTCGGCACGCGAACGGGTGCGCGGCGCGTGGTCGCTCGCAACGAATGCTCTGGTCGACGGCGGAATGTCGATCACCAAGAGCGAGACCAACGACGAGATCGCGATCGTCGCCGCCGGGTATGCCCCGAAGGCGACCCGTGAGCTTCGGCGGCTCGCGAGGCTGTCCAGCACGACGACCTTCGGTGACCCGACCCATCCCGAGCTGCTCGCAGACGACGCTGTCGCATGCCTGAATCAGGTCGAGGCCACGATGAGCGAAGGCCGGACGCGCCGTCAACGCATCGGGTGGCGCCTGAGCCTGCGGAGTCTCCGGTCCAGCACGACATCACCGGTGTGACACGGTCACACCCCGCCGACTCCGTTCGGATCCGCGCCGGTCGTCGGAGCGGCAGCCACGTCGACGGTCAGCGTCGCAACTCCCGACGTGAGTGAGCCATCCGACACGCGATACGAGACCGTGAACTGCCCGGGCTGTCGCGCACGAATTCGCAGGCGGGTTCCCTCGACCGACGCGACCACGCCGCCCGGGTCGACCAGGTCGACGACGGTGAGCTGATCGCCGTCAGGATCGGACACGTCCAGGCTGACGTCGGTTCGCTGACCGGCCGCCAACGAAACCGCTTGACTGCCCGCAACCGGAGGGGCGTTCGGGGGCAGCGTCGTGGTCGTCGTGGTCGTCGTGGTCGTCGTGGTCGTCGTCGGGGCGGCCGGGCCGATCACGGTCACCGTCGCCGGGTTGGAGACCGCACCAGCGGCGTCGGACACCGTGTACGAGAACGATGCCGAGCCGGTGCCGTTCGTCGTCTGCACGGTCACGTTCCCACCCGAGCGGGTCACCGTTCCCGTTCCACCGCCATCGAAGGTGACCGACGTCGGCAACGATTGGATCGTGAGCGCCGACGGCGGTCCGTCGGGATCGGAATCGTTGGCGAGCAGATTGGTCGTGCCGGAGCCGCTCGATGCGTCGATGGTGTCGGGAGCGGCCGATGGTGGGACGCTGACGACGTTGACGGTGATCCGACTCGTCGCGGTGAGGCCACCCGGATCGGAGATGACGGCCGTCCACGACCTCGCGCCGTACTCCGCGTCGCTCGGAACGGAGACGACGAGACGACCCGGTTCCACCGTCACCCAGCTCGGCGCCCCGACGACCGATGAGATCGTCAATGCCTCAGCATCGCTCCCGATCTGACCGACCGGGATCTCCGCGCTCGCCCCGCGACGGAGCGTGATGGCAGCGTCTTGACTCGTCGGACTCTGATTGACGTCGATGGTGATGACGCCGTTCGACTGCACGTCACACTCGTTGCGCACCCCGAATCGAATCGTCACGTTCCCGTTCTCGCCGGCGGGGGGTGTGTAGACACCGTTGGCGTACCCGGCTGGACCGACGACGTCGACGACAACACCGTTCTGTGCGTAGGCGGCGAGGTTCACGGCGATCGGTTGCTGGTAGCCGGTGCTGACGAAGGCACTGGTCGCGACCGGTTGCGACGCCTGACACGACGCGACGGTGACCCTCAGCATGGCCGTCGCGGTGCGGGAGCCGTCGCTCACCTGGTAGGTGATCGACGCGATGCCAGAACTCCCCGCTCGAGCCTGGAACGTGATCCCGGAGCCGGACACCGAGGCCGTCCCGAGTGACGAGTCCGGCCCGGAAACGATCGACAACGCGAGTGGATCCCCGTCGGGATCACTGTCGTTCTGCAGGACCGGCACCGTGACCGACGCTCCGTTCGCGATCGAGGCGTTGTCGTCGTTCGCAACCGGAGCGCGGTTCGCGGGTGGAGTCACGATCAGCACCACCGTGGACGACGCTGTCAGGCCCTCGCCATCGAGAATCGTGTACGTACCGGTCAGCACACCGACGAACGCTGGATCGGGTGTGATCGTCACCGCGGACCCGACCTGGGCAAGGGAGCCCCTCCCGCTGTTGAGCTGAGCCGAGGTGACGGTCAGCCCACCGGGTGATTCGTCCGGGTCGCGGTCGTTCGCGAGCACATCGATGGTGGTCGGAACTCCGGGTCCGACGATCTGGCGCGTATCGGGCCGAGCGATCGGAGCGACGTTCGCCTTGTCGGTCACCGAGATCTGGAACCGACCGGTCGCGAGCGCCCCGTCCGTGTCCTCGACCTGATAGGTGATCGTCGCCACACCCGGCCGCGAGCCGGCGTCGAAGGTGATCACGTTCCCGTTCCGGACCGCTGTTCCGAACGGCGGCTGGGTGGAGGATGTGACACGCAGGGAGGACGAGTCACCATCCGGATCGATGTCGTTGGCCGTGACGTCGACGCTGACCGTCCCCGAGGCCTTGACGGTCGCTGTGTCGTTCCGGGCGATGGGTGCCGCGTTGGTGAGGTCGGGATCGCTCACCGAGATCACGATGGTCGCGTCATCGGTGAGGTTCTGGGTGTTGGTGACCTCGTAGTGGCATCGGAACACACCGGTCTGGCCCCGTGGAGGGTCGTAGCGCACCTGTCCGTCGGCGGCGACCGTGGCGATTCCGCCTGCGGGGCAACCGGGTCGGCCCACGATGGTCGGGCGATCACCCGAGGGGTCGCCGTCGTTGCGCAGGACGTCGATCGTCACCGGCTTGTCGAGGAACGTGAACGCCGAATCGTCACGTGCGAACGGCGGCTCGGGAAGAGCCTCCGCGAGGACGTTCACCGTCACCTCGCCGTCGACCTCGTGAGCGTTGCCGTCGGACACGGTGTAGGTGAATCGGACGTTGGCGCCTTCCTCGCCATCGATCTGCGACGGAGTGAACTCGAGTTCGTTCCGTCCGCCGAACTCGACGGTCCCACCGGAGATCGGTTGGGTGAAGTCGATGACTGCGAGGGGGTCGCCGTCGGGATCGGAGTCGTTCGCCGTCACGTCGACGAGGATCGTCTGCCCGAGTACGACCGTCTCGAGATCGGCGGACACGATCGGGGGGCGGTTTGGTTCGCTGTCGTCGATCACCACCACGAGCACCGACCCGCGGACCTCGTGGCCCTGTCCGTCCTGGACCTCGTACTGGAACGTCACCCGCTCGCCGCTGCCGGCCAACGCGGTGACCGCGAGCTGTTCTCCCTGGACCTCGACATCCACGCCGGCCGGGAGCGGGCTCACCACCGACAGCACGAGTGCGTCACCATCGGGATCGAAGTCGTTCAGCAGCACCGGAACCGTCGTCGTCGAGTTGCGGCGCGTGCGCACCGCGTCGGCCTGCACGGTCGGACGGCGGTTGGGATCACCGCGTCGCGCGACCTCCACCGTCACCTCGACGGGCTCGCCGACCGCCCCGAACGTGTCGACCGGACGATACGAGAATCTGGCCGTCCCCTCGAACCCGGCGGTCGGTTTGTACTCGAGCGCCGGCAAGCCGGAGCGACCCTCGGTCTCGGTGACGGAACCGATCTCCGGATCTGCCGAGAAGGAGTCCAGTCGCAGGCCGTCGCGTTCGGGGTCGAGGTCGTTCACGAGCACATCGACGATCACGCCCGCCGACGGACCCGTCTCGGTGCGGTCCGCAGCACCTACCGGAGCGCGGTTGGTCCCGTCGATCGGAAGCAGCTCGATGATTACGCTCGCGGTCGCTTCGTTTCCGCCGCCGTCGACGATCGTGTAGGTGAATTCGTCGAGCCCGACATACCCCGCACGGGGGGTGTACACCACCGTGCTCGCAGTGCCGATGTCGACCAAGCCGTGGCTCGGTGACCCGACGGACGAGACGGCGACCGCCTCGCCGTCGGGGTCGAAGTCGTTCGCCGTCACCGCCACCGGGACCGATGCTCCCGAACGAGCGGTGACGGGATCGTCGACCGCGACGGGCGGGTCGTCGACTCCGTTGTCGTCCGGTTCGCGGACGTCGGGTTCGTCGGCGACTCCGTCGTCGGCACCGGCCGCGTTGCCTGAGTCGTCTCCCTCCTCGAGGATCTCCCCCTCATCGCCGATCAACAGCAAGGTGGAATCGTCCTTGTCGATGGCCTGGATCCCCCACGGGTGAACGGTCCACACGAAGTCGCCGTCGACGTCGTCGATCCAGATGACGTCGTTGGTCGCCGTGACGTCGAGCTGACTCGAGGGGTTCACGGTCAGCGGGGTTCCGAGCACCTCTTCGGTGTGCCAGTCGAACTGGACGACCTCGGTCGGACCGCGCCGGATCAACGCCGCAGCGTCGCCCGCGATCGCAAGCAGGTCCCCTCCGGCCACGCCGAGTCCGGGGATCGAGACCGTTTCGTCGATGCCATCCTCCGACACACACCACAGATCGTCGCCGCCACCGATCCATCCACAGTCGGCTTCGGGCCCCGGACGTTGGATGACCAGCTCGCTCGCGTCGATGTCGGTCGGAAGATCCTGCCAGTCACCGGAGGCGAGCCTGACGCGTCGTTCGGCCCGGTCGAGCACGAGCGGATCGTTGTCGACCAACGACAGCGACGCATCCGCCAGACCGAGGTCCTCCGTTGTGGTCGCCGTCGTGGACGCGCGTCCGAGCTCACCGTTCGAGAGCGACCAGATCGACCCGTCACGGGCGAGCGCGAGCGTCGTCGAGGTGTCGACGCCGGGGCCGTTGTCGGCATCGAAGGTGAAGTCGACCGGCTCCTCATTCGTCGGAAGCAGTGTCGCATCGCCCGTGCTCGGATCGGCGATGAGGAGACCGGACGAAGCCGCCTGGGCGATGGCCGAACCCTCCCCGAGTACTCCGAGTGCCCGGGGGGCGCCGAGACGCAGATCGGCGCTGTCGATCAGGCGGACTTCCGCGGTCGAATCGTCGACCAGGTAGCTCTCACCCCGGCCGTCCGCCACGAGCATCCCGTCGCCGGATGAGCCCACCTTGACACTGGCGAGAGCGCGCCCGCCGAACCCGTCGACCAGCACCACCCGACCGCTCGGGCTGTGCACGACCCAGCGTGTCGCGCGTGACGCGACGGCGTCGATCGCCGGGAGTCCGTCGGAGCGCAGAACGATCACCATGCCGGCCAATGCAAGCGCGAACACGACGACGGACGCGATCGTCTGACGCCACGACACGGCGGCGAGCGGCACGTGCATCTGCATCGCCTCCCACGCTAACTCCCACCGAGCACATCGACGGACCGCGTCGACCGAACGCGGAGAGCGGTCTCGGTGCCGTGCGCTTGATCGACGCGGCGATCGTCGCTCGTCCGCCCTCCCAACGCATCGATGATCACCGCGTCGTTGCTGCCGTCGTAGTGTCGTCGCGGATGGACGTCGTGGTGACCACCCCCCACGGTGATGCAGACATCGAGATCGTCGCAGCTCGCCCGCAGTCGACGCTCGCGGACCTGTTGCAGTCCGTCACCGGTCAATCTCCACCCGTGACGGCGAGAGTCGACGGACGGGCCGTGTCGTGCGCCACCCGGCTCACCGACGTCGCACTCGTGATCGGTTCGACGATCGATACCCGACCGACGGACACACCGGGTTCGATCTCCACCGGCTCGGTGGGTATCGTCCAACTGACCGGGCGCGGAGCGGGAACCGTCCGCAACCTGACGGTGGGGCGATACCTGGTCGGGAGTGCTCGGAGCCTGCAGGTCGATGAGCTCGGCGATGCGCCGGTCGAGACCGCGGCGTTCGAGATCGTGGTCGACGATGACGGCAGCGTCCGTGCCAGCCCGAGCGTGCACCTCGCCGGGGCACGCGGACCGGATGCTCCGACACTGGCGGGACGGCTGTTCGACCGGGAACTGCCCTGGGAGGAGGGTCAGCTCCACGTCGCCGGCCGCCGATTCGTGCTGGAGCAACCGCCGACGCCGGCCCCGCGCCGACGCCTGTCCGATCCGGCCGAGGACGGAACGGTTCCGTTTCGACGCAATGCGGCCGCACCGACCACACCGCGCCGGCTCGTCGTCAGCGCAGTTCGCGATGCCGCGACCGCCGGCGGACAACTCTGGCAGTGGCGGCCGGGGGACCGCGGAGCGTACGACATCCACTACGGCCTCCACCTCGACGGGGTCACGGCTGCGTCGGTCGATCTGTTGCGTCACCCCGGTGTCGCCGTGGTCGGATCCGAACGATTCACATCGGCGCTCACGCGCACAATGCTCATCGAAGCGTGCACGATGCACGGCCCGGCGTCGCTCGACCTGGTGATCGCATCGAACCCCGAGCTCAGTGGCCGTTGGAACTGGGCGCAGTGGCTCCCGCATCTGCGCGGCGGTCGTCCGACGAGCGCACCGATGCTCCTGACAGACCCGACCCGGATCGGCGAATGGGCCGAATCGCGAGCGCGCCCCCACGCAGCCGGGCGGCCGGGACGAACAACCCTGTTGATCATCGATGACACGTCTCTGTGGGACCGACGCGAGTCGCCACTCCACACGATGCTCACCGATCTTCCCGATGATGTACGGGTCGTCGCGCTGTGCGACAGCATCGACGACGCGCCGTCGATGTGTTCTCAGATCCTCGAGGAGATGAGCCCGAGCACGCAGCTCGCTTCGGAGTCCCGCGGCGGGACCTCTCGACCAGGGCTGTTCGGATCGCTCGTCGCTCAGCACAGCCGTGACGACCCCGCGACGACGGTGACGATCGACATCTCGCCGGCACTGGTCGAGGAGCCGCTCGCCCTGACGGTGGCTCGGCATCTCGCGCCGCTGGACGATCTCGATCGCGAACACGATCGTGGTCTCGACGCACCGATTCCACCCCCCAGCCTGACCGAGTTGGTCGAGTCCTCTGCCTCGAACAGCGATGACCCCTCGCGATTGACCGTGACGATCGGCGCCGCGGAGGCGGTCGACGCCGATGGTTTGTCGAGGCGCGACGTATCGCTCGAGCTCTCCGGACCGTTGTCGACGATCATCACGGCGTCCGACGCCGAGCACCACGATCTCGCCGTCGCCGCGATCGTTCTGGGCGCCGCGATCCAACGTCGGCCCGACGAGCTCGCCGTGGTCTACCTCGGAAGGGAGCGGCGACCCTGGCACGATCAGCTCCCGCACCTCGCTGGCTGGGCCGGACGCTCCGAGGCGCACGACCCCGAACGACTCGTCCACCGGATCGCCCACGTTGTCACCGAGCGGCCTGAACTGCACGTGCTCATCGTGGTCGAGCGAGCGTTCGACCAATCCGACCCCGTCGGTTCTGAGCTGATCACCGCCATGAACGAGCTGGCGGTGACGTTCGACAACGTTCACGTGATCTGGACCGGCGACCACCCCAGTTCGGTGTCGGCCTACGGACGGTCGAGTTGCGGTGCGCTCGTCTGGATCACCCCGACCGGCGATGGGACGCTGTGGTATCCCGATCGATCGTTCTCCTTCGTCGGCCTCGCTGCACACCCGGCGCCGATCTCTCACGCGACCGTGTTCGACGGGTCGGCCTTGCTCGTGCGACCGGCGGTGTCTGGGCGGACGCTGACCCCGCTCGAACGAAGGTTGGAACGTCAATCCCTGACCGCGGCCGGTGGGAGCGGGAGCGACGCGGCGATCACCGCGATCGCGCGAAGCATCGGTGATCGCGTCGACGAATCAGGCCGCGGCGAACACCACCGGCCGCTCCCGACGTTGCTGCCACCGCCGCTCCCCGTGCGTATCGATGCGACTGCGCTGTTCGCCCAGAACCCGGGCGACGCCGTTCCGATCGGGTTGATCGACCGGCCGGAACGGGCGGATCACGAAGCCCACTGGTGGCATCCGGGACGCGACGGCTCGGTCCTGGCGGTCGGCTCACCACGGTCGGCGATGACATCGCTGATCGACGTCATCGCGCTGGGTGTCGCAGCGAGGTACTCCGCCGACGACGTCCACGTCTACGCGATCGAGGCACCGGGCCGTCGCAGCAGCGCGCTCGAGGCGTTGCCGCACACCGGCCGCGTGGTCGATCCCAGCGGCGGTGACGACGTCGTCGAGCTGATCTCCGGACTCCGCTCGATGCTCACCGAGCGACTCCGACGACCGACCGATCTCGACCGTCCCGACGTCGTGCTGCTCATCAGCGACCTGGGGAGGATGCGTCGTGCGCTTCCCCCCGACGAGCTCGACACGACCTTCGAACAACTCGGCGAACTGGTCGCCTCGGGTGCCTGGGTGGGCATGAACGTCGTGGCCATCGCGGAGCGCGTGGACGATCTCGGTCCGCTCGACCGGCTGACCGGTGACCGCCTCGTCGGTCCGATGAGCGACCCCGACGACCGATCACGCCTCGGCGTCGGAGCAGTCGACGCCGCCGACCGACATCCGCGACGGTGCTGGTCGACGGCCGCCGCCCGACGTGTCCAACTCGCCACGCCACCCGATGACATCGGCCACCAGATCGATCTCCTCGCACCGGAACCCGCCCGCAATCGCCCGCCCGCGACGATCTCGGCACCGGATCGACCATGAACGATCACTCCGTACGCGGCCGTGGTGTCGGAATCGAGATCACCACCCATCTGGTTCGCGGGGCCCGCCTCGACCCGGACCGCGACGGTCGCGTCGCATCGGCGGCGGAGTTCTCGGTCGATTCGGCCGACGACGATGCGCTCCTCGACGGTCTGGTGCTGCTGCGAGCCGAACTCGGCGAGCCCGACGACCCGACACGGATCGCGACGTTCCCTTCCGGGACGACGATCCAACGCCTCGACGTCACCGGACGATCTGGAGCCGACCTGAAAGAACTGCGTGCGCACATGAACGCCCGGCACTCGATCGGGACGACGCTGATCGTCGACGACGGTCCCCGCCGGTGGATGCTGCTGATCCGTTGGGACGAGCACTCGATCGATCGCTTCGCGGACATCGCCCAGCGTGCCGGCTTCGTCGGCGGGGACGTCGAACCGAGCGCGCTCTCGCTCGCCCGGATCGCCGGAGCCGACGCGACCTACGTGCGACGACTCGTCGCACAGGGCGAGGCTCATCACGCCGTCGTCGCGAACCGACTGCCCGTCGCCGCCGTGTCGACGACCGCCACCGGCCGAGCACACCCGGACCTCGACATCGCCGTCTGCGACATCGCGCTCACCGCGTTCGACGAATTCCTCGATGACCTCGCGCTCACCGAGACGATCGATCGGGCTGCTGCCCGCGCCGACGCGACGCGTCGTTCCTCGTCGGCCGGGTCCTCGGTTCCGATCCTCGACCTCGCCGGCGTCGATTCTGTGTCGTACCCGGATCACGACGTTCGCTCACCGCAACGCCTCGTCGTCGCCCTCGGCGCCGCCGTGGGGGCCGCTGGCCTGGTCGGTCCGATCGACGTGCTGCAGAGAGTCGGGCCGCGCGCTGGAATCGGCGGCGACCCGTTCGATCGACCGTGGGCGATCGAGACGCTTCCCACTCGGGTCGATGATGCTCCCGGAGGCGGTGAGCGCGCCACACGGCGGTTCTGGAAGCGCCGGTCCGGCTGAGTCAGTCGCGGTCGAAGATGCTCGGTCGCTGACCGAACACGGCGACGGCCTGCTTGAGCGGGACCAGGTCACCACCGCCGCCCCCGCGGGCACCCGCCCGCTCGGCTTCGCGAATCGCGTGCAGCGCGATCTCGCGCGCCTGCTCGAGCTCCCTGCGCAACTGCACGTTCTCGTCCTCGAGCTGCATGACGCGGCGAATGCCCTCGAGGTTCATCCCCTCGTCCGTCAGTTCCGAGATCCGCCGCAGCAGTTCGATGTCGTCATCGCTGTATCGACGGTTTCCGCCTTGGGTCCGCGCCGGGGACACCAGGCCGCGACGCTCGTAGATCCGCAGGGTCTGGGGGTGCATGCCGGCGAGTTCTGCCGCGACCGAGATCACGTAGACCGCTTTCAGCTGATGCTTGCTCATGAGGACTCCTGCTCCGACGACACGGTACTCGCTGCGGCGAATGCCTCGACGGCCGCGCGCTGGGCGTCGTTCAACTCGCTGGGTACGACGACGTCGACGGTGACGATCAGATTGCCCGATGTCGCGCCGCGCTTCGTGATCCGCCCGATCCCCTTGCCCTTCACCCGGTGCCGTGAACCGGACTGGGTTCCGGCCTTGATGCGCAGCGTGACGTCCGGTCCGTCGAGCGTCGGCACCGCGACGTCTCCCCCGAGTGCCGCCTGGTCGAAGGTGACCGGGACGGTCACCGTCAGGTCATCGCCGTTGCGACCGAATCGCTGGTCGGGGGTGACGCTCAACTCGACGAGCAGATCACCGTTCGGACCCCCGTTGCGTCCGGGTGATCCTCGACCCTTGAGCCGGATCGTCTGACCGTCCTTCACGCCGGCGGGGATCCTGGTCTTCACGTCGCGTGGTCGCCGTTCGACGCCGGACCCCCGACACGTCTCACACGGCGACTCGATCGTGACGCCGTTGCCCTGGCACACCGTGCACGGTGCGCTCATCGCGAAGAAGCCCTGGTTGTCGTCGACGACACCACGCCCACCGCAGTTCTGACAGACCTGCGGACTGGTCCCAGGACGCGCTCCCGAGCCACCACAGGTCGAACACTGGGCATCGGTCGTGAGGTACAACGACGTCTCGAGCCCGCGGACTGCGTCCTCGAAGCTGACGGTGAGATGCGCTCGCAGGTCAGCTCCGCGGCGCGGACCGACGCCTGCAGCG
>NZ_JBAVYV010000325.1:0-7314 GCF_049588435.1 Ilumatobacter sp.
CGACGAGGCAGCGGACGACACTGAAGATGCCGTCGACGACGCCGACGACGCAGCCGACGACGCAGCCGACGACGCAGCCGACGACGCAGCGGACGACACTGACGACGACATCAGGATCGGCATCGTCGCGCCGAGCGCGAGCAACGACCTCGCGTTCACGCAGTCGATCATCGACTCGATCGACCGCGTCGACGAGGAACGTGACCTCGACGTCGCGGTCACCGACGGCGCCTTCGTCGTCGAGGATGCCGCCGCCGCGATCCGCGGGTACGCCGAGGACGGGTACGACCTCGTCATCGCCCACGGCTCGCAGTACGGCGGGCCGCTCGAAGAGATCGCTCCCGATTTCCCGGACGTCTCGTTCGCATGGGGCACCGCGTCCGACACCTTCGGCCTCGACAACGTCTACGCCTACACCGTGGCCGCTGATCTCGGCGGGTACGTCAACGGCGTGATGGCGGCACAGCTCACCGAGTCCGACGTGATCGGCGTGGTCGGCCCGATCGAGGTCGGCGACGCGAAGTCGTACATCGATGGCTTCACCAACGGCGTCGGCGACACCAACGCCGACGCAGAGGTCAACGTCAACTACATCGAGTCGTTCAGCGACGTCGCTCTCGCCTCGGAAGCGGCGACGGCTCACGTCTCGAACGGTGCCGACGTGCTCACCGGCACGGCACAGATGGTCGTCGGAGCGACCGGCGTGGCCGCCGACAACGACATCCCGTGGTTCGGCACCCAGTCGAACCAGACACCACTCGGCGAGGACATCGTCGTTGCGTCGCAGGTGTACCACTGGGAGGTCGTGCTCGACCAGATCCTCGACTCGATCGCGGCCGGCACGCTCGGCGGCGAATCGTTCACGCTGACGTTCGAGAACGCCGGGCTCGAGATGGAGTTCAACGACGCGTACGACCTCGATCCCGCGATCAAGTCCAGCGCCGACGATGCGATCGCCGGCTTGACCGACGGATCGCTGTCGACCGGCGTCGAGTGACCGTCCCGACGGTCTGAACGGAGACATCCATGCAACCTGACTCGGCCGCACCGATGCTGGAGATGCGCGGCATCACCAAGCGGTTCCCCGGCGTCGTCGCGAACGACGGCGTCGACCTCTCGGTGCTGCCGGGTCAGGTGCACACCCTCCTCGGCGAGAACGGTGCCGGCAAGAGCACCCTGATGAAGATCCTCTACGGGCTCCACCAGCCCGACGAGGGCACCATCCATCTCGACGGAAAGCCGGTGACGATCAGCTCACCGTCCGATGCGATCAGCCAGGGCATCGGCATGATCCACCAACACTTCATGCTCGTCCCCACCTTGACCGTGGCCGAGAACGTGGCGCTCGGCCTGGGTGGACGCCACGGCATGGCGAACATGGACCCGGTGAAGGAACGCCTCGCCGATGTGTCCGACCGGTACGGACTCGCCGTCGATCCCGACGCGTACATCTGGCAGCTCGCCGTCGGTGAACGCCAGCGCGCCGAGATCCTCAAAGCCCTCTACCGCGACGCCAACGTCCTGGTCCTCGACGAACCGACCGCCGTCCTCACTCCGCCCGAGGTCGACGAACTCTTCTCCACGCTGCGCCAACTCACCGACGACGGCCGCGGCCTCGTCTTCATCTCGCACAAGCTGCACGAGGTGATGGACCTCTCCGACGAGATCACCGTGCTCCGCCACGGCCGGGTGGCTGGGCGCACCCGCCCGAGCGAGGCAACCCGCGAGTCACTCGCCGAGATGATGGTCGGCCGTGCGGTCGAACTCACCCGCACGGTGGAGCAGCAGGAGGCGGGCCGACCGCAACTCACGGTGACCGATCTCGACGTCGTCGGGGACCGCGGGAACCTCGCCGTGAAGAACCTCGACCTCGAGGTGTGCACCGGGGAGATCGTCGGAATCGCGGGCGTGTCCGGCAACGGCCAGCGCGAACTCGCCGAAGCGATCTTCGGGCTCCGCCCCATCCAGCGCGGGGGAATCAAGATCGGCGAATCCTGGACGGCCACCCCGACCCCGCTCGAGGTCCGCAAGATGGGCCTCGCGTACGTTCCCGAGGAACGGATGCGCGACGGAGCCGTCGCCGACTTCACCGTCGCCGAGAACCTGATGCTGGTCGACTACAACCGCGCCCCGTTCGCGACCGGCGGGTTTCTCCGTCGCAACCGGATCGGCGAGCGTTGTCGAGACCTCGTCAGCAGATACCAGGTCAAGACGCCCGACATCGACGCCCCGACGCGTACGTTGTCGGGCGGCAACATCCAGAAGGTGGTGATCGCGCGCGAGTTCAGCTCCGACGCCACGGCGTTCGTGGTCGCACAACCGACACGCGGCGTGGACATCGGCGCGGCCGAATACATCCACGAACGCCTGCTCGACCAACGTTCGCGCGGCGCAGCGATCCTGCTGATCTCCGAGGACCTCGACGAGGTGATGCAGCTGTCCGACCGGATCGTCGTGCTCCTCGAAGGCGAGGTGATGGGAGAACTGACCCGCGACGAGTTCGACGTCCACACCCTCGGCCTCCTGATGTCCGGCGTCACCCCGCACACCGCTCCCGCACCCGGCTGAACCTGGTCCGACGAGGGTTTCGCGGGTGTTCATCGGATGTGAGGTGAGAGTCGGCGTGGGAGATGCGACCATGGTGCGATGAACGTTCGACGGCTTCCGGTGATCGTGGCCGCCATCGGTCTGACGCTCGCGGCGTGTGGCACCTCGGATGCCCAGTCGTCGACCGAGCCGGCCGACACCGACGCACTGGCACCTGCGATCAGCGCCGGCGACGAGGCGAGCGACGAAGCAAGCGATGCGACGTCCGATCCCGTCGATGCCGAGTCGGTGACGACCGATCCACCTCCGGCGACCGACGTCGCCGGCACCGAGGAGCCCGTCGCGGTCGAGCCTGCCGCGAGCGAGCCCGCCGACACGACTGCGGCACCGGCGGAGCCGGAACCGGCACCTGCGGAGATCGGCGGTCGAGTGTTGGCCGCCGAGGTCGATCCGGCATCACAGTTCGAGGGGAACCCGTTCCCCGACCTCGTGGTCGACGACGTGGGTCGACGCGGTTCCGCGAACCTTGCGAACGTCCTTCCGTCCGATCGCCCGATCCTGCTGTGGGCGTGGGCACCGCATTGACCGACCTGTCGTCGGGAGGCACCCGACGTCGAGCAGTTCGCTCGAGATCATCTGAACGAGGTCGAGGTCATCGGTTTCGGAACCCAGGACAGCCTCGAGGAGGCGTACGAGTTCGTCGCCGAGCGGGGCACCGAGTCGTTCACGATGTTGTGGGATCCGACGTTCGAGTCGTGGCAGGCATTCGGGATCGCCGGTCAGCCGACCCTGGTCATGCTCGACACCGACGGCAACGAGCTCGGCCGTTGGTTCGGTGCGATCCCCGAGGACGAGGTCCTGGCGCTCGCCGCCCAGGCGTGAACCGCTGACCGCGACCCGTCGCCGCGCCATACTGGCGCGATGTTGAGGCACGTGGTCATGTTCAAGTGGAACGACGATGTCGACGCGGCGCATGTCGAAGCGACGCGGGCGGCGCTCGAGGCGAGGGTCTCGACGATTCCTGCGGTCGCCGACTACCGCCACGGTCCCGACCTCGGCCTCGCCGACGGCAACTTCGACTACGCGATCGTCGGTGAGTTCGCGTCGGTCGACGACTACGTCACCTACCGCGACCATCCGGACCACCAAGCGGTGATCGTCGAGTACATCAAGGATCGGGTCAGCGCCCGCACCGCGGTGCAGTACGAAGCCGGCTGAGATCGACCCGGACGGGGTCAGTCGTGTGGGGCGAGGTGCGCCGCCAGATCGCGGATCAGGTCCGTCTGCGCTCCGACCTCGGGTCCGGCACCGCGGCGATCGCGGGCGACGGTCGCCAGCGCGTCCGACCACGACATGCCGAGCACCATCAGCACGGCGACCGCCATCGTGCCCGCGCGTCCGATCCCGGCGGAGCAGTGCATGATCACCGGCCGACCTGCGCGCAGGACGCCCGCGATGTCGTCGAGGATCGGGAGTGCGGAGTCGACGGGCGGGGCATGGAAGTCGGGGATCGGGAACCAGCGCGCGTCGGGTGACGAGCGAAGCCACTCGGCATAGCCCTCGTAGCGAGCGATGTCGCGCGGCTGGTTGAAACTCACGACGACGGTTCCCGCGCCGAGCCGTTCCCTGATCAGTTCCGGGTCCGGCGCGATCACGTGCTTGCCGCAGAGGTAGAGCGCGCCGTGGACGTCGTCCGGCAGTCCGATCCGGTCGATGCCGCCGTCCAGCTGCCGACCACTCGGCCAGGTCACGGCGCGACCTCGTTGCGGAGGTCGGCCCCGGCAACCCACCGTTCGAGGTTGGCGAGGAACGCCTCGTCGGCGCGCTGCCCGGTCTCGGCGGTCGACCCTGAGTTGTGCGGGGTGATGATCAGGTTCGGGGCCGACCACAGCGCGTCGTCCGCCGGCAAAGGTTCGGGCGTGGTCACGTCGATGCCCGCTCCACCGAGGCGACCGTCGACGAGCGCGGCCGTGAGCGCCACCTGATCGACGAGTTCTCCACGACCGACGTTGACGAAGTACCCGTCTGGTCCGATCGCGTCGAACACCTCGGACGTGATGATGCCCTCGGTGTCAGGTGTCAACGGGAGGGCGACGACCATCGCGTCGTGATCGCGTGCGATCGACGCGAGTTCGCCGAGCGGGCGGACCGGGAACGGTTCGCCGCCGTGGGCTCGACGGCGGACGATCGTCGGTTCCATTCCGAACGCAGACGCCAACCGCGCCACCTCGCGACCGATCGGTCCCCAGCCGACGACCGCGATCGAGCGGCCACCGATCTCGCTCCATCGGTGCCAGTTCCACTCGGCGCGATCCTGCGCGCGGATCATGCCCGGGAGATCACGGCTCAGTGCGAGCAGATACATCATCGCCGTGCGCGCGATCGGCTCGGCGCTGCTGCCCGACGACGTGGTGAGCCGCACCCCACGATCGGTGAACGTCGCGAAGATCGGGCTGTCGACCCCCGCGGACATCGTGTGCAACCAGCGCAGGTTCGCGGCGCGCAGGGCCACGCCGAAGAAGTTCGGCGCTCGTTCGGGCCACGAGTCGTGGGAGAAGAAGGCGAGGGTGATCCGCTCGAGATCGGCGTCGGACACCGGGTCGTCGCCCACGAGCCTGACGAGTTCCACCTCCGGCGCGATCGACTGCAGCCTGCTGCTGTGGCGAGCGGCGAAGTCGTCGGTGCAGAACAGGACGTCGGCCATCTGACGGAGTGTGCCAGACGCCGACGGAACAGATTCGACCCGCGCCGTGCCGGGGGTTCGTGGTCGCGAGCACCGAGGGGCGAAGATGGTTCCATGAAGACAGCTGCGACCGAGATGCTCGACATCGAATTTCCGATCTTCGCCTTCAGCCATTGCCGCGACGTCGTCGCCGCCGTGACCAAGGCCGGCGGCCTCGGCGTGCTCGGAGCCGTTGCGCACAGCCCCGAACAACTCGAGATCGACCTGGCGTGGATCGAGGACGAGGTCGGAGGTCGGCCGTACGGCGTCGACCTGATCGTCCCCGCGAAGTACGCGGGCGACGGCGACGGGGGGTACACGCTCGACGACATCGCCAAGCTGATTCCCGACACACACCGCGAGTTCGTCGCGGACATCCTCGCCCGCTACGACGTCCCCGAACTTCCGGACAACGACTCGACCCGCGGGACCGTTCCCGCCGACGGTGCCGGTGGGACGGCGCCGTTCAGCGCCAAGCAGGCGATGCCACTGCTCGACATCGCACTCGCACACGACACGGCGTTCGTCGCCAACGCACTCGGCCCGCCCCCGCAGTTCCTGATCGATCGGTGCAAGGAGGAGGGCAAGCTGATCGGCGCGCTCGCCGGCCGGCCGCAACACGCCGAGCGGCACCAGGCTGCGGGCGTCGACATCATCATCGCTCAAGGCTCCGAGGCCGGTGGCCACACGGGCGAGATCGGTTCGATGGTGCTGATCCCCGAGATCGTCGATGCGGTCGACATCCCCGTGCTCGGCGCCGGTGGGATCGGTCGAGGTCGTCAGATGGCCGCAGCGATGGCGCTCGGCGCACAGGGTGTCTGGTGCGGTTCGGTCTGGCTCACGACCGACGAGGCGGAGACGCACCCGGTCGTCAAGCAGAAGTTCCTCGCGGCCACCAGCGCCGACACGATCCGCTCGCGGTCGTTGACCGGCAAGCACGCCCGCATGCTGAAGTCGAAGTGGACCGAGGAGTGGGACCGCGAGGACACCCCCGAACCGCTCGGGATGCCGTTGCAGCCGATCCTCACCAACGAGGCGCAGAAGCGCATCGCCCGCGCAGCCAACACTCCGGGATCGGGAGCGGCGGAACTCTCGAACTACTTCGTCGGACAGATCGTCGGCACGATGAACCAACCGAAGTCCGCCGCGAGCGTCGTGATGGAGATGATCGAGGAATTCATCGACGCCACCGAATCCCTCGCCGCGCAACTCGAGTCGTAGGGCCCGCGCCGCTGAGCAATCGGGTCAGATCAGCGAACGACGCTCGCTGATCTTGAGTCCGATGTATCCGGGAATGGTCGGGAACCAGTAGTTGATCAGTCGGAACAGCAGGACCGCTGCCCACGCGGTCGCGTCCTCGACCCCGGCGTTCGTCAGCACGAACACGAGCGCCGCCTCGACCGCTCCCACGCCACCCGGCGTCGGCACCGTCGATGCGATCGTCGTCGCGACGATGTAGAGCGCACCGAGGGTCGCGAACGGCAGGTCGATGTCGAACGCCCGACACGACGCAGCAAACGCCATGATCGTCAAGAGCTTGCCGAGCGCGGTTCCACCGAACAGCAGCCCCAGCTTCGTCGGGCGATGCGCCAACTCACCGAAGTCGGTCCGGATCTTCTGCAGGGTGGTCCTGACGAACGACACGACCCAGCTCCGGAACTTCGGTGTCAGTCCGATCGCGAGGGCCGCCACCACGAGGGCCCCGACGAAGACGAACACGATCGTCAGATCGGGGCCGCCACCGCCATCGCCGCTCGACGCGGTGTCCGCCGAGACGTCGGTGCTGCTCCACAGCAGGAAGAACGCCATGAAGAACACCTGGACGACGCCGCTCACGGCCGAGGTCAGACCGATCGCCGCTGCAGCGACCGTGCCGTCGGTCCCGCCCTTCTGGAGGTAGCGGATCCTCATCGCCATGCCGCCGGCGTTCATCGGGGTGAACCGGTTGAGGAACGACTGCCCGAACATGACGATCGTCGCTTCGCCGAGCGCGATCGGACGCACCACCGAACCGCTCAACGACATCGCTCCCGCGACGGTGCCGA
>NZ_JBAVYV010000326.1:0-9704 GCF_049588435.1 Ilumatobacter sp.
GGGCTGCGGGGCCGGGCGCGCCGGTGCGCAGCCTGTCGGGCGGCAACGCGCAGAAGCTCGTGCTCGCGCGTGAACTCGATCGCACCCCCGACGCCGTGATCACCTGTCACCCCACCCGCGGCCTCGACCCGGGTGCGGCATCGGTCGTCGCCGAACGGGTCCTCGCCGCGGCCGACGAGGGTGCCGCCGTCGTGTGGATGGGTGCCGAACTGGAAGAGGTGCTGGCCGTGTCGCATCGCGTCATCGTGATGTCGCGCGGCGAGATCACCGGCGAGTTCTCCCGACCCTTCGACCGGTCCGCTATCGGACGGGCGATGGGCGGAGCGACATGAGCACGCTCGCCGTCGAGCTCGACCCGTCCGAACCCGACGCGGTCATCGAGCCTCGCGCCGGCGGTGGACTGCGGCACGCGGCGATCGTGGTCGGCGTGCCGATCGGTGCCGTCCTCGGGGCGATGGTGATCGGTGGATTCCTGATCTGGCAGGAGGGTGAGAATCCGCTCGCCGTGTTCGCCGACGTGGTCCGTGGGGTCTTCGTCGACAACCGCGGTCTCCAGAACACCGCCGTGTCGGCGACGCCGCTGTTGCTGATGGGTTTGGGCCTCGCCGTCGCCTACCGGGCCCGCCTGTTCACGATCGGTGCCGAGGGGCAGTTCGTCATCGGTGCCGTCGCGGCGACCGCGTTCGCCACCGCCGGTGGAATCAGCGACGTGCCCGGATGGCTGCTGATCCCGGCCTGCATGGTGATCGCGGCGGTGACCGGCGCGCTGTGGAGCGGGATCTCGGCCGTGCTCAGCAACCGCTACAACACCAGCGTCGTCATCTCGAGTCTGCTGCTGACCTACGTGGCCGCTGCTGCGATGCAGTGGTTGATCCGGGTCGGGATCCGCGACGACGAGTCGTTCGTGCCGGCCAGCGCGGTGATCGGCAACGCCGGGCTGCCGACCGTTCCGGGGCTCAACACCCATCTCGGTTTCGTCCTCGCGGTGCTGCTCGTCCCGATCCTGACGGTCGTGATGAGCCGTACGCGCTTCGGGTTCCGGGTCGACGTGATCGGCCACAATCCGATCGCGCTGCGCGCGAACGAGGTGTCGACCGGTCGGATGTTGTTCACCGTCCTGGGCCTCGTCGGCGTGCTGTCCGGCATCGCCGGCTACGTCCAGGTGGCGGGGGTGACCAACCGGATCAATGCCGAGTTCAGTGTCGGCTACGGATACACCGCGATCATCGTCGCCCTGCTCGGTCGGTTGCACCCGGTGGGGGTCCTGATCGCAGCGCTCGGCGTGTCCGGGCTCGACATCGGCTTCGCCGCCGCCGAACGAGATCATCAGTTGCCCTCGTCGCTCGTCGGGGTGGTGCAGGCGCTGTTGATCATCTTCGTCGTGATCGGTGATGCGGTCGCCGGCCGGTTCTCCCGCGTGGACGGGGCTGTCTGATGGACGTCGTGCTCTCCATCGCGACGCTCAGCGCCGGTCTGCGGCTCGCACTCCCGGTCGCGATCGCTGCGCTGGGCGCGTTGATCAGTGAACGCGCCGGCGTGCTCAACCTCGGTCTCGAGGGCTTGATGGTGAGTGGAGCGCTCGCCGGATACCTCGTGACGTATCACACGGGATCGCCGTGGCTCGGGCTGCTCGGCGGACTCGTCACGGGTGCGGTCTGCGGACTCGTGCTCGCCGCCGTGCTCGTCGGGTTGCGGGCGAACCAGATCGTGACGGGGCTGGCCTTCACCATCCTCGCCGGCTCGGCGACGAGCTTCCTCTACCAACGCTCGTTCTCGTTCGGGCAGAACCCGCCACGCATCGAGCGGATCGGGATGCCGGCGCTCGTGGTCCTCACGTTGATCGTGTTGGGGCTGGTGATCTTCCTGATGCGCAAGACCGTCGCCGGTCTCGTCGTGGCGGCGGTCGGAGAGACGCCGGTCGCCGCGGACGCGCTCGGCTACAACGTCGTCCGGACCCGGTATCTCGCGACGATCGCCGGTTCCGCGCTCGCAGCACTCGGTGGCGCTGTGCTGGTGTGTGGCCCACTCGGGTTGTTCATCCAGAACGTCACCGCCGGTCGGGGCTGGGTCGCGCTCGCACTCGTCGTCTTCGCCGGATGGCGGCCGCTGCCGTGCGTCCTCGGTGCGTTCCTGTTCGGGCTCTGTGACGCGGTGCAACTGCGCATCCAGGGGACCAACACCGGGATCCCCTACGAGGTGTTCCTCGCCCTGCCGTACGTGGTGACGCTGCTCGCGCTGGTGATCCGCGGTCGGAACAGCCGAACGCCGGCCGCGCTCGGCGTGCCCTTCGACCGGCAGCTGGCATGACCCGGACCTCGGTGCCACGATCGGGTGCGCCCGTGCCCGCGTTCGTCGCGACCGCCGTCATCGGCGACGTGATGCAGACTCCGACGCCGGCCGAGTTCGAGTACCTCCACGACGCAGTGATCGCGATCGACACCGACGGCGTGATCGCCGAGATCGCGCCACGGGCCTCGGCGCGTGGTGGGGAGCTGGTGCGACTCGCGGGCGAGGTGGTCCAGCTCGGCAGCACCGAGGTGCTGATGCCCGGTCTGGTCGACCTCCACGTCCATGCGCCGCAGTGGCCGCAGCTCGGAACCTGCCTCGATCTCCCGCTCGAGCAGTGGCTGTTCGAGTACACCTTCCCGCTCGAGGCGCGGTACGGCGATCTCACGTTCGCCCAGCGGGTGTGGAGCGACCTCGTGCCGTCGATGCTGCGTCACGGCACGACGACGGCGGTCTACTTCGTGACCAACGACGAAGCCGCGACGGAGGCGCTCGCCGCCGCATGCCTCGATTCGGGACAGCGCGCGTTCGTCGGCCGGGTGGCGATGGACCATCCGACCGGGAACCCCGCGTGGTACCGGGATCACGATGCGCGATCGGCGATCGACGCGAGTGCCCGATCGGTCGAGACGATCCGGTCACTCGATGCCGGTCGTGACCTCGTGCGACCGATGATCACGCCGCGCTTCACGCCGTCGTGCACCGACGAGTTGCTCGCCGGGCTCGGGACGCTCGCCGCCGCGTCGCACGTGGCCGTCCAGACCCACTGTTCGGAATCGGATTGGGCGCACACGTACTCGCTGGACCGCTTCGGCGTGACCGACACGGTCGCGCTCGACCGGTTCGGACTGTTGAGACCCGGCTCCGTGCTGGCCCACGCGAACCACGTCACGGACCGCGATGCCGATCTGATCGTCTCGCGCGACGTCGGCCTGGCCCACTGCCCGCTGTCCAATGCCTACTTCGCGGACGGGGTGCTACCCACTCGACGGTTGCTCGATCGAGGGGTCCGGATCGGCCTCGGAACCGATGTGGCGGGTGGATCGTCACCCGGGCTGCTGGCGCAGTGCCGCGACGCGGTCACCGTGTCGCGGATGCTCGATGCGGGTGTCGACGTGTCTGTCCCGTCGTCCGACCGCGGCGTCGCCGGTTCCAGCATCGACATCGTCACCGCATTCTGGATGGCGACGCTCGGTGGTGCGACCGCCCTCGACATCCCGGTCGGGCTGATCGAGCCGGGTCGTCGCTTCGATGCCCTCGTCGTCGACACCCACGGTTCGGCCAGCGGCCTCCGGGTCTGGCCCGAGACCGACGTCCCACGGACCGTTTTCGAGAAGGTGATCCGCCTCGCCGGAGCCGCTGAGATCACCTCGACCTGGGTCGACGGCCGCAGGGTGGCCACCATCATCTGAACCCCGGTCGTCATCCGTGCGATCTCGCGAACCGTCTGCGTACGTCGCGCCGGACGGGTTGACGAGATGCCGCTGGGGACGGGCGGGTTCGATGTCTCACAGCGGGTCGAAGAGTTCGGTACAGTCGCGGCTGCCTCGTCCCGAGGCGGATGTCGGATCCGCCGACGAGTGGTGATTTGGGGGGAACCATCATGAACAGGAAAATGTGGAGCGCGTCCTTGGTCGCACTGACGCTGGTCGCGACCGCGTGTGGCAGTGACGATTCGTCCGATTCGTCCGATGCCGACGGTGCGCCGGCGGCGAGCGACGGCGAAACGGTCGGTACCGACGAGGCGGCGACGACGGATGCACCATCCGACGACGACGCATCCGACGACGGCGACAAGCCGACGATCAACCTGGTCATCAACCCGTGGACCGCATCGGCGCTCAACGTGGAGGTCGCCAGTCAGCTGATCGAGAGTGAGCTCGGCTACCCGACCGAGCAGCTGAGCCTCGACGAGAACGAGGCGATGTTCACCGGATTGAGCGACGGCACGATCGACGCCGCCCTCGAAATCTGGCCGTCGGGAATCACTGAGACGGAGCAGGCCTTCTTCGACGACGGTTCGGTGGAACAGCTCGGCGATCTCGGAGCAGTGGGACGGATCGGCTGGTACGTCCCGAGCTACGTCATCGACGAACATCCGGAGCTCGCCACGTGGGAGGGATACGCCACCCCCGAGGCGGCGGCGCTCTTCGCAACCGCCGAGACCGGCGACAACGGTCGTTTCCTCGGAACCGACCCGTCCTACTCGGAGTTCGACGAGCAGATCATCGAGAACCTCGGTCTGCCGTTCGAGGTCGTGTTCTCGGGGTCTGAGCCCGCGACCGTCGCCGAACTCGATGCTCGCGTCGCGGCCGAAGAGCCGGTGTTGATGTACTGGTGGACTCCGACGGCTGCTGTCGGCAAGTACGACCTGCAGCAGGTCGAGTTGCCGCCCTACACCGAGGAATGCGGCGCGAGTGCCGCAGCCGAGGACGGTGGCGTCGACTGTGAGTATCCGGAAGACGTCATCATCAAGGCCGGCTCGGCGGAACTCGCCGAGAAGGCTCCCGACGTCCACGCATTCCTCTCAGCGTTCACGATCACGAACGAGGACCAGCTCGCGATGCTGCCCTCGGCCGAGATCGACGGCGAGGACATCGAGGACGTCGCCGCCGCCTGGATCGCCGACAACGAGGCGATCTGGTCCGCTTGGCTGGGCTGACCGCCGGATCGGTCCGAAGGGGGTGACGACATGTCGGTCACTTCCGACGACATGACCGACGCCGGCGATGGCGGTGAGGTTGGGCGCGAGCCCTGCCTCACCGCCCGCGGTGTCTGGAAGGTGTTCGGCACGAAGCCTGATCGCGCCCTGGAACTCGCGGCGGGTGGGGCAAGCCGCACGGAAATCCAGGAGGCGACGGGCAACACGATCGGCGTGCGCGACGTGTCGTTCGATGTGCTCCCGGGCGAGACCTTCGTCATCATGGGACTGTCGGGATCGGGCAAGTCGACCCTGCTGCGATGCGTCGCGCAGTTGATCGAGTCGACCCGTGGACAGATCACGCTCGAGGGCCGTGAGTTGACGACCATGACCGATGCCGAGTTGCGTGATGTCCGACGGCGCGATCTGTCGATGGTCTTCCAGCACTTCGGACTGTTTCCGCACCGCAAGGTGATCGACAATGTCGCCTACGGACTCGAGGTCCAAGGCCTCAAGCGAGCGGACCGACATGCCAAGGCGACCGAGATGCTCGACCTCGTCGGCCTCGGCGGGTGGGGAGATCACTATCCGCAACAGCTTTCGGGAGGCATGCAGCAACGAGTCGGCCTGGCCCGTGCACTCGCGGTCGAGCCGACGGTGTTGTTCTTCGACGAACCGTTCTCGGCGCTCGATCCGTTGATCCGCCGCGACATGCAGGATGAGCTGCTCCGGTTGCAGGCCGAGATGAATCGAACGATCGTGTTCGTCACCCACGACTTCGACGAGGCGATCAAACTCGGTGACCGCATCGCGATCATGAAGGACGGTGAGTTCGACCAGATCGGTACGGCCGAGGAACTTGTCGGCAATCCAGCGACCGAGTACGTGCGCGAGTTCACCAAGGACGTCTCGCGCGCAAAGGTCCTGACGGCCGCGAGCGTGATGGCCCCGGTCCCGGCCGACGGGCGTTCACGTCCAGCAGTCGCCGACGGTGCCACCGTCCGTTCGGATGCATCGGTCGAGTCGCTGCTGCCGGTACTGCTCGCGAGCCACCACGACGTGGCGGTCGTCGACGAGATGGGTTCGCTGCTCGGCCATGTCGACCGCTCAGCGGTACGTGCGGTGCTCGACACGATGCAGGATGTCGAGCCTGTTTCCGACGAAGGCACGGACATCGGACTGACCGTCGTCGACCGCGCGCCCGAGGCGCCGTGACGACGGTCGAGTTGCGCGACGAATCGACCGTCTCGTTCGACCGCCGCTGGTGGCCGTGGGCTGCGCTGGTCGCCGGTTTCGTGGTGTTGCAGGTGGCGTTCTCGAGGGTCGACACGTTCGCGGCCGGGCTCGACGAGACGTTCTCGGGTCCACTCGATGCCCTGGCCCGTTGGTCGCAGCGCAACCGGCGCGACCACTGGTTGTTCACGTACGTGTTCAATCCGATCACCGACGTGGTCCGGTGGGGGCTCGAGAACGTCGAAGCGCTGCTGCTCTGGCTGCCGTGGTTCGTGCTCCCGATCGCGGTCTTCGCATTCGTCGCCCGAACGCGGAATTGGTGGCAGGCGGCCGCTGCCGGCGCCGTGATGCTCTACCCCGGGTTGATCGGGCTCTGGGACGTCACGGTCGAGACGATCGCGCTGATGACGATCGCCGTGTTGCTGTGTGTGTTCATCGGTGTTCCCCTCGGCATTCTCGGCGCACTGCGGCCGTCGAGCGAGAAGGCGATGCGCCCGGTACTGGACGCGATGCAGACCGTGCCGGCGCCGGTGTACTTCGTGCCGATGGCCCTGTTCTTCGGGATCGGCGTGGTGCCTGCGACGTTGGCAACGGTGGTCTACGCCCTGCCACCGGTGGTTCGGCTGACGACGCTCGGGATCCGCGAGGTCCCGCCGCACTCGATCGAGGCGTCGACGATGTTCGGTGCGAGTCGGGCGCAGACGTTGCGCAAGGTGCAACTTCCGATGGCGATGCCGACGATCCTGACCGGGGTGGCGCAATCCATCATGATGGCCCTCGGCATCGTGGTGCTGGCGACGTTGCTCGGTGCCGGCGGTCTGGGCCAGGAGGTCATGGACACGCTGACCCAGCGCCGCACCGGGCGTGGCATCGCCACCGGTCTCGCGATCGTGGCGATCGCGATCGTGCTCGAGCGGGTGGGCCGTGCGGCAGCAGCGACGACGCGCGGCGATGCCGTTCCGAGGCGCATCGCGATCGCAGTCGTGGGTGGGATCGCGGCATTGATCATCGTCGGCCGGCTCCGTTCGTGGAACACGTTCCCGGATATCTGGGATGTGAAGGCGTTCGACCCGATCGACGATGCGATCCGCTGGGTGCGCGACAACCTTCGATGGCTCACGCGTTGGATCAACGACACGATCGTCATCCGTTTCTATCTGCCGGTGCGTGACACCTTGACCGACACCTTCGCGTGGCCGGCGATCGTGTTCGCCGCCGGTTGGATCGGCTGGCGGCTCAACGGCTGGGGTCTCGCCGCGTTCAACGTGCTGAGCCTCGTGACGATCGGTCTGATCGGAATGTGGGCGCTCACGATCGACACGTTCACCCAGGTGATCGCGGCGGTTGTCGTCGCGGTGGCGATCGCGGTTCCGATCGGAGTCTGGGCTGGTCGTAATCGACGCGTCGAGGCGGTGTTGAGCCCGCTGCTGGACGGTCTGCAGACGATCCCGTCGCTCGTCTACATCATCCCGGCCGTCACGTTGTTCACGATCGGGGTCGTTCCGGGAATCATCGCCTCGGTCCTGTACGCGATCGTGCCCGGGATCCGGATCACCGCGCTCGGGATCAAACAGGTGCCACCCGAGAGCGTCGAGGCGTCCCAGATGTTCGGTGCCACGCCGCGTCAGACGATGTTCGGCGTCCGCATTCCATTGGCGGCAACGACGATCATGGCCGGCATCAACCAGGTGATCATGATGGTCTTGGCGATGGTCATCATCTCGGGCCTCGTCGGTGGTGGGGGACTCGGTTTCGAAACGATCAGTGCCGTCAAGAACAGCGAAGTCGGGCTGGGCTTCGAGGTCGGGTTGGCGATCGTCCTGATGGCGATCATGCTCGACCGCGGGACTCAGGCGGTCGGCCGCAAGCTCCAGCCGCCGAGCCCGACGCACACCTGATCAGGACCGGGCGAGAGCCTGGCCCCTTCACGCTGGCCTCTTGACGATGCGCTATTCATCGTCTATCGTCGATGAACGATGATTGACGATGCGGCAGCCGACGAGTACGCCAAGTGGTTCCAGTGTCTTGCCGATCCCACACGGATCAAGGTGCTGCACACGATCGCCATCGCGTCAGCGCCGATGACGGTCGGCGAGATCGTCGAGATCGTCGGACGGAGTCAGTCGACAGTGTCGCGACACCTCCAGGTGCTCGCCGACGGTCAGTACATCTTCTGCGAACCCGACGGTGTCCGCACCATGGTCCGCGTGAACACGTCGTGCATGTCCGCCCTGCCCGCCGCCGCCGCCGAGATCATGGCATCCGGCGCCCCGTCGAGCGGAGGCACATGATTCGCGACACGGCGTACCTGGTCGTCGAGCTCGTCGTCCTGTTCTTCGGAGTCGCGTTCGCGATCCAACTCCTGCAACGTCGCGTCGGTGCCGAACGTCTCCAACAGTGGCTGGGTGGACCGCCGGTGGTCGCCGCCCTCAAGGGAATCGCGATCGGCTTCGCGACCCCGTTCTGCACGTTCTCGGCGGTGCCGATGCTCATCGGATTCCGGCGGGCCAACGTTCGCACAGCGGGCTACGTGGCGTTCATCGTGGCCGCACCGGTCCTCGACCCAGTGCTGTTCGGCGCGCTGATCCTGATCGTCGGACCGCTCGCCGCCACGATCTACCTCGTCGTCGCCTTCACGGCGGCGCTGGCGCTCGCGCTGGTCGCTGACGCGGTCGGAATCGAGCGTCATCTCAAACCCCTCGCCCAGGTGTCGACCGCCCACCCGACGCGCACCCCTGAACCCGCGTGGACCGGGCCCGTGACCTCGACCGGGCAGGATGACAGTGCCACGTGCGGAGCCGCTGACGGCCTCGCGGACGACTCGCCCTGGCGCGGTCTCCGGAGTGAATCCCGCGACGCGTTCGATGCGGCCGTCCAACTGTTGCGATCGGTCGCGGTCGTCCTCGTGATCGGCGTCGCGATCGGCATCCTCATCGAAGCCTTCATCACGCCCGAGATGGCCGCGCGCCTCACCGTCGAGAACAGCATCCTCTCCATCCCGATCGCCGCGATCCTCGGCACCCCGCTCTACTTCAGTACCGCCCTGTTCGTCCCGATCGCTGACGCTCTCACCGCCGCCGGCGTCGGCATCGGCGCGATCGTCGCGCTCACGATCTCGGGTGCCGGTGCCAGCGTTCCCGAGTTCCTCCTGCTCACCAAACTCGCCGACAACCGAATCCTCGGGATCTTCTTCGCCTACGTGCTCGCCGTGGCCGTGCTGGGCGGACTCCTCGCGCAAGCGCTGGTCGGGTGACCTGCGACGGCGCAGGCCCCGTCCGGCTGCATCAGCGAACGGTGACGGTGCCGGTGGTCGGGTCGACCTCGACCTCGTCGCCGGTTCGGACGGCGCGCAGGAGCCCTGCGACGCCGACGACGGCGGGGACGTCGAACTCGCGACTGACGATCGCCGTGTGGCTCATCGGGCCGCCCTCCTCCACGGCCACGGCGCCGAGCAGCGGAAAGATGCTGTTGAACGACGGGCTGGTGAACGGCGCGATCAGCACATCGCCGTCCTCGATCGCATCGAAGTCGTCCTCGGGCCCGG
>NZ_JBAVYV010000327.1:0-5598 GCF_049588435.1 Ilumatobacter sp.
GCCGCTGGGCGGCCCGTGCGAGGCGGCACAGCTCGTCGACCGCGCGGAGATCCGGGGATGCCATGGCGACGGCCTCGCGCTCAGCCGTCCGCCGCGGCGCAGACCACCGCGACGTCGGACGACGTGGTGGCGATGAATCGAGGCACGTCATGCCTCGCCGAAGTCAGGCATGGGCGGGACGACGCCCGGACGGTACGCGCACACGAGGACCCCGCCGTCGGTCGGCTGCACAGAGACGAGTTCCAGCGCGCGCATCTCCTGGTCTTGAGGAAAGACGGTCTTGCCGCCACCGAGCATCACGGGCTCGATCATCAACAGGAGCTCGTCGACCAGCCCGGCGCCCAGGAGCGCCCCGACGAGCTGTGACGAGCCCATCACCGACATCGTTCCGCCCGGCTCGGCCTTGAGTCCCGCGACCGCCTGCAACGGATCACCGGCGGGCACCAGGTGCGAGTTCTCCCAGGTCAGGTCACCGGCACCCAGCGTGGACGAGACCACGTACTTGGTGAGGGCGTTCATGCGGTCGGCGAACGGATCGCTCCCGGCCCGGTCCGGCCATGCCGCGGCCATGGTCTGCCACGTGCGCCGCCCGAACAGCAGCGCCTCGGTATCGGCCATCACGGCGTCGATCGCTCCACCCATGATCTCCGGGTCGAACCACGGCATCGACCATCCGCCGTGGGAAAAGCCGCCATCGGTGTCCTCCTCGGCCCCGCCTGGTGCCTGAACGACGCCGTCGAGGCTGATGAACTCCGAGACGATGAGGCGCATCAGTTCGCCTCGGCAGCTTCGACGTTGACCATCCACGTCACCCCGAACCGGTCGACGCACGTACCGAACAGCGGCGACCAGAAGGTCTCGCCCATCGGCATCTGGACCTCACCACCGTCGGCGAATGCATCGAAGAGACGGCGCGCCTCGTCCTGGTCGTCGAGCGTGATGTTGATGGCCATGCCCTTGACGCCGAGACCGTCGCCGGTGGGATCGTCGGAGGCCAGGAGCACGTCACCGTCGCCGAACGTCAGCGCAGCGTGGATGACGAAGCCGTCCGGCACCTCGAACGGCATCTCCTCGGCGTCGTTCCGAGGCATGTCGTCGATCCCGAGGATCTCGAGCTGACCGCCCAGGATCTCGTGGTAGCGGGTCATCGCGGCGCGGGTCGTGCTCGTGAAGAAGAGATACGGGTGCATGGACATGGTTCCTCCTGGATGGGGTTGAAGTGGGTTTCGATTGTTGAGACGGAGCAACAACCGCGAACTCATCGGTTTCCGACGGAATTTCTCCAGATCGAGGTTCAGCGGATCGCACCGCCGGCCAGCGATCGCGGCGTGGCGCGACGTTCGCCGCGACGTCCGAACTCGTGAAGCAGCTGGCATGATCGTCCGGTGCGGATGCGTCCCCGACACCTCGCAGTGTCAGCTCTTCCAGTCGCTCTCGTCGCCGCGGTCGCTGCCTGCGGCGGCCAATCGACCACCGATGCCGAACGGTTCTGCGGCGAGATCGAGGCCAACAGCTCGGAGCTGTTCACGCCCGAGATCGGCACCGCCGACGAGATCGGCCCGCTGCTCGACCTGTACCGGAACATCGGCAAGTACGCGCCGATCGCGATCGAAGCCGAATGGGACCAGCTGATCCTCAACTACGAGACGGCCGACACGGTGGTTCCCGACGACGAAGAGTCGGTCCAGGCGATGACCGCGCAGGCGTATCAGTCGGAGAAGTCCGCCGCAGCGGTCAAAGGGTGGTTGATCGAGAACTGCGCGCTCGACATCGGCCCAGTGGCCACCATCGTCGCCCAGAACGGTTGATCAGAGGATCTCGCCGCGGCGAGTCTTCACCGAGTCGCACAGCCCGTACTCGACTGCCTCCTCGGCGGTGAACCAGCGGTCTCGCTCGGAGTCGGCCTGGATCTGCTCGAGCTCCTTGCCGGAGTGGAATGCGATCAGTTCGGCCATCCGCTTCTTGGTGTACCGCAGCTGCTCGGCCTGGATCTGAATGTCGGACGCCTGTCCGCGGAGCCCTGCGAGCGGCTGGTGCATCATGACGCGGGCGTTCGGAAGCACGTAGCGCTTTCCGGCGGCGCCGGCCGTCAGCAGGAACTGCCCCATCGACGCAGCGAGGCCGAGACACACCGTGGCCACGTCACATCCGACGAACTGCATCGTGTCGTAGATCGCCATTCCGGCGGTGACCGACCCACCCGGGCTGTTCACGTAGAGCCAGATGTCGGCGTTGGGGTCTTCACCCTCGAGGTACAGCAGTTGTGCGCAGATCTGGTTGGCGATCTCGTCGTTCACATCGGACCCGAGCATCACGACACGGTTCTTCAAGAGGCGGTCGAACACCGCCGAACGGGGGTCGAATCCACCCTCGAGGCTGAAGGGCGTGGTTTGGGCGTCGGACCGTGTGTCAGATGTCGTCGCGGGCATGGGGGCATGCTATCGGTCGCCGTTTCGGACTACGGTTCCGCGCTATGTCGGTGACCGCTTCATTTCAACCCGAGCAGCTCGCGGCCACTCCCGGTGAACCTTCGACGCTCTCCCTCCATCTGCAGAACAACGCCGCCGAGAGCCGTGTGGTCAGCTTGAGTGCATCGGGAGAGCTCGGAGAGATGATGGGGTTGGCGACGGAGTCGGTCCAACTCGAACCCGGAGAGCACTTCGAGGTCCCGGTGATCGTCCAGACGTACGCGACGCTGGCCGCAGGACCTCATGCGTGTGTCGTCGATGTCGTCGGCGAGGGTACGAGCACCACGGCGACCGCCTTCGTCGAGGTCGGCATCATCACCGGGTGGACTGCCCGCCTGCTCCCCGTGCATTCGGCAGGTTCGACCCGCGGCCGTCACAAGGTCGCCATCGAGAACCACGGCAACGCGCCGATCACGCTCGCCATCGCGATCGCCGGTGAGACCGACGTCGTCTCGGAGGTTGCTGCACCGACCGTCAACGTGGACGGTGGAATGTCGACGAACGTCGCCCTGCGAATCATTCCCGGGTCCCGATTCTGGAACGGTCCGTCGATCGAGCACCCGTTCTCGGTGACCGTGACCGAAGTGATCGTGACCGAGGTGACCGCGAGCGAGGTGACCGCGAGCGAGGTGACCGTGACCGAGGTCGTCGGCGAGAACGTCACCGTCGAACTCGATGGCCTCTACGAGCAGCGCCCGCGGATCCCCGCCTGGGCGGCTCCTGCGGCCGCCGGCATGCTGGGTGCCCTCCTGATCGCCACGCTCGCCTGGTACACGCTCATGCGACCCGCGGTCGAGAACATCGCGCGCGACGAAGCCGCCGAGTTGGACCTCGAGCAGCAGGCGCTCCTCGACGAGCGGGTCGACGCAATCGAGGAAGCTGCCGAGGAGGCGTCACGCCTGCCGCTCGGCCAGCCGACCGATCTCCGCATGACCGCGACCGCCTCCACGGCGACGACCTCGTCGGAGGCGTACGACTTCGACAAGAACGGAAACGGTCGGGTGCTGTCCATCAGCGACGTGATCTTCCAGAATCCGACCGGCGCGGTCGGCCGCCTCGAGTTGCTCCGCGATGATCAGGTACTCCTCGATCAGGAGCTCGCGAATTTCCGCGATCTCGACTTCCACCTCGTCGCACCCTTCCGCGTGGAGAGCGAGAGCACGATCGCCCTCCGTCTCACGTGTGAAGCGCCGGGCCCCGGCACCTCCGACTGCGAGGCCGCCGCCACGATCATCGGGTTCGTGGACGACCTCTGATCTCGACGAGCGGAACGGGCCCGTCAGCGGGTGACGTCCGGACCCAACCCCTCGAGAACGCCTGAACGATTCCTGCTGGTGGCCGACGTCACCAGCATCGTGGCGGTGACGTCATCGCCCTCCCCATTCGGGGCAGCGACCGATGCGGTCATCCTCCCGGTCCGTGCTGTCGCCGGAACGACCACCGGAAGGGCGAAGGTGCCATCCTCGTCCACGACCACCTCGTGGACGGCCCTCGCCCAGTCCACTTCGATCGCCAGGCCGGGCGGAAAGTCGCTTCCGCCGATCGTGACGACCTGGCTGGTGGTCGCAGCATCGGGCGAGACCGTGAGCACCGGCGTGGGGACGCCCTCACCGTCGAGTGCTGCGGTCAGTTCCCCACCGTCACCGAACGTCGCGATCAGCTGTGCGGTCTCCGGGCCGTCACCGCCCGGCGTGAACTCGACCGTCACTCGGCAGCGCCCGTTCGGGAGAAGTTGGGTGCCGGTGCAGGTGGTCGACACGATCTGGAAGGCGGTGGCGCCGACGGGCTCACGGCGAATTCCGAGCACCTGTGCGGAGGAGGTACCCGAGTTGACGAGTTCGAGGATCTCGGTGATCGGACCGCCATCGGAACCGGTCGGGATGAACGTCACCGCCGCGGGAACGAAGGTGACACCGTCCGAGGAGTCGACGATCGAGGTCGAGGTTGCGGACGTGGGGAACGACGACGAGGACGAGGACGACGACGAGGAGGAAGAGGAGGAGGACGACGAGTTCGAGCTGCTGCTCCCAGATCCCGACGACGAGCTCCCGCCGGTGCCCGTCGGGACCGTCGGCCGTGGAACCGTCACCGGCGGGTTGGGCTCGACGATGCGGACCGTTGCCGTGAAGGGCACGGGAAAGATTCCGATCGGTGTCAGCGTGACCGTGCCGACCGCCGCCGCGCTCGCCTCACCGGCGAAGGCAACGTCGACGGTGCAGCTCGCTCCCGGGCGGATCACTGGGCCGCACCCGTCTGCCGTGATCGTCAACGGTGCCGAGGCGATGAGCGACTCCACGCCGACACTGGCCGGTCCCTTGTTCGCAAACGTGAGTTGAGCGGTCGTCGCTGCGCCCGAGGAGGCCCGAACGACGTCGTAGCTCTCGTGATCGAACGAGGCGTCGGCCGGGAGCGCCGAGATCTCGATGTCGGCGGGGATCGTCGTGTCGGTCGCGACCGTCGCACCCAGTCCATCGATCGCCGGTCCGGTGGCGGTGGGCGCGACCGGTCCCTTCAGTGCGACCGTCGCCGTCTCAGAGAATGCTGCTCGGCCGTTGCCTGTCCGCGACGTGATCCGTACAGCGTTGCCGCTCTCGTAGACGACGTGATTGCCATCGGCACTGATCTGTGGCTGCGTGCCGACGTCGAGCACGACCGCCGCCGAACCGTCCTCGCGAATCGCCACGGCCGTCGACGACGTTCTCACCAGCGCGAAGGCCACGATCGAGCCGTCGGCCGACACGCTGGGACGGAACGCCGACGCGCTCACGACGGTCGACGCGTCACCGGTCGGGCCAGAGCGGTACACCGACAGGCCCCGTGGATCGGATGGATCAGGACCTGCCGCGTACACCACGACCGAACCGTCGTCGGACACGTCGACCACCGGGCCGAATCGCGCGGTGGGGTCCTGCGACGGCGGGGTGAGCGTGCCCGGGGCATAGCCGAACACCGAGCGATCGAACCGGAGCACGGCGACACCGTTGCTGACCACGATCACGTCGCCATTCGACGACAATGCCGGGCGCCCGAGTGGGCCGGGTTGCAGCCCCGTTGCGACCTCGAACGCGGCCGGAGCATCGGCCCCGCATCGGTTGGCGGTGAGGAGTCGCCACGCCTGATCGGCCGGCAC
>NZ_JBAVYV010000328.1:0-13002 GCF_049588435.1 Ilumatobacter sp.
GGGTCGAGTCCCGCCGCGTGACGCGCGCGGACCTCGGCGAGGTCGGCGCGCTCGGCGTCCCCGGCACGCTCCACCGCCTCCACGGCTGTGTGCGGGGCACCGCTCGGCGGTGGAAGGTCCGCCCCGGACGGCGCCACGGGATCGAGCTCGACCACCTTCTCGCCGATCACCACCGTCGTTCCCTCCGGAGCGAGCACCTTCGAGACGACGCCTCCGGATGATGCGACGATCTCGTGATGCATCTTCATCGACTCGATGAGCGCCACCACGCTGCCCAGGTGCACACGATCGCCGGGCTCGACGAGCATGCTCACGATCGTTCCCTGGAGATGCGCGGTCACCGACGTCTGATCCGACATCCAGTCGGTCTAGCAGGCCGCCCCCCGAGGATCGAACCCGAGTCGGGCGCGGCTCTCCCCCGACCGGACGATCGCTAATCCGACTCGCTGACGGAGGCCGGTGAGCGTTGGAAGGTCGTGATCGACACTTCGCCCATCACGAGATCGGCGGCGACCGAGGCGAACAATGCCGGCACGATGAATCCGGGTTGGCCGGTGGTCTCCGCGACGAACATCACGGCGGCGAGCGGGACGCGATACCCGGCGCCGAGGAACGCGGCGATGCCGAGCAGGACGTAGAGCGTCGGGTCGACCGTCTGGAACACGTCGCCGACGATTCGACCGACGATCGCTCCGCCGACGACGAGCGGAATGAACAGACCGCCGACGCCCCCACCGGCGAGCGTCGTCGCGGTGGAGAACATCCGGAGGAAGAAGATCGCGACGAGCACCCACAACGCGTGCGGATCGAACAACCACCCGATCACCTCGTAGCCCGAACCGAGCGACAGGCTCTCGCCCTTTGCCGGGTCCCAGTCCTCCGAGGTGATGATGCGAGTGACCAGGAAGATGACGGACAGCAGCGTGCTCGACACCACCAGTCGGACCAACAACGGGCGCAACGTGAACGCCTTCGCTGTCCGGACGAGTTTGGAGAACATCCGCGCTCCGACCGCGCACCCGATCCCCACGAGCACCGCTCCGAGCAGGTCGACGTAGTTGAACAGAGACGCCGTTCGCGTGTCCTCGCCGAGCAGGAAGATCGGGTCGGTACTGGTGAAGGCAACGAACGTGAGGTAACCCGATGCACTGGCGACCAATGCCGGCAACAGCATGCGTCGAGCCATCTGGTCCCGGAACGGCACCTCGAGGGCGAAGATCGCACCGGTGGCGGGCGCCTTGAAGATCGCGGCCACGCCGGCCGCCGACCCGGCCACGAGCAATGTCCGGTAGTCGGCCCCGCGGAACGATTCGGGGAGTCGGCGCTGGATCATCGCACCGATCGCCGATCCGCCGTACATCGACGGACCTTCGAGACCCATCGCTCCACCCGAACCGAGCGTGGTGATCGCCGCGGCGATGCGCCCGACGAACGCCCGCCATCGCAGGGGATAGCTCGAGTCGTGGAACGCTCGGAGGTATTCATCCGACGTGGCGGACGACGCTCCCGCGCCGACCGTCTTGAGGATCAGTGCCGACGCCACGAGGCCGATCCCCGGGACGATGAGGCCCCACTTCCAGTCCGCTTCGAGCAACCGGTGGAACAACACGTCGACGACGACGTACTCGAAGAAGTACACCCCCATCCCGGTGAGTGCTCCGGTGATCGCGGCGAGCAGGACGACCTCTCGCGAACGGCGAACGAAGCCCCGGAACTCGTCGGTTCTGAGGTCGAGAGTGGACGGTCGGAACGCTGTCCTCACCCGTTCACGCCACACGTCGATTTACTCTAAGCCTCGCGAACGTTGACGGCCTCACCACCGACCAGAACTCGGCGGCGGGTTCCGGACGCTAGCGGAAGGTCACAGTACCGACGCGAAGTGAGCGATCGTCCGCTCGAGTCCCGCACGAAGGTCGACGTGCGGTGTCCAGCCGAGTACTTCGACCGCACGCGTGATGTCGGGGCATCGTTGCCGCGGGTCATCGGACGGCAGCGGCCGGTGCACGACACCGGCCGTGTTGGCGGTCAGCTCGTTGACGATGTCGGCCAGTTCGAGCATCGTGAACTCCCCGGGGTTCCCGATGTTGATCGGACCGATCTCGTCACTGTCGAGCAGGGCGAGGAACCCGGCGATCTCGTCGTCGACATAGCAGAAGCTGCGCGTCTGGGACCCGTCTCCGTAGATCGTGAGCGGCTCGCCGCGCAGCGCCTGCGTGATGAAGTTGGAGACCACACGCCCGTCATCGGCCTGCATCCGCGGTCCATAGGTGTTGAAGATCCGCACGACGCGGATCGGCACCCCGTGAGTGCGGTGATACGCGAAGGTGAGCGCCTCGGAGAACCGTTTCGCCTCGTCGTACATCGAGCGCGCCCCGATCGGGTTCACGTGACCCCAGTACTCCTCGGTCTGCGGGTGCACGGTCGGGTCACCGTAGACCTCGCTCGTCGACGCCATGAAGAATCGAGCGTCGGCCGTCCGGGCCAACTCGAGCAGATTGCGCGTTCCGACGCTGCCGACGTCGAGGGTCTCGATCGGGAGTCGGAAGTAGTCGGTCGGCGATGCCGGGCTCGCAAGGTTCATCACCGCGTCGACCTCGCCGTCGACGCTGAACCCGTCGCAGACGTCGGCCTCGAGCAGCTCGAACGCCTCGGACCGGATCAGGTGCGCGACGTTCGCCCGGGACCCGGTGACGAAACTGTCGACACACACGACGTGATCACCCCGTTCGACCAACGCGTCGCAGAGATGGGACCCGAGGAACCCCGCTCCGCCGGCGACGACGATCCGCATCAGCGCCGCCCGACGCCGTCGTAACGCAATCCGACAGCCTTGACCTGCACCGGCTCGAGCAGGTTGCGCGTGTCGACGACGGTCGTGCCCGCACCCACCCGAACGGCGAGTCGCTCGAGATCGATGTCGGTGAACTCGGGCCACTCCGTGAAGATGCAGACCACGTCGGCGCCGTCGACGGCATCGTCGACGTTCTGACACACCACCGTGTCGGCCAGCGTGGCCTCCTGGATCGGCGACAGCTCCCCCACCGTCGTCGGGTCGTACCCCGCGACCGTCGCACCAGCCGTGCGCAGGTCGGCCACGACGCGCAGTGCCGGTGACTCGCGCAGATCGTCGGTTCCGGCCTTGAAGGTGAGCCCGAGTGCGGCGACCTTCACGCCGGAGAGATCCGACGGATGACGCCCGACGGCGCGTGCGATCTTGTCGACCATCCGGTGGCGCTGTTCATCGTTCACGGAGATCACCCCGCGCATCAGCGAGAAGTCGTACCCGTGGTCGTCGGCGATCTTCACGAGCGCCCGACTGTCCTTCGGGAAACACGAGCCGCCCCAGCCCGGGCCCGGTGAGAGGAAGCGGGATCCGATGCGGGTGTCCGAACCGATTCCGTCGACGACGGCTGCGACATCGGCGCCGACGTGCTCACACATGGCCGCCACGGCGTTCACGAAGCTGATCTTCATCGCGAGGAAGCCGTTCGCGGCGTACTTGATCGTCTCGGCCGATGCCGGGTCGGTCGTGATGATCTTGGTGTCGATCGTCGAGTACAGCGCCGCCACACGCTGCGCAGCCTCGGGATTCGCCGCTCCGATGACCACGCGCTCGGGCGAGAGGAAGTCGCCGACCGCGGTGCCCTCACGCAGGAACTCCGGGTTCGAGACGACGGAGACATCCGGTCGACCCAGAACACGCTCCACGGCGATCGTCGAACCGACCGGCACGGTGGACTTGTTGACCACGACTGCGCCAGGTCGGAGGATCGGAGCGATCTCCCGGGCGGCCTGCTCGATGTACGAGAGGTCGGCACTGCCGTCCTCACCTTGCGGGGTCGGGACACACAGGAACACGATGTCGGCATCGCGAGCGGCCGCCTGCGAACCGAACACGAACTCGAGCATCCCACTCTCGCGGGCTGCTTCCACGACCTCGGCGAGCCCGTCCTCGACGATCGGGATGAGTCCGTCGTTGAGCAGATCGACCTTGCGTTGATCGATGTCCCCGCAGACGACTCGGTATCCCAGATGGGCGAAGCAGGCGCCGGTCGTCAGACCGACATAGCCGGTCCCGACGACTCCGAGACGAACATCGCTGTGGGGCATGGGCTTCAATCCTCGTTGTCGTGCACGGAGCGGTGCTGCTGGACCAACCGGGCGCGTGCGGAAATCCGACGCCAATCGAGCGCATGTGGTCGGGATCCGCAAATCTACCGGGGGCGACGAGTTGGGACTCGACGTCCACCGCTGCCGAGGAGTCGATCGGTACTCTCACCACGTGGACGTTTCGATCATCCCCGCGTCGACGGCGGGATGGGCTGTCGTCGCCGCACCGGACCCTCCGACGTTGCCGGACGCCTGCGGCGAGGAGCCGAATTATCTCTGTGAGCGGGTCTTCGAGGCCACCGACGGGAACGCGACCGCCGCCAGACTCACCGATTGGCTCATCGACCGGCCACTCGCGATCTTCCTGATCCTGCTGATCGCCTGGATCGCCGTCCGCGTATCCCGGCGCTACGTCGATCGCCTCGTCAAGCGGATCGTCTCACCCCCGACGCCGTCGTCCCGGCTGCTGTTCATCCCCGGGTTCGACGAGCGCGCGGACCTCTCCGATCCCGAGGTGCGCGAGCGTGAGGACCGCCTCCAACTGCGCAAGACTGCACGCGCCGCCTCGATCAGTGCGGTGTTGACCAGCACGATCTCGGTCGGGATCTGGGTGATCGCGCTGATGCTCGTGCTGGGCGAACTGGGTGTCGATCTCGCGCCGCTGATCGCGGGAGCCGGCATCGCCGGGGTCGCCCTCGGATTCGGCGCCCAGGCGTTGGTCAAGGACTGCATCAGCGGTCTGTTCATGCTGTTGGAGGACCAGTACGGCATCGGCGACATCGTCGACCTCGGCGAAGCGACCGGTGTCGTGGAGGAGGTCGCGCTGCGTACGACGGTGCTGCGCGGCGTCGATGGAACCGTCTGGCACGTCCCGAACGGCGAGGTCCAACGCGTCGGCAACAAGTCGCAGCACTGGTCCGTGGCGCTGATCGACATCGATGTCGCGTACGACGCCGACCTCGATGCCGTGCGTCGTGTGATGCAGAGTGCCGCCGACGACCTGTGCGACCGGGACGGTGTCAGCGAGCTGATCCTCGACGCCCCGCAGGTCCTGGGTGTCGAGACGCTCGGGGCCGACGGAATCACGCTGCGGATGACCGTGACGACGACCCCCGGTGCCCAGTGGACCGTGCAGCGCGAGCTCCGCGCGGCGCTCAAGGCGTCCTTCGATGCCGCCGGTATCGAGATTCCTTTCCCCCAGCGCACCGTCTGGCTACGAAACGAAGAGGCCTGATGCCATGATGTCCCCCGTGACGTTTCCGACGAACGACGCCGCGAGCATCGCAGCATGACCGACTTCTTCGCCGCGACCCCGGGCGGAGCGATGCTGGGCTTGTCGGTGTTGCTCGCGGTCGCCGGCCACGTCGGCCTCTGGTGGGCCGAGCGCCACGCGACTCCCCAACGCATCGGAGAGCACGACAGCACCGGCGATCAACGCACCGAGTCGCCCGCCGTCGTCAACGTCCTGACCAACGACGCCACCCTCACCGCTGCCGGGCTCCGCGCGACCGTCGTCGATCTCGGGACACGCGGCTGGATCCGGATCCTCCCTCCCACGACCGACGACGAGACCAGCCGGGTCCGTCCGGCGTCGGAGGCCTACGACGGCGATGCGCTCCTGCCGCACGAGCGCCTCGTCCTGCAGCACATCCTGGCCCGCTTCACCACCGACCGAGCGATTCCGGCACGGCACCTCGCGGTCGACATCCGCGGCTCGTGGTGGCGCCGCTACCGCAACCTGGTCTACGCAGAGGCGAAGCGGAACGGGCTCGTCCAACGCCGCTGGACCCCGATCCTGCTCGGCGGACCCGTCGCTGCTGCGATCTTCGGTCTGTTGGCCTGGATCTCGGGGCGGGACGACGGGACCCCCGTCGCGGTCGTCGACTCGGTCGAGCGGCGAATCATCGCATTCGCGACGTTCGTCGCACTCGTCCTCCTCGTCGTCCGGATCATCCACCACGCCACCAGCAACGACGTCACCCACACGGCAGCTGGCGTCGACGCAACCGGTCGATGGCTCGCCGTACGCCAGCGCCTCGTGGCAGCAGGATTCGCCCCCATGGCGCCCAGTTCGCTCGAGATCGGTGACCGTCGCCTCGCGTACGCGACGGCGATGTGCCTCGCGGACGGCGCACGCATCGAACTTCCTCTCGCTCGCGAGGACCACTACCGCGCCTGGAGTTCGGTCGGCGGCGTCGGCCGTCTGGTTCGGGTCAGGTATCCGTGGCGGCCCTTCTACGGCGTCAATCCGATGTTTGCGCTCGTCGGAGGCCTGTTGGCCGCGTTCGTCGGAATTCGGCTGCGCAGCTTCTGCGCCGATGTCGCCCGGGAAGAAGCGTGGAATTCGCTCTACGAGCGGTTCGAGCAGCAGGACTGGTTGATCAGTCTGATCGCCACCGGCCTCGTCTTCGTCGCGTTCATCCCGATCCTGTTCGGACTCTGGGCGGCGATCGCCGGCGCGGCCGACATGTTCAACTCCGTCGAACGTACGGGGGTCGTGCTCCGGGCCCGCCGCCCCGCCGAGGTGTCGCCGTTGCCACGCAGCCTCATCAAGCGTTTCGAGGGCGACCGGTACAGCCTCTACGTGGCGATCGACGACGGATCCTCCGACAGGATCACGGCGTGGCGCGCGAGCGAGCGGACCGCAACTCCGCAGGGCGTCGACGTCGTCGTCCGGGCGAGCCCGGTCCTGGGGCACGTCCGGCGGGCTTCACCGATCGGCCACACCATCTCCGGTTGACGGATCGATCCGTCGGCCGGCCGCCGTTCGGGCCAGTTCGATGAGATCGTCGAGCGTTCGCCCGGGCTCTCCGAGGACCGTCGGTGTGCCGGCGTGTCGGAGTCGATCGGCAGCATCACGGGCGAGGGCGAACGCGGCGGGGTTCGTCGATGACAGCACCGCGAGGTCGACGTGCTGCTCGCTGCAGAAGCGCACGAGCTCGTCCGGTGGCGTGTTGGCGCCGAGATGCCAGACGGACCAGTTCTCGGCCCGGAGAGCGACCGCAGCCATCGACGTGGGGAGCGAGTGGAGTTCGTCGCTGACGGCGGCCACCATCACCGTGCCCCGGCGGCGTCCACGCGGATTCGGGGACAGTTCGCCGAGCAGCCGTTCGACGATCTCCGATGCCCGGTGCTCCAGCGCGACCGTCAGCCGCCCGGCCGCCCAATCGTCTCCGATCCTGACGAGTGGTGGGACCACGACGTCCTGGATCACGTCGATCACCGACGCTCCTTCGTCGACCAAGGTCCCCGCGAGCCGACGGACGGTGGCTTCATCGCCGTTGACCAGCGCCTCGTGGACGCGGTCGGACACCCGAGCCATCCGCTTCGCACCCGGTGCCGTCGGCATTCGCGGCGCGGTTCGTCGAACGTGCAGGTCGGCAATGTCATCGCGGCCGACGAGATATCGACCCTCGACGAGCACCGCCTTGAGCTTTCCGGTGCGCACCCACCGATAGGCCGTCTGGTAGTGCACACCGAGCGCGTCGGCCGCACGCTGGAGATCCACCTGCTCGTCGTCGGGCACCGAGGCACCCTACTGCTCGAGCGATAATCATGATAAGGCATGGTAAATAGAACTAAACCTGACTAACCTCGGGCCTCACGGTTCGCTCCCGCAACCCGGACCAGAAGGAGTCGTGATGGAACTCGTTCGGAATCAGAACCGGTTCGACATCTCAGCGCACACCCCCGCCGGACCCCGCACCGTGACCCTGTCGTGAGTGCGATCGAATTCGCTCCGCCCACGCGCAGCGCCGCCGATTGGCGGGATTTCGCAGCCTGCACCGGCCGCATCCAGCTGTTCTTCGCCAAGGTCGCGGAACGGCCGCAGGCGCGACAACGTCGAGAGGACCGCGCCCGGAAGCTGTGCGACTCCTGCGCCGTTCGCTCGGACTGCCGCCAGTTCGCACGCGACAACCACGAGTACGGGTTCTGGGGCGGCGAGAACGAAGAGGATCGCCACCTCGCCGGCTATCTCCTCACCGCCCCGATCGGCGTCCGGGTCCGGATCGCCCGCAACCAAGCCGCCGCCAGCTGACCCACTACCGCCGTTCTCGTGATCTGTTCGCGCATGGAGCGCTGGAACAGTTCACGAGATCGCCTGGGAATCAGGTGGTGGCGAGGTCGGCGGTCGTGCGGATCTCGGAGATGACGTCGTTCCAGCGCGGTGCGGGGAGATCGTGGCCCATGTCGGCGAACATCACCAGGCGCGAGCCGGGAACCGCGCGAGCTGTCGCGATTCCCCCGCTCGGCTTGACCAGCTTGTCGACGAGGCCGTGTACGACGAGCGTCGGCACCGCAATCTTGCCGAGGCCTTGCGTGCGATCGGGGCTGGCCATGATCGCGGTCGTCTGACGCTGAGTGCCGACCGGGCGGAAGCTGCGCTCGACGCTGCGTCGCGTGCGCGCGCGATGCTCGTCCGGGTCGAAATGCGGTCCGCTCCACAGTGAGAAGCTCTCGACGGAGCGGTCGGGGGCGTTCTCGACGGTGGGATCCGGCAGGCGTGCCATCTTCATCATCACCTTGCCCGCGATCCGCCCGGACTTGCCGTCGCCCGGATTCGACATGATCGACGTCAGCGACCGCACCCGGGTCGGGTGATCGATCGTCAACTGCTGGGCGATCATTCCGCCCATCGACATGCCGACGACGTGGGCCGAGTCGATGTCGAGCGCGTCCAACAGGCCGACGGCGTCGGCTGCCATGTCGGGGATCGTGTACCCGGCGGCCGGAGGTCGTTTGACGAGGCTTTTCAGGAGGGCCCGCACGGGCTTCGGCGGTTCCCAGTCGAACTCGGTGCTCAATCCGATGTCGCGGTTGTCGAACACGATGACGCGGAAGCCCGCTGCGACGAGACCGTCGATGAAGCCCTCCGGCCAATCGGTGAGCTGACCTCCGAGGCCCATCACCAGCAGGAGTGGGTCGCCATCACCGTGCTGTTCGTACTCGATCGCGATGCCGTTGGAGGATGCTTGAGCCATCCGACGAGGCTAGGCCCGGTCGGTGGAACCGGAAAAGATCAGTGATCGCGCCGACGGCGCGATCCGGGCTCCACACGCCAGAACCCGGCCTTGAGGTATTCCCCCTCGTCGTAGGTGACCGGGTGATCGATGTCGTGGTCGGTTCGCCGGAGCTCGGTGAACGTCGCTCCGTGCTCGGCGGCGGTCTCGGTCACCGTGTCGAAGAACTCGGTCGGGGTCACCCGGCTCGAACACGAGGCCTGCACCAGGATCCCACCGTCCTCGATCAGCCCGATCGCGAGCTTGGTCAACTTGGCGTAGGCGGCGCGAGCTCGGCCGACCGTCGCCGCCTTCTGGGCGAACGACGGTGGGTCGACGATGACCAGGTCGAAGCGGCGACCCGAACGGGCGAGCGCGCCCATCGCATCGAACGCATCGGCGACCTGCGTCGTCACCGAGCACGCGGCGACGGCCGGGACGTCGGCGTTGTGATCGAGGTTGCGTCGGGCGACGTCGAGGGTGGGCTCGGAGGCGTCGACGGCATGGACCGCCGAGGCCCCGCCCGCCGCAGCGTGCACCGTGAATCCGCCCGTGGACGCGAAGACGTCGAGGACTCGCTTGCCCCCGGCGATCTTTCCGACCGCGAGCCGGTTCAGACGCTGGTCGAGGAAGTGACCGGTCTTCTGACCGCGTTGGACGTCGGCCTCGAAGGTGAGATCACCCTCGCTGAACAGCACGGGCCCGTCGGGAACCTCACCGACGATCACGTCACCGTCGTCGAGACCGTACGACTCCAACGGCTCCAGATTGCGCGCCAGACGGAGCACGACCGTGTCCGTCGCCGTCGCGGCGAGGACGCCGTCGACGACCGCCGGAAGATGCGGGTACCAGATCTCGCTGTAGAGCTTGATCACCGCGACGTGGTCGTACACGTCGACCACGAGTGCGGGGAGCCCGTCGTTCTCGCCGTTGACCGCCCGATAGCCCGGACCGTGGACGGCGCGACCGCTCCCGACGTGACGGTCGAACAAGACCTGTCGGCGCTGCACCGATTCGGCGATCCGCTGCGCGAACCATGGAGCGTCGATGCTGACCGGATCGCCGACATGGATCATCCGGAGACGAATCGGCGAGTTCGGGTCCCACAGTCCGATCGCGGCGAACTTGCGATTGCGATCGAACACGATCCCGATGTCCCCCGGGGCCCCGTCGTCGTGGTTGACCGATTCGATCGAGCGGTCGTAGACCCATGGATGGCGCCCACGAATCCGACGGAGCGCGTCCGGCGTGACCTTGATCGCCAGGCGACGATCGGACGGAGCCGGAAGACCGGCGAGCAGGCTCGAGTGCGCGCTCACCGTCCACCCACGTTGGCGATCAGACCGACGTCGGGCGAGACGACCCCGTCGTGCACGTCGGCCCAGGCCGCCTGTGTCTGCTCGGCACCGAGCCGGTGTTCGACCTGCATCCAGGTGCTGCTCCCCGAGACGAACTCGGCGAGGGCGTGCGCGCAACGTCGCCCATACTCGGCTCGACCCCACTCTTCGATTCGTCGACTGACCTCGGTCGGGGCGAAGAAAAGCTGCGGTGCCGGTCCCGCCATCTGCGCGCTCTCGACCGGCGGGGCATCGTGGTGGCTGCGCCCGACGGTCATCGAGTAGGCGAGATCGTCACCGAAACGGGCATGGACGGCAGAGAGTGCTGCCGGGTTCCCCGCCATGTCGATCGACACCGCTCCTCCATCGGTCGCGATGGTGTCGATCTGGTCGTAGGTGACGACCGAGTCGTAGAACCCCAGCGCCTCGACCATCTCGACGTTGCTCGCCGACGTCACTCCGACGACCTCGATGCCGGGGCGGATCGCTGCGCGTTGGGCGAATCCGATCGCGGTCTTCGACGATGCCGACAGGACGACCACCCGCGCCGCACCGAAGTACGGCTCGCCGGTGCCACCGCCGTCGGCGAAGAACTCCTCGGCCAGATATCCGGTGATGAACAGCCCGCGCAACAGGGCGTGACGGTCCTCGGCGTCGTCGATCGACGAGTCGGCATCGACCGCCGGGTACATCGAATCGGCATCCGTCGCGACGTAGGCCCGATACACCGGTGCGTGCTGTCGACGATGCGCTCCATCGTCGCGAAAGCCGTCCGCGGTGGCCGTCGGAGTGAACACGACGTGCGACGCCATCGGGAACCAGCCGTAGAACCGGCGTCCCATGGAGATGTCGGGCGAGCGCGATTCGATCACGGTGGCCCAGCCCATCGCGGGAACGCGTCCGAACTCTGCGTCCCCGGTCGGAAAGAAGTCCCAGTATCCGAGCATGTCGCCGAACACGGCGTAGGTGATGTTGTTCGCCGTGATGGCGAACCGGTCGATCCGCAGTCGCACGTCACCGGGCTCGAGATGGGTCGGGTCGTGAGGCTCGGTGACGAGCCGCGTCTCACCGACGGCGTCGCGACGGACCTCCAGGGTCGTCGTCACTCGATCGTCGTCCTCACCGTGGTTCTCCATCGCCCCAGCATGCCCGATGGCGATCCGATTCGCGGACAACGACACAAACCCGGTACACACCACGAGATGACCAATGATTCGACTCCGCCGACGTTCCGCTCCACCGGCACCTCCGACCTGCACGTCGGGCAACTCTTCGGCCTGGATGGCAAGGTGGCCGTGGTGACCGGCGGATCCCGAGGCATCGGGTTCATGATCGCGGCCGGACTCGTCACCAACGGCGTGACGACGTTCATCACCGCACGCAAGGCCGACGCCTGCGACGCCGCGGCGGCCGAACTCGACGCACTCTCCGACACGGCGTCGTGCATCTCGATTCCGGCGGACCTCGCTGATCCCGACGGCGTGGCCGCATTCGCCGCGACGTTGCGCTCCCACACCGACACCGTCGACCTCCTGGTGAACAACGCGGGAGCGGCGTGGGGTGCACCGCTCGGCGAGTTCCCGGACGTCGGGTTCGACAAGGTGATGAACATCAACGTGAAGGCCCCGTTTATGCTCACCCAGGAACTGCTCCCCGAGTTGGAACGTAGCGCCACGGCCGACGATCCCGCCCGCGTCGTGATGATCGGTTCGATCGACGGGATCCGCGTCCCGCTCGGCGACAACTACAGCTACTCGGCGGCGAAGGCCGGCGTGCACATGCTCGCCCGCCACCTCGGCGCCCACGTCGTCGACCGCCACATCACCGTGAACTCCATCGCTCCCGGACCGTTCGAGTCGAAGATGATGGAGTACATGCTGGAGTCCGACGACAGCCGCGCCGCCGTGATCGACCACGTCCCGCTCAAGCGCATCGGCACCGCCGAGGACATCGCCGGCACCGTGATCTTCCTGGCCAGTCGAGCCGGAGCGTTCACCACCGGTGCCACGATCCCGGTCGACGGCGGGATCTCGACCACCCGCATGGGTTGATGTTGAACGCTGTGTGAACCCACGGCCGATCGTGCGACCCGCCGGGGTGGGTGACCTACGGTGTCGGGCGTGACAGACATCCAGCGAGTCGCGATCAGCACCGGTGGCGGCGATGCCCCGGGCCTCAACGCGGTCATCCGCTCGGTGACCCTCGCATCACTGAACCGCGGCTGGGAGGTCGTCGGCATCCGCGACGGGTTCAACGGTCTGATGTTTCCCGACGAGTACCCCGACGGCGGACTCATCGAACTGTCGCGAGAATCGGTCCGCGGCATCTCACACCTGGGTGGCACGATCATCGGGTCGACCAATCGCGGGAACCCGACCGCGTTTCCCGTGCTCCAGGACGACGGAACCTGGGTCGAGGTCGATCGCACCCACGAGCTCCTGGGTCGCTTCGACGATGCCGGCATCGATGCGCTCGTCACCGTCGGTGGCGTCGGATCGTTGTCCATCGGCAACCACCTCCATCGCCACGGGCTCCGCGTGGTCGGGGGTCCCAAG